>NZ_JAYKYV010000008.1:85300-90595 GCF_035818535.1 Flagellimonas halotolerans | reverse complement strand
CTATCGGACCTTGCGGACCCTGTATGCCAGGGTCGCCCTGTGGGCCCTTGTCACCGGTCTCTCCTTTGTCACCTACTGGCCCTTGTTCGCCAGTTGAACCTTGCGGACCCTGCATGCCAGGGTCGCCCTGTGGGCCCTTGTCACCTGTTTCTCCTTTGTCACCTACTGGCCCTTGTTCGCCAGTTGGACCTTGTGGACCCTGTATGCCGGGGTCGCCCTGTGGACCTTTGTCACCTGTTTCTCCTTTATCACCTATTGGCCCTTGTTCGCCAGTCGGGCCTTGTGGACCCTGTATGCCAGGGTTGCCCTGTGGGCCCTTGTCACCTGTTTCTCCTTTATCACCTACTGGGCCTTGTTCGCCAGTTGGACCTTGTGGACCCTGTATGCCGGGGTCACCCTGTGGACCTTTGTCCCCGAGCTCACCCTTATCGCCTGTCTCTCCTTTATCTCCGACCGGACCTTGCGGACCCTGTATGCCGGGGTCGCCCTGTGGACCCTTGTCACCGGTCTCTCCTTTGTCACCAACTGGGCCTTGTTCACCAGTCGGGCCTTGTGGACCCTGTATGCCAGGGTTGCCCTGTGGGCCCTTGTCACCTGTTTCTCCTTTGTCACCTACTGGCCCTTGTTCGCCAGTTGGACCTTGTGGACCTTGTTCACCGGTTGGACCTTGCAATCCTACTGGACCTTGTGGGCCTTGTTCTCCAATGGGACCCTGTTCGCCTTGGATTCCTTGGGGACCCTGTTCGCCAATCGGGCCTTGAGGACCAACAGCTCCTCCCGCTGCAACATCCGTAAGAGGAATTGAAACAATATTATTGTCCGAGTCTGTTAACATCAAGTCTGTTCCGACCACCTCCATTCTACTATTTACCGTATTAGTGTCGATAAATGTTAATTCCCATGAATCACCATCCCAGAAGTATATGGTTCCTGTATTGGTATTTACGTAGATATCTCCCAAATCTGCACCAACTGGTGTTATCGCACCGGAACTGGAAACATCCATACCCTTAAGGACCTCACAATTGCATTGATCCTGAAGGGTTACTGTGGTTTGAGAAAAGGCAATTCCTGTAAAAAGAAGAAAAAATAGGGCTAGAATGCTCTTTTTCATGAGGTTACTATTAGTTGAGGATTGTGTTTGTTGTTTTGTTGATTTTGTATTTTTGGTCTACTCGTTCCTATGTAGTTCTACTTACCGAATTTTCAACCTGATACAAATTTACCCCCACTTTTAGGGGCTGAAAATAATTGTTGTGAACAGATGGAATAGAACTGTATAGTCCATAGATTTTGAGGTGACCCCAATATTTTTTTACACTTTTTTAAAGGCTGTTCGTCGATAAGCCCTAAATAGAACAGTGGGTTTAGTAGGTTGAATCTTACAAGTTTACGTAAACAGGAAAGTATCAGGCTTCACTATGAAGAAGTGAACTATCCAATAAAATAGTAACAATATATTGGGATAGAATCCATAAAAAACGACCCCATAATGAGGCCGCTCGAATATTTTATTGCTACAAAAAATTTTTATTCAAAAATAATGAACTCCGACCTTCTATTAAGTTGATGTTCTTCTTCGGAGCATTTTGAGCCATTTACACAGTCGTTTACCAATCGGGTTTCGCCAAATCCTTCACCCTCTAATCTAGAAGGAGAAATTCCTTTGGAAATCATATAATCAACAGTGGATTCTGCTCTTTTTTGTGATAACCAAAGGTTATAGGCATCAATACCCCGGCTATCGGTATGTGAGTTTACCTTAATTTTTAGACTTGGGTATTTTTCCATGGCCACAATTACTTTCTGAATCTCAATTTCAGCATCTGGTCGGATATTATACTTGTTCAAATCAAAGTATATGGTACTCAACTGTAGTAATTTTGCCAGGTCGTCGCCAAAACCTCCGGTGACCAAATCGCGTTCCAAATAAAAATCCACAATTCGAGGTTTTCCATCGGATATTGGCAAATATTCTTCCGCAGGTACATAACCATCCCTTGATGCTCTTACAAAATTACCTTTGGAACAATCCAATTGGAGTATGTAATTACCGTCAGAATCAGTAATAGTAGAAGAAATCTCGTTATTTTCCTCATCGATGATTTTTACGGTTGCTCCGGCAAGAACCTCGTTAGAAATGCGATCCCTAACGGTTCCTGTTACTTCTTGTATGCAATCCAATGTAAGTGGCTCATTTTCCACAAATTCGTAAATATCATCATCTCCCATGCCGCCATCCCTGTTTGAAGCGAAATATCCTGTTTTGTCCTCGGTGTTGTAGATAAAGGAAAAGTCATCTTTTGGAGTGTTGATCGGTTTCCCTACGTTAACTACTGGCTGGCTATAATCGTTATAGGTGATTTTAGTAGCAAAAATATCCAATCCGCCCAGTCCTTGGTGTCCATCGGACGAAAAGTATAGTACTCCTTCTTGGGTTATATATGGGAATGTTTCCCTGGCCATGGTATTGATATTGTCTCCTAAATTTTGGATTGGACCATAGGTGCCATCCCCTATAATCTCTGTCACAAAAATATCCGATTCTCCCAAACTGCCGGGCATATCGGAAACGAAGTAGAGTTTCTTTCCATCTGGACTCAACATGGGGTGGGCCACGGAATAAGAATCACTATTGAACGGAAGTTCCACAATATTGGTCCACTTTCCATCAATATATTCTGCACTAAAGATTTTTAAGCGTATAATTCCTTCTTCATCCTTCTTCTTTCTTCCATCGAAGAAATTGTTTCGGGTAAAGTACATGGTGGTACCATCTTTTGTAACCACAGATGTGGATTCGTGCAATCGCGTATTTATATCGCCTTCCAGTTTTACTGCCTTATCCTTGGAAACACTATCGGCATTTACTTTATAAAGGTCTAAAAAATCCCTAGCGTTCCACGTGTGCCTGTACCTCGCAAAATTGCCCGTATCGCGATCGGAAGCAAAAATGAGGCCTTTTTCGTAATAGACAGCGGCAAAATCTGAATACTTGCTATTGTACGGAAATGGCTTTATGGTATACCTGCCAGAGTTCTCTTCAATTTTGGCCATGTAATCCTCATCAAAATCTACCATGGAAGAGGTCATCTCCTTAAAGTTCTGCATAATTTGGGCAGCCTTGTCATAGTTCCCTACCGACTTTAAACTTTGTGCATATCGGAAAACATCCTCCACTGACATCTCATCTGGATAGGTTTCTTCCAACTTTTTATAAGTATCTGCTGCTTCATTGTACTTAGCGTTGAAATAATATGCGTTTCCTAGCCTTTTCAACAAATCTGGGGAGCTATACCCCTTGTCCAATACTTTTTTGTAAATATCTATGGCCGGACTAAAGGAGTATTGCCTGTACCGTTCGTCGGCCTTTTCCATAACCTTGGCAGTCTGCTTATCGGGAATTCTGTCCTGTTGCGCATTTACTTTGACCAGACATCCATAAACGATAATGAATAATGTGAGTATTCTTTTCAGCATTCTAAACATCATTAAAAGAATCTAGGTGAAATGGTTCTTTGGAAGGATTTTAACAATTCCAATCTTAGGAATACTTCAAAAGATCCGTCGTTGAACTGTGTCCCCCCCAATTCCGTTGTTTCGCGATCATAGGCCAATCCCAACATAATCTGATCCGTTACTTGAAAACCGACCAAACCACTAACTGCGGCATCCCAACGGTAAGCTGCCCCAAAACTGAATCTATTGGCAAACAGGAAACTTGCGGAAAGGTCTACCTGTAAGGGAGCCCCCCCTACCGCTTTTGTAAGCAATGCTGGTTTAAACTGAAGGTCAGCGCCCAAATCAAAAACATATCCGGTAATCAAATAAATATTCATGCGCTCTGCAGAGAGAAAGTTTACCCCATCATCCGAGTTGCCATTATCAAAATACTCTGATTCCAGAACATTTGGAGCGGAAACTCCTGCATAAAACTTATCCGAGTGATAATAGATTCCAAGTCCAAAGTTAGGAGTGAACCTATTGTCTATATTATTTTGGTTGACTACTTCTTGGTCAAAATTCCGAAGTCTGTTGAAGTCCAAACTCAACATATTTCCACCTGCTTTCAATCCAAAAGATAACTTGGCGTCCATGGAAACATCAATAGTATAGGATACAACGGCATCTAAATAAGTTTCCTGTACCACACCGTCACCAATATTGTCGTTAACAATGGAAATACCGTATCCCAACCTACTGTTACGTATAGGTGAATGTAAGTTTAAAGTGAAGGTTTCCGGAGCGCCGTCCAAACCTACCCATTGTGATCGGTACAGTCCGGCAAAACTAAGCTGCCCCCTGGACCCAGCGTAAGCAGGGTTGACACTCAAGGTATTATACATGTATTGTGTATACTGGGCATCCTGTTGTGCCATTGCACCCGTGGATACAATTCCAATAAACAATAACGTAGTTAAAAAATGTTTTTTTACCATTCTATCAATATCTTATCTGCTTATATAAATGTATTCGGAGTCTGTGAAACCTCCCTGTACAGTTTCGTAATTAAATATATAAAAATACACCCCTGCCGGAAGGTAATCGTTTACGCTCAAAGCTGATTTACCTCTAACACGTCCATCGAAAACATTGTTTACATTATCGTAGTTGTTGCCTTCAAATACAAGGGTTCCCCAACGATTAAATATTCTGATGGAGCTCGATTTGATATACTCAACACCTCGAATGAAGAGAAAGTCATTTTTTAAATCCCCGTTCGGTGTCAACATCTGGTTTACTTCGATAGCTTCAACTACCACCGTAACCGTGGCCGTGTCACAATTGCCCGGGTTTGCCGTTTCACATATAGTATATTCAATGGTGTAAGTACCGGGTTGTGTTCCAGGTGCAACGGATACACTTCCATCTTCGTTGATAGTAAGCCCATTTGTTGGGGCAGAAGTTAATATTACATCGATCAAGGATACTGCCTCACCCTTCAAAGTATCGTTGAACAGTACATCGCTATTGGCAATCAATCCACCTCCAGCGCCTGCATTATATGCATCATCAATGGCATCTATAACATTATCCTCTCCTTGCATTACTTCAACAGTAACCGTAGCGGAATCACAATTGTTTACATCCAAAACATCACAAATGGTATAATTGATCGTGTATGTGCCTGCTTCGGCCCCTGGAGCCACGCTTACGCTTCCATCTTCGTTGATGATGAGTTGGTCGGTGGGTGTGGAGGTCAATATAACATCGGCAAAAGTTACAGGCTCACCATTATACGTATCATTGGACAGTACGTTGCTATCCGCAATCACACCATCTTCTCCCACACTT
>NZ_JAYKYV010000008.1:83441-85206 GCF_035818535.1 Flagellimonas halotolerans | reverse complement strand
CAGTTCCGGGAACCACGCTTACGCTTCCATCTTCGTTGATGGTAAGTTCGTTAGTCGATGTAGAGGTCAATATAACATCGGCAAAAGTTACAGGCTCACCATTATACGTATCATTGGACAGTACGTTGCTATCCGCAATCACACCATCTTCTCCCACACTTGCTGTGTAGTTATCATCCACTGCATCGATAACATTCCCTGTTCCTTGCATTACTTCAACAGTAACCGTAGCGGAATCACAATTGTTTACATCCAAAACATCACAAATGGTATAATTGATCGTGTATGTGCCTGCTTCAGTTCCGGGAACCACGCTTACGCTTCCATCTTCGTTGATGGTAAGTTCGTTAGTCGGTGAAGAGGTCAATATAACATCGGAAAAAGTTACAGGCTCACCATTATACGTATCATTGGACAGTACGTTGCCATCTGCAATCACACCATCTTCTCCCACACTTGCTGTGTAGTTATCATCCACTGCATCCAATAGATTTTCACCTACCTCTATATATATAGTTGCTGAAGCGCAAACACTTGGGTCCGGCAAAACATTACATACTTGATAAATTATGGTAACCGTTGAATTGGATTCGGACGCTACCGGAGTATAGTTTACAAAACCAGTCTCATCATCAAAAGTAACTGAACCACTTGCATCTCCTCCAATTCTTGACAAATTTGTCACCCCTACGTTGATAGGATCGTTGTTAGGGAGATAATCATCGTTCTCCAAAACATTTATTGCAACCTCAGTAAGTGCTGGTGTTGAACCATAGTCATCGTTAGCATTGGCCGTTAATGGGTCGGGATCCGTTTCATTTGGATTGCCATCACCGTCACAGTCCAAAGCTTCCCAATCTGCAGATTGTGGCAAGGTCACACTTTCTGGGTCATAGTCACATGGATCCAATGGATCTGTCCCATCTTCTTTTTCATCTTCGTTCGTAACACCATCACCGTCACAATCAGAACTGTTCCAAGTTGAATCTGGATCAACTGTTTGACTGTCGAGCACAAAATCGCATGGGTCCTGAGGGTCCGTGCCATCTTCTTTTTCATCACCATTGGTAACACCATCACCATCGCAATCTGCCTCAAGGTAGTCCCCTGTTTGTGGCAAGGTCACACTTTCCGGGTCATAGTCACATGGATCCAATGGATTCGTGCCATTTGTTTTCTCATCTTCGTTCGTAACACCGTCCCCGTCACAATCAGAACTGTTCCAAGTTGAATCTGGACCAACTGTTTGACTGTCGAGCACAAAATCGCAGGGATCTTGTGGATCCGTGCCATCTTCTTTTTCATCACCATTGGTAACACCGTCACCATCGCAATCGGCCTCAAGGTAATCCCCCGTTTGTGGCAAGGTCACACTTTCCGGGTCATAGTCACATGGATCCAATGGATCCGTGCCATCTGTTTTCTCATCTTCGTTCGTAACACCGTCCCCGTCACAATCAGAACTGTTCCAAGTTAAATCTGGATCAACTGTTTGACTGTCGAGCACAAAATCGCAGGGATCTTGTGGATCCGTGTCATCTTCTTTTTCATCACCATTGGTAACACCGTCACCGTCGCAATCTGCCTCAAGGTAATCCCCGGTTTGCGTCAAGCTCACACTTTCCGGGTTATAATCGCAAGGGTCAAATGGGTCGGTACCGTCTTCTTTTTCATCTTCGTTCGCAACGCCGTCCCCGTCACAATCGGCCTTTTTCCACTCTTCGGAAGGGGAACAATCCTGATGCTCCAATACAAAGTCACATGG
>NZ_JAYKYV010000008.1:0-83344 GCF_035818535.1 Flagellimonas halotolerans | reverse complement strand
TGGATCCAATGGGTCGGTGCCGTCTTCTTTCTCCTGTCCGTTGCTTACGCCGTCACCATCGCAATCGGCCTTTTTCCATTCTTCGGAAGGGGAACAATCCTGATGCTCCAATACAAAGTCACATGGATCCAATGGGTCGGTGCCGTCTTCTTTCTCCTGTCCGTTGCTTACGCCGTCACCATCGCAATCGGCCTTTTTCCACTCTTCGGAAGGGGAACAATCCTGATGTTCCAAAATAAAGTCACATGGATCTAATGGGTCGGTGCCATCCTCTTTCTCCTGTCCGTTGCTTACGCCGTCACCGTCGCAATCGGCTTTTTTCCATTCTTCGGAAGGGGAACAATCCTGATGTTCCAAAATAAAGTCACAAGGGTCCAATGGGTCGGTGCCGTCTTCTTTCTCCTGTCCGTTGCTTATGCCGTCACCATCGCAATCGGCCTTTTTCCATGCTTCAGAAATAGAGCAATCTTGGTGCTCCAAAACAAAGTCACAAGCATCCAATGGGTCGGTGCCATCCTCTTTTTCCTGTCCGTTGCTTATGCCGTCACCATCGCAATCGGTTTTTTTCCAATCTTCAGAAGGAGAACAATCCTGATGCTCAAGAATAAAGTCGCAAGAATCGTTCGGGTCAGTCCCATCCAAGTTTTCTTGATCACAAGTGACACCATCACCATCACAATCAACAACCAAAAACTCGGTTGCCAATGGATTCCATAATGGATTTTTGATATAGAAATCACCGATAACCACATTATGAACAGGCAATTCATTGGAAGGTGAATGTTTATGTGAAGGAGTACTGCCAAAGGACGAATTAAGTCCAAATATCAGTACCAACACTATAATGGTGATGTTTCGGACTTGATGGTTCTTTAGTCTTCCGAAAGTAATTTTTTCCATAAATGATTAAGTTTTGGTCAACTAATCACCATGGCAACAAGTGGTTCTCGTAATTGTAAGAAAATTGGGGTTTTCTTATTGGTTTTAATATCTCCGGTCCTTTCGACACACTTCGATACAATCAGGTCACATAATTAACCCATTTAACATTTACCTCCTATTTTTATCGATAAAAGGTGATTTCCTCATTATTAGTTACCTCTTCCATGTGTTTTTACAAATGGATAATCCCTATTATCAAGGATTTATTTAAAACCGACGAAAATTACCTTTCTTTTTGGTTTTGGCTCGTTTAAATCCCTTATTTTTTTCCAATTATATTAACAATCCCGAATCACACTAAAAATGAGTGGGAAAACATATAATTCCCCTATTTTTGCCGAAATTTTTGTTGATGGAATTTGAAAAGGAAATAGCGAAACGAAGAACTTTTGGCATTATCTCCCACCCCGATGCGGGAAAAACAACCTTGACTGAAAAGTTACTGTTGTTCGGTGGTGCAATCCAAGAAGCTGGAGCGGTAAAAAGCAATAAAATTAAAAAATCTGCTACCAGTGACTTTATGGAGATTGAGCGCCAAAGGGGTATTTCCGTAGCTACTTCCGTTTTGGCCTTTATTTACAAGGACAAAAAAATCAACATTTTGGATACTCCCGGGCACAAGGATTTTGCCGAGGACACTTTCCGAACCCTAACCGCCGTTGACAGCGTAATTGTGGTAATCGACGTTGCCAAGGGTGTGGAGGAACAAACTGAAAAATTGGTGGAAGTTTGCCGTATGCGCAACATTCCCATGATTGTATTTATCAACAAATTGGACCGTGAAGGAAAGGATGCATTTGACCTTTTGGACGAAGTGGAGCAAAAATTAGGTTTAAGAGTAACCCCATTAAGTTTTCCAATAGGAATGGGATACGATTTTAAAGGCATTTACAACATTTACGAAAAAAACATCAACCTTTTTAGCGGTAACAGCAAAAAGAACATCGAAGAAACCATTGCCTTTGACAATCTGGACAGTCCAGAACTTGAAAAAATCATCGGTACAGATGCCGCTGAAGAACTGCGCGATAATTTGGAGCTTGTGGATGGGGTTTATCCCGATTTTGACAAGGACGCTTATTTAAAAGGTGAGCTACAACCTGTCTTTTTTGGTTCTGCCTTGAACAATTTTGGGGTTCGAGAACTGTTGGATTGCTTCGTGAACATTGCTCCATCCCCTAGACCCAAAAAAGCTGAGGAGCGCCTGGTAAAGGCCAATGAAAAGGGTTTTTCCGGTTTTGTTTTTAAAATCCATGCCAATATGGACCCCAAACACCGAGATCGTTTGGCCTTTGTTAAAATTGTATCGGGCACCTTTGAGAGAAACACTCCCTATTTGCACGTGCGACAAGGCAAAAAACTAAAATTCTCCAGCCCAAATGCTTTTTTTGCAGAAAAAAAGGAAATTGTGGACATCTCCTATCCGGGTGATATTGTCGGGCTTCACGATACTGGAAACTTCAAAATTGGGGATACTTTGACCAGTGGTGAAGAACTGCACTACAAAGGCATTCCGAGCTTTTCACCGGAGCACTTTAGGTACATCAACAACGCGGACCCCATGAAAGCGAAGCAATTGTACAAAGGCATTGATCAGCTCATGGACGAAGGAGTTGCCCAGCTTTTCACTTTGGAAATGAACGGAAGAAAGGTGATTGGAACCGTGGGAGCATTGCAGTATGAAGTAATCCAATATCGATTGGAGCACGAGTACGGTGCAAAATGTACTTACGAAAACTTCCCTGTTCACAAAGCATGTTGGGTAGAACCCAAAGATGAAAAAAACGAGGAGTTTCAAGAATTTAAACGGGTAAAGCAAAAGTTTTTGGCCACCGACAAAAAAGGACAGTTGGTGTTTTTGGCAGACTCGCCATTTTCATTGCAAATGACGCAACAAAAGTATCCTTCAGTAAAGTTACACTATACTTCGGAGTTCGAGTAAAATCAATAACTCAAAGATTACAGACCTCTGTAAATGAGCTTATTGTATGTGTCACATATCTTTTTTTCGTACATTGGATAACATAACCAATTAAATAAAGATATTATGACGACTTCAGTAAAACCACCTACTTGGTTCTGGGTGGTGAGTGTTATTGCTCTTCTATGGAATTTGATGGGTGTTGGCAACTATCTCAACCAAGCTTTTAACCAAATGACACTTTTGGAAAGTATGGATCAAGCGCAACGGGAAGTTTTTGAAGGAATCCCTGCATGGGCGACCGCCGCATTTGCCATTGCTGTTTTTTCTGGAGCCTTGGCATCAATTGCTCTGTTGCTCCGAAAAAAATGGTCTCGTCCGCTTTTTGTAATTTCACTTATTGCGGCCGTGGCCCAATTTATCCATTGGCTGTTTATTTCCAATGCTGTTAAGGCATTTGGACCTTCCACATACGCCATGCCCGCTATTATTATAATAATAGGCATCTACCTCGTTTTCTTTTCAAAAAAGGGAATCGAGAAAGGCTGGTTGACGTAAAAAAGTTAAAGACCTGTTCAAGAAAATTTTTATGTCAATATAGGGCACCTTCGAAATCGCAGATAAAGTGGTGTCCTTTAACGTTCTAGACTGCCCCTTCGACTGCTCAGGATGACAGCTCGAACTGACACATCAATTTTGCAAAGGTAGTTTTATGCTTCGCCAGTAGGGCCGAAATTTAATGGAATCGCAGGTTGTTCGTAATCTTGGATTGTCCCGTGGGCCGCTTCAAACCTACTCACATTATCGTTCAATGCCTTTAGGAGCTTTTTGGCGTGTTGTGGGGTCAAGATAATTCTGCTCTTCACCTTGGCTTTTGGAGCGCCGGGCATCAAACTAATAAAGTCAACTACAAATTCGGATACGGAATGGTTGATGATTGCGAGATTGGAATATATTCCCTCTGCTGTTTTTTCATCCAACTCTATATTGATCTGTTTCTGCTTTTTCTTTTCTTCAGCCATGTTACTTGTATTAAAAAGAAAAACCCCGACCTAAAGGCCAGGGTTTGTTTTCATTTAGAATTTGAATTCCTCTTTGCGGGCCATGATCTCATCATACTCCTCTTTGGAACCTACAATGATACTGTCATAATCCCTCATACCGGTACCGGCTGGAATTTTATGTCCTACAATTACATTTTCCTTCAATCCTTCCAAGGTATCGATTTTACCACTTACTGCGGCTTCGTTCAATACTTTGGTAGTTTCCTGGAACGATGCTGCCGAGATAAAGGACTTGGTCTGCAACGATGCTCTTGTGATACCTTGCAAAATTGGTGTAGCAGTTGCTGCCACAGCATCTCTTGCTGTCACCAAGGTCTTGTCCTCTCTTCTCAGAATTGAGTTCTCGTCCCTTAGCTCACGAATCGTCAAAATCTGTCCTGGTTTCAATCTTTCGGAATCCCCGGCATCCTCAACAACTTTTTTGCCGAAAATTTCATCATTCTCGTTGATAAAGTCGTCTTTGTGCACCAATTGATTCTCTAGGAAGATAGTATCCCCTGGATCTTGGATTTTAACTTTACGCATCATTTGTCTTACAACAACCTCAAAGTGCTTATCGTTGATCTTCACACCCTGCAAACGGTATACTTCTTGTACTTCGTTCACCAAATATTGCTGTACGGCAGATGGTCCCTTAATGGCCAAGATGTCTTCTGGTGTAATGGAACCGTCGGACAATGGCATACCTGCACGCACGTAGTCATTCTCCTGAACCAAAATCTGGTTGGACAATTTAACCAGATACTTTTTAATATCACCTGTCTTGGACTCGATAATGATTTCACGGTTACCACGCTTGATCTTACCGAAGGACACCACACCATCAATCTCAGACACTACGGCCGGGTTGGATGGGTTACGTGCTTCAAACAGCTCTGTCACCCTTGGAAGACCACCGGTAATATCCCCTGCCTTGGCAGATTTACGTGGAATTTTCACCAAGGTCTTTCCTTCTTTCACTTTCTCGCCATCATCCACCATCAAGTGGGAACCAACCGGCAAGTTGTACGAGCGTAATGTTTCGCCTTTACTGTCCTTGATCAACAAGGTTGGAATCAACTTTTTGTTTCTGGTCTCAGAAATTACTTTTTCTTGGAAACCAGTTTGTTCATCGATTTCAACTTGGTAAGTAACTCCTTGATCTAAATTCTCATATGCGATTTCACCGGAGAACTCAGAAACAATGACACCGTTATAGGGATCCCATTCACAAATAACGGTCCCTTTGGTAATCTTCTCACCGTTCTTGATGAACAATTGGGAACCATAAGGAATGTTGTTTGTACTTAATGTGATACCAGTTTTTGGATCAACGATTTTAACTTCAGAAGTTCTGGAAATTACAATGTCGGTTTTGCCACCTTCACTGTTTTGACCTTCTACGAGTCTTAAGTCTTCAATCTCAGCAACACCATCAAACTTGGACTCCAACTTGTTGTCCTCGGAAATGTTTCCTGCAATACCACCCACGTGGAAGGTACGCAACGTTAGCTGTGTACCAGGCTCACCGATGGACTGTGCAGCAACAACACCTACAGCCTCACCTCGTTGTACCATTTTATTTGTGGCAAGGTTTCTGCCATAACATTTGGCACAGATTCCCTGAGGAGCCTCACACGTCAATGGAGACCTTACTTCTATTTTCTCTATCGGAGCTGCTTCTACCCTTCTTACATCGACTTCATTGATTTCTTGGCCCGCTCTAAGAACAAGCTCTTCGGTCAATGGGTTGTACACATCGTGCAACGATACCCTACCTAAAATCCTTTCACCTAAGGTTTCAACAATCTCCTCGTTTTTCTTCAATGGTTCTACCTCGATACCTCTCAAGGTTTCACAGTCTTCGCTATTAACGATAACATCTTGCGATACATCAACCAAACGTCTGGTCAAGTAACCCGCATCTGCCGTTTTCAAAGCGGTATCCGCAAGACCTTTACGGGCACCGTGGGTAGAGATAAAGTATTCCAAAATCGACAATCCTTCCTTAAAGTTCGAAAGAATCGGGTTTTCAATAATCTCCCCACCACCTGCGGTAGATTTTTTAGGCTTGGCCATCAATCCACGCATACCGGTCAACTGACGAATCTGCTCTTTGGACCCCCTTGCACCGGAATCCAACATCATGTATACGGAGTTGAACCCTTGTTTGTCTTCACGAATTCGCTTCATGGCCAATTCGGTCAACATGGCATTGGTAGATGTCCAAACATCAATAACCTGGTTATATCGCTCGTTGTTGGTGATAAGACCCATGTTGTAGTTCATCATAATACCATCGACCTGCTCGTTTGCCTCGCCGATCATATCCTGCTTTTCCGCTGGAATGATGATATCTCCCAAACTAAAGGATAGACCACCTTTAAAGGCGAAATCGTATCCCATGGCCTTGATCTTGTCCAAGAACTCAGCGGTTGTAGGTACATCGGTCACCGCAAGAATGTCCCCAATAATATTTCTTAGGGCTTTCTTGTTCAATACTTGGTTGATGAATCCTGCTTGTTCTGGCACTTCCGTGTTGAACAATACACGACCTACCGTGGTTTCAATAATTTGATAGACCAATTCCCCTTCTTCGTTAAAGTCTTTGGCTCTTACCTTGATTCCGGCATTAAGCGAAACTTTTTTCTCGTTAAAGGCTATTTCTACCTCTTCAGAAGAATAGAAGGTCAATCCTTCACCTAAAACAGGTTCCTCGGGGGTAGATTTTTTCTCCTTGGTCATGTAGTACAATCCCAAAACCATATCCTGTGATGGTACGGTAATCGGAGAACCGTTGGCCGGGTTAAGGATGTTTTGTGAAGCCAACATCAATAATTGTGCTTCCAAAATGGCCTCTGGCCCCAATGGCAAGTGAACTGCCATCTGATCCCCATCAAAATCCGCGTTAAATGCGGTACATGCCAATGGGTGCAAACGAATCGCCTTACCTTCAATAAGTTTGGGCTGGAACGCTTGAATACCCAATCTGTGCAATGTGGGGGCCCGGTTCAATAGTACTGGGTGTCCTTTTAGGACGTTTTCAAGAATGTCCCAAACTACAGGCTCTTTCTTGTCAATAATCTTTTTGGCAGATTTAACGGTCTTTACAATACCTCTTTCAATCAGCTTACGGATGATGAATGGCTTGTAAAGCTCGGCCGCCATATCTTTTGGGAGACCACATTCGTACAATTTCAATTCCGGCCCAACAACAATTACGGAACGAGCGGAGTAATCCACACGTTTACCCAAAAGGTTTTGACGGAAACGACCTTGCTTACCTTTCAATGAATCGGAAAGGGATTTCAATGGTCTGTTGGATTCTGTTTTTACTGCAGATGCCTTTCTTGTATTATCAAAAAGGGAATCCACCGCTTCCTGAAGCATACGTTTTTCGTTCCTCAAGATCACCTCTGGTGCTTTGATTTCCATCAAACGCTTCAAACGGTTGTTACGGATAATCACCCTACGGTACAAGTCGTTCAAATCGGAAGTGGCAAAACGACCACCATCCAATGGCACCAACGGACGCAATTCCGGTGGAATCACCGGAATCACTTTCATGATCATCCACTCAGGATTGTTTTCCCTGTTGTTTTGCGATTCACGTAGGGCCTCAACAACCTGTAGGCGTTTCAATGCCTCGGTCTTACGTTGTTTTGAGGTTTCTGTGTTCGCCTTGTGACGTAGTTCGTAGGACAATTGTTCCAAATCGATTCTGGACAATATCTCGATCAAACATTCGGCACCCATTTTAGCGATGAACTTATTGGGATCGTTATCCTCCAAGTATTGGTTCTCGGTAGGAAGCGTTTCCAAAATGTTCAAGTATTCCTCCTCGGTCAAGAAATCCATTTTATTGATTTCCTCACCTTCTGGACCTTTGGCAATACCTGGCTGGATAACCACATACCTTTCGTAGTATATGATCATGTCCAACTTTTTGGAAGGCAGTCCCAAAAGGTATCCTATTTTGTTTGGCAGCGAACGGAAGTACCAGATGTGTGCCACGGGAACCACAAGATTAATGTGTCCCACACGGTCCCTACGTACTTTTTTCTCCGTCACTTCAACACCACAACGGTCACAAACGATTCCACGGTAACGGATTCTCTTGTATTTACCACAGGCACATTCGTAATCCTTTACAGGACCAAAAATACGCTCGCAGAACAATCCATCACGCTCTGGTTTGTGCGTTCTATAGTTTATGGTTTCCGGCTTCAACACCTCGCCACGGGACTCGGCCAAGATAGACTCTGGAGAGGCCAATCCTATGGAAATTTTGTTGAACCTTTTTTGTGCGTTATTATCTTTTATTCTAGCCATAACAATATGGTGATGATATAATTAATGTATATAGTATTCTATTCTTCCAATCGGATATCCAAGCCCAAACCTTTAAGTTCGTGCATCAATACGTTGAAAGATTCTGGCAACCCAGGTTCTGGCATGGTCTCACCTTTAACGATGGTCTCATAGGTCTTGGCCCTTCCGATAACATCATCCGACTTAACGGTCAATATTTCTCTTAGGGTAGATGATGCGCCGTAAGCTTCCAATGCCCAAACTTCCATCTCTCCAAAACGCTGACCACCAAACTGTGCCTTACCACCCAATGGTTGCTGCGTGATCAATGAGTATGGTCCAATAGATCTTGCGTGCATCTTATCATCTACCATGTGACCTAGTTTCAACATGTAGATAACCCCAACGGTTGCTCGTTGATCGAAACGCTGACCTGTTCCACCGTCATAAAGGTAGGTATGCCCAAATCTTGGCACGCCTGCTTCATCGGTAAGCTTGTTGATCTCATCCAATGAGGCTCCATCGAAAATCGGAGTCGCATATTTTTGACCCAATTTTTGTCCGGCCCAGCCCAATACGGTTTCATAAATCTGACCAATGTTCATCCTTGACGGTACACCAAGTGGGTTCAATACAATGTCCACTGGGGTTCCGTCTTCCAAGAATGGCATATCCTCTTGACGAACGATACGTGCAACAATACCTTTGTTACCGTGACGACCTGCCATTTTATCACCTACTTTAAGCTTACGCTTTTTGGCAATGTAGACTTTGGCCAACTTCATGATACCTGCTGGAAGCTCATCCCCTACGGAGATTGTAAACTTGTCCCTTCTTAGGTTACCCTGAATATCGTTCAATTTGATTTTATAGTTGTGCAATAAGTCGGCAACCAAAGCATTGGTAGCGTCGTCCGTTGTCCAGCTTCCGCCGACCAAGTGAGCGAAATCGTCAACGGCGTTCAACATTTTAATGGTGTATTTCTTTCCTTTTGGAAGTACTTCTTCACCCAAATCGTTGATTACGCCTTGTGATGTTTTTCCGCTGATCAAACTGAACAATTTCTCAATCAATTCGTCTTTCAGTTGTTGGAATTTCACTTCGTAGTCCATTTCCAATCTGGCAATGGCTTCTTTATCTTCGGAACGTTTTCTCTTGTCCTTAATGGAACGCGAGAACAATTTCTTGTCGATAACCACACCTCTCAACGATGGTGAAGCTTTCAATGAAGCATCCTTAACGTCACCTGCTTTGTCACCAAAGATGGCACGCAACAGTTTTTCTTCAGGAGTTGGGTCTGATTCTCCTTTTGGAGTAATCTTACCGATCAAAATATCCCCTGGTTTCACTTCGGCACCGATGCGGATCATACCGTACTCGTCCAAATCCTTGGTAGCTTCTTCGGATACGTTTGGAATATCGTTGGTCAATTCCTCTGCACCCAATTTGGTATCCCTTACTTCCAAAGAATACTCATCAACGTGGATGGAGGTAAAGATATCTTCACGAACAACTTTTTCAGAGATCACGATCGCATCCTCAAAGTTGTATCCTTTCCAAGGCATAAAGGCGACCTTCATGTTTCTACCCAAGGCCAATTCACCTTTTTCGGTAGCGTAACCTTCGCAAAGCACTTGACCTTTTTTCACTTTGTCGCCTTTTCTTACGATGGGCTTCAAGTTGATGCTGGTCCCTTGGTTTGTTTTTCTAAACTTCACCAATTGGTAGGTCTTCGAATCATCGTCAAAGCTTACCAAGCGCTCTTCTTCGGTCCTTGTATATTTTATGGTGATTTTCTGTGAATCCACATATTCCACAACTCCATCTCCTTCGGCATTGATCAATACTCGAGAATCTGTAGCTACTTGTCTTTCCAGACCTGTACCTACAATTGGAGAATCTGGTCTCAACAATGGAACTGCTTGACGCATCATGTTCGACCCCATTAAGGCACGGTTCGCATCATCGTGCTCCAAGAAAGGAATCAAGGATGCGGAAATGGATGCAATCTGGTTCGGTGCAACATCTGTGTACTTCACCTCTGTTGGATCCACAACTGGGAAATCGCCTTCTTCACGGGCAATTACCTTTTCTCTTTCAATAGTGCCATCTTCTGCCAATGGAATGTTGGCTTGGGCAATCTTCATTCCTTCTTCTTCCTCTGCACTTAGGTACATGTGGTTTTTAGTGTCCACTTTACCATTCTCTACTTTACGGTAAGGAGTTTCCAAGAAGCCCATATTGTTCACCTTGGCAAATACGGACAATGACGAGATCAAACCAATGTTCGGTCCTTCAGGTGTCTCAATCGGACACAATCTTCCGTAGTGTGTATAGTGAACATCACGCACCTCGAAACCTGCTCTTTCTCGGGAAAGACCACCTGGTCCCAATGCGGATAATCTTCTTTTGTGTGTAATCTCTGCCAACGGGTTGGTCTGATCCATGAACTGGGACAACTGGTTGGTTCCGAAGAAGGAGTTGATCACAGATGACAATGTCTTCGCGTTAATCAAATCTATCGGGGTAAACACCTCGTTGTCACGAACGTTCATACGCTCACGGATGGTACGTGCCATACGCGCCAAACCTACACCAAATTGTGATGACAATTGCTCTCCTACGGTTCTTACACGACGGTTGGACAAGTGATCGATATCATCAATCTCTGCTTTGGAGTTGATCAACTCGATCAAATATTTGATGATAGTGATGATATCTTCCTTGGTCAAAACTTGTTTGTCCATTCCGATATCCAAGCCCAACTTCTTGTTCATTCTGTAACGACCTACCTCACCTAAGTTGTAACGTTGGTCAGAGAAGAACAATTTATCGATAATACCACGAGCTGTTTCCTCATCTGGCGGCTCGGCATTACGCAATTGTCTGTAAATATGCTCTACCGCTTCTTTTTCAGAGTTGGTAGGGTCTTTTTGCAAGGTGTTGTGGATAATGGCGTAATCGGATTGTGCATTGTTCTCCTTGTGAAGCAAAATGGTCTTCACGTCGGCATCAATGATTTCATCGATATGCTCTTTTTCCAAAACGGTATCACGATCAAGTACAATTTCGTTACGTTCGATGGAAACCACTTCTCCTGTATCCTCGTCCACGAAATCCTCATGCCATGTGTTCAACACCCTGGCTGCCAATTTACGGCCCAATACTTTTTTAAGTCCGGTCTTAGAAACCTTTACTTCTTCCGAAAGGTCGAATATTTCCAAAATATCCTTGTCCCTTTCAAAGCCGATGGCACGGAACAAAGTGGTTACCGGTAATTTTTTCTTCCTATCAATGTAGGCATACATCACCGAGTTGATGTCGGTGGCGAATTCAATCCAAGATCCTTTGAAAGGAATTACTCTGGCTGAATACAATTTTGTTCCATTTGCGTGGAAAGACTGGCCAAAGAAAACCCCTGGAGATCTGTGCAACTGGGATACTACAACGCGTTCTGCACCGTTGATCACAAAAGTTCCGCTAGGAGTCATATAGGGGATAGTTCCCAAATACACATCCTGTACGATAGTTTCGAAATCCTCGTGTTCTGGATCGGTACAGTACAATTTTAAACGTGCCTTTAAAGGTACGCTATAGGTAAGTCCACGCTCTATACATTCTTGGATGGAATATCTTGGTGGATCAATGAAGTAATCCAAAAACTCAAGTACAAACTGGTTTCTGGTATCTGTGATTGGAAAATTCTCCATGAAGGTGTTGTAGAGACCTTCGTTTCCTCTTTCGTCAGATTTAGTTTCAAGCTGGAAAAAGTCTTGGAACGATTTTATCTGAATGTCCAAGAAATCCGGATATTCCGGTATGTTCTTAGCGGATGCGAAATTAACTCTTTCAATAGTGTTTGTGAACATCTATGGACAAATTTTGATCGTGAATACTATGTGGGTTCGTGTACGGCTTTATACACTCCTTATATAAATAGGCTAAGGTCTAACCAAAAAATGGAAAGACCTTAACCAAGTTCTTATGGGAAAAGCGATTATTTAAGCTCAACTTCTGCTCCTGCTTCTTCCAATGATTTTTTGATACCTTCTGCCTCATCTTTGGCAACACCTTCTTTAACAGCTTTTGGTGCGCTGTCTACGATTTCTTTAGCGTCTTTTAGTCCAAGACCGGTCAATTCCTTAACCAATTTTACGACTGCCAATTTAGAACCACCGGCAGCTGTAAGGATTACATCAAATTCTGATTTTTCCTCAGCAGCTTCACCTTCGCCTCCACCAGCGGCAGCACCACCGGCAACGGCTACTGCAGCAGCAGCAGGCTCAATACCATATTCTTCTTTTAAAATGTCGGCCAATTCATTTACCTCTTTTACTGTAAGGTTTACCAACTGTTCTGCAAAATCTTTTAAATCTGCCATTTTTCTATCGTTTAATAAAAATGTTTAAAAATATACTTAGTTTATTGTGCGCGAATTATTCTTTCTCAGAAAGGGTTTTAAGGATACCTGCCAATTTACCACCTCCGGACTTAAGTCCAGAAATAACGTTTTTGGCCGGTGATTGTAACAATCCGATGATATCCCCGATAACTTCCTCTTTGGACTTGATATTAACAAGTGCATCAAGGTAGTTGTCCCCGATATAAATTGCCTCAGCTATAAAGGCGCCTTTCAATACGGGCTTTTCTGATTTTTTTCTAAAGTTCTTGATAAGTTTCGCAGGTGCGTTCCCTGTTTCGGACAACATCAAGGATGTATTGCCTTTCAACACATCGGGAAGTTCGCCAAATTCCTTATCAGAAGCTTCCATTGCTTTTGCAAGCAAGGTGTTCTTTACGACCGCAAGCTTAATGTTCGCCTTAAAACACGCTCTTCTTAAATTAGAGGTGTCCACGGCATTCAACCCTGATATATCCGCCAAGTAAATGTTGGGATTATCAGTCAACTGTGCAGTCAAGTCTTTTATTACTGTTGCTTTTTCTTCTCTTGTCATAGTTAAAAAAATTGAACTACCAGTTATTGAACTGCTTTTGGATCTAATTGAATACTAGGACTCATGGTACTGGACAAGTAAATACTTTTCATGTACACACCTTTTGCAGCAGATGGCTTCATTTTTACCAAGGTATCTATCAATTCCCTAGCATTTCCCGCGATTTTGTCCGCAGAGAAAGAAGCTTTTCCTATTGCAGCGTGCACAATACCTGTTTTGTCCACTTTAAAGTCTATTTTACCGGCCTTAACATCGGATACTGCTTTGGCAACATCCATAGTTACGGTTCCGGTCTTTGGATTGGGCATTAAACCTCTAGGTCCCAAAATTCTACCTAATGGCCCCAATTTACCCATAACGCTTGGCATAGTGATGATTACATCAACATCGGTCCAACCGCCTTTAATTTTCTCCAAATATTCGTCCAACCCTACAAAGTCAGCACCAGCTTCTTTAGCTTCTGCTTCTTTGTCTGGAGTCACCAATGCCAAAACTTTTACGTCTTTACCCGTTCCGTGAGGAAGGGTGACAACGCCTCGCACCATTTGATTTGCTTTTCTTGGATCTACACCCAAACGAACAGCCAAATCAATGGAAGCGTCAAATTTTACATTGGTTATTTCTTTTACTAAAGCTGATGCCTCTTCCAAGGAATAGAGTTTGTTCTTATCTATTTTGGATTGGGCTTCTTTTTGCTTTTTAGTCAATCTTGCCATTTCTTAATTGCTTTAAGATTTTAAAAAGGTCTCTGTCCGGCTATTTTCAAGCCCATAGATCTTGCGGTACCTGCAACCATACTCATTGCAGATTCTACGGTAAAAGCATTTAAATCCACCATTTTGTCCTCGGCGATTGCTTTTACTTGATCCCAGGTTACTGAACCGTTTTTAACCCTGTTAGGTTCGCCAGATCCTTTTTTAATCTTAGCCGCTTCCATCAATTGAACTGCCGCAGGTGGTGTTTTTACAACAAAATCGAAAGATTTATCCTTGTAAACGGTGATAACAACCGGCAATACTTTGCCTGGTTTGTCCTGTGTACGAGCATTAAACTGCTTACAGAACTCCATGATGTTAACACCAGCAGCACCTAAGGCGGGTCCAACCGGTGGCGATGGGTTCGCAGCACCTCCCCTAACTTGTAATTTAACTACCTTATCTACTTCTTTTGCCATTGTTTCTAATTAAATTTAAAGTGTGTCAATTGGAAGCAACACAGCTTTATATATGTAACAGCTCTTGTTATACTTTTTCTACTTGCATATAGCTAAGTTCCAGTGGAGTTTTTCTACCAAAAATCTTCACCATAACCTCCAGCTTACGCTTTTCCTCATTGATTTTTTCAACAGTTCCATTAAATCCGTTGAAAGGTCCATCAATAACCTTAACCGTTTCTCCCAACACAAATGGAATCGCAACATTGTCTGTATTTACAGCCAACTCGTCCACTTTCCCTAGCATACGGTTTACTTCGGATTTCCTTAAAGGAATTGGGTCTCCACCCTTAACTTCGCCCAAGAAACCGATTACATTGGTAATTGAACGAATGATGTGAACCATCTCCCCTCCAAGATTAGCCTTTATCATGATATATCCGGGAAAGTATACACGTTCTTTGTTGATTTTCTTTCCGTTTCTGATCTGAACAACTTTTTCGGTAGGAACTAGAACTTCTTCAAGGTAATCGCCAAAACCTGCGCGCTCTACCTCACTTTCTATATAGCCTTTGATCTTGTTTTCTTGACCACTGACCGCTCTAACCACATACCATTTCTTTTCAAGTACCTCAGACATATCGACCGATCTTTTCTTTATCCTATTAACTTATCAAAATACAACGTAATCAAGCTACTGAACAAGGAATCCACCCCCCATGTTGCCAAGGCAAACAAGATGGAGAAAACAGCTACAATAACCATTAGATTGGAAGCTTTTCCTTTTTCCAACCACGTAACATTGTTCTTAAGTTCTTCTAATGATTCCTTTATGTAAGTGACCATGATTTTTTATGTATTATTCTTGCATGCTTCGACTGCGCTCAGCACAGGCTTCAGAGAGATATTCACCCCGTCACGCTAACGTCTTTCCTTTTTGCACGGGAGGAGAGACTCGAACTCCCGACACCTGGTTTTGGAGACCAGTGCTCTACCAACTGAGCTACACCCGTTTATAATTACACTGAAAGGTATCCCGAGAAAATCGGAACACCCTTGAGTGCAATTTTATTATAAAATGAATCTTAATCTAGAATCTCAGTAACCTGACCGGCACCTACTGTCCTACCACCCTCACGGATAGCGAAACGTAGACCTACACTACAAGCTACAGGCTGGATCAAATCCACGGTAATTGTCAAGTTATCACCTGGCATTACCATCTCAACACCGTCAGGCAAGTTAATGTTACCAGTAACGTCGGTAGTTCTCAAGTAGAACTGAGGACGGTAGTTGTTGTGGAATGGTGTGTGACGACCACCTTCTTCTTTTTTAAGAATATAAACCTCAGCTTTAAATTTAGCGTGCGGCTTAACAGAACCTGGCTTACAGATAACCATACCTCTTTTGATATCAGATTTCTCGATACCTCTCAAAAGAAGTCCTACGTTATCACCAGCTTCACCTCTATCCAAAATCTTACGGAACATTTCAACCCCTGTAATAGTGGAAGTCAATTTCTCAGCACCCATACCGATGATATCAACAGGGTCACCTGTATTGGCAACACCAGTTTCGATACGACCAGTAGCAACAGTACCCCTACCTGTAATGGTAAATACATCTTCAATTGGCATAAGGAAGTCTTTGTCAACTTCACGCTCAGGCTCCTCGATCCACTCATCAACAGCTTTCATCAACTCCATAACTGTGTCAACCCACTTTTGCTCACCGTTCAAAGCACCAAGTGCAGAACCAGCGATAACAGGACCATTGTCACCATCGTACTCGTAGAAAGAAAGCAATTCCCTAACTTCCATTTCAACAAGTTCCAAAAGCTCTTCATCATCCACCATGTCAACTTTGTTCAAGAAAACAACGATACGTGGAATACCAACCTGACGTCCCAATAGGATGTGCTCACGAGTTTGTGGCATTGGACCATCCGTAGCGGCCACAACCAAGATAGCACCGTCCATCTGAGCAGCACCAGTAACCATGTTCTTTACATAATCCGCGTGACCAGGACAGTCAACGTGTGCGTAGTGACGGTTTTCTGTTTGGTACTCAACATGTGAAGTGTTGATTGTAATACCTCTTTCTTTTTCTTCAGGAGCGTTGTCAATAGAATCAAAGCTTCTTGTTTCAGACAAACCTGCGTTGGCCAATACAGTGGTAATAGCAGCGGTCAATGTAGTTTTACCGTGATCCACGTGTCCAATGGTACCAATATTTAAGTGCGGTTTGGAACGATCAAAAGTTTCCTTTGCCATTTTAAATAATTTTAATCTTAGTTTATATTAGTGTACAAATCGTTTTGAGCCAATGACGGGATTTGAACCCGTGACCTCTTCCTTACCAAGGAAACGCTCTACCCCTGAGCTACACCGGCCTATGGGTTATCAGGTTTAGAGTTTAAAAGTTACAAGTCTAGCTCGTCAAAACTTCAACCTTCGTCTTGAAATCAAAGTTTCAAGTTTAGAGCGGGAGACCGGGTTCGAACCGGCGACATTCAGCTTGGAAGGCTGACGCTCTACCAACTGAGCTACTCCCGCATTTTTATGGATTTTCATCCAAAGATTCCATTATTTCAAAAAACCTTCTTTCCCGGTTGTTCCGACGAACAACTTTTGTGGGGGGAGCAGGATTCGAACCTGCGAAGGTAAAAACCAACAGATTTACAGTCTGTCCTCGTTGGCCGCTTGAGTATCCCCCCGCCTTAATTTTCAGTAACTTACGAGCCGATAGAGGGACTCGAACCCACGACCTGCTGATTACAAATCAGCTGCTCTAGCCAGCTGAGCTATATCGGCATTTCACCGCTTTTTACTCACTAAAAAAGCCCGCTATTTCTAACGGACTGCAAATGTATATATTTATATTTTAATTCAAAATAAATTTTGAAAAATTTTCATCACGCCTTCGCCCTCAGTTTTTCCTTCTTTTTCACCAACTGCCTTTCCAAGGAACTACAGGCCGAATCCACAGCCTCTTCAAACGACTTACATTGTTTTTTTACCATGAATTTGTCCCGAGGGACAAACACCATGATTTCCACGATCTTATTTTCTTTAGCACTTGTGTTTTCAACTTTTAAATATACATCCGATTCAATGACCTTGTCATAGAACAATTCCATCTTGTCCATTCGTTTTTGGACAAAGTCGAGGAGTTTTCCATCAGCTGTAAAATTTACCGATTGTGCGTTTACTTTCATAAGACGAAGTTTTTAGTACTGTCCAGGACAGTGAAGTTAAACAATACAAGAATTTTATTTCTTGTTTCTTGGATGGGCCTTTTGGTGTACTTTTTTTAGCTCGGCAATACTGTTGTGCGTGTACACTTGCGTAGATGCCAAACTGGAATGACCCAATAATTCCTTTACGGAATTTAAATCCGCCCCCCTATTGAGCAAGTGTGTTGCAAAGGTGTGTCTGAGTATATGCGGACTCTTTTTCACCTTGGGGGACACCAAACTAAAATACTTATTTATGGTACGATAAACAAGTGTTTCATAAATTTTAAGACCTTCTTTTGTTAATAGCAAATATGTGGAATCCGATGCGTTTTCAAGTTCGGAGCGCTTGGTCAAATAGTTTTTTATCCGCTCCATAGTGGCTGGCAACAAGGGAAGAATACGTTCTTTGTTCCGTTTGCCCAAAACTTTTAATGTATGGCCGGACAAGTTTACATCCGTCACCTTTAAATTTACCAATTCGGCCCTTCGCATGCCGGTGGTGTACAAAAGTTCTATAATGAGTTTATCGCGCTCCCCTTCAAAATCTTCATCAAAAGGAATTTTGGATAAAATAGTTTCCATCTCCGTTTCAGAAAATGGAACCTCTACTTTTTTATTGGTTTTAAGCGCCCTATGTTTTACCAATGGGGAAATGACAATATCTCCCACCTTCAATAAAAATTTATAGTAGGCCTGCAGTGAAGATATTTTTCTGTTGATGGTTCTATTTGAAATTCCTTGGTCGGACAAGTGGACGATCCAATTTCGAATCAATGGATAAGAGACGTTTTCCAGATTGATCTCCCCATGATGCTCCCTGCAGAAACTGGAGAAGGCGTCAATATCCTTTTCATACGCTTTTACGGTATGTTCGGAGTAGTTTTTCTCCAACCTTAAATAGGATATAAATGCTGATACGGACATATATCAAAGGTAGCAATTACGATTGGCCTATAGCTAAAACGAAAAATCCCGCTCCAATATTGGAACGGGATTAATATATTATGCAAAAGCGATAGCCCTATACTTCTTCTTGGTCCCTAAGACCCTGAATGTACTGTGCTTTTTGAATTTGCGCTCTACGCTCTACAGAAGGTTTGGTAAACTGCTGTCTTGACCTTAACTGACGCATGGTACCTGTTCTGTCGAACTTACGCTTAAAACGCTTTAAAGCTCTATCGATGTTTTCTCCTTCTTTTACTGGTATAATTAACATGGGCTACAACCTCCTTTCTTTTAGAATTTTGGAGCGCAAATATACAAATGATATTCAACAGTTAAAGAAATATTTTATTTTTTTGACAATCTCTTACACCGTTCGCTTCTTGTACTCCTTTTTATCTACAATAATTTTGGCCAAAATCTCCTTTAAAATCTCCGAAGTACCGCCACCAATGGGCCCCAACCTACTATCTCGGCTCAAACGTGCCATAGGGTAATCTTCAATATAACCGTAGCCACCCAAAAATTGAAGACAGTTGTAGATTACCTCATCTGCCATTTTGGTGGACTTTAATTTGGAAATGGTGGCTTCTTTAACAACATACGCACCTTTTTCCATTTGTGCCACTGTGGCATAATTGAATTGTTTGCACATCAACATATCCGAATACAGGTCCACCAGCCTATGCCTCAAAGCCTGAAATTGGTCTATGGTTTTGCCAAACGCTTCGCGCTCGGACATATATTGCAACGCATAATCCAAGGCAAACTCGGCCCGTGCATGCGCATTGATGCCCATTACCAAACGTTCCAAGGAAAAGGCCTCCATAATATAACCAAAGCCTTCGTTCTCCTTGCCCAACAAATTGGAGGCAGGAACCTCTACATTATCAAAGGCCAATTCTGCTGTGTCGGAAGCACGCCACCCCAACTTGTTGAGCTTGCTGGCGGTAACACCCTTCGCATTCCTATCCACAACAAACATACTGATACCCTTGTGACCAGCATTCTTGTCTGTTTTGGCAGCGAGAATAATGTAATCGCCGTAAACCCCGTTGGTAATAAAAGTCTTGGAACCGTTCACTATGTAGACGCCATCTTTTTTTTCTGCCGTGGTACGCATGGCCGCAACATCGCTGCCCCCAAAAGGTTCCGAAACTCCCAAACAACCAATTTTATCACCGAGCACACTAGGCTCTAGATAAGCTTTCTTTTGCTCATGATCTGCCAGTTTGTTCAAATAGGTCATGGCCAAGTATTGATGCGCCCACATGGCAGCGGCAAAACCACCTGAATTGATCTTTTGTAGCTCTTCCAGAAAAATAGTGGTATAAAACAGGTCCAGGTCCAAACCCGAATAAGCCTCGGAAGTCATTAGCCCAAAAAAGCCCATCTCCCCAAACTTGTTCCAAACAGCCCTATCAATCTTTCCTGTGTCCTCCCACTCTTCAATGTGGGGAACCACTTCTTTTTGTAAAAAATCTTTTAAACTCTCCCGGAACAAATTATGCTCTTCCGTGAAGTACATATCAATCATACCACCTTATTTATAAGGACAAATATAAGGCTATTCTATCTAGTTTTTCGGTTGGAAATTTATTGCCTTTACTCAATTCTTGAAATGATTTGTAGGCACCGTTCCTGTCGCTATGGGCAACAATGTCAAAAGCCAATGACCTACTGATAACTCAATTGGGACAGCTCGGCTGCACCAGCCTTGTTCACATTTATTTTTTGTATCGGTGGAACCTCCAAAACCTGAAACCAAAGCAACACTTTTTCCCCACATCCGTTTTTAGACCATAAACATCATAAAGCTGTTCTTTCACCAGAAAACCACCCAATCTGTCCCGGAACTTTGTGACTCTTTCCGATAATATTCCCCAATACCATAAATTGATTTCAACTCTTCGGCAGAAGCCAAGTTGATATTCTTCACCTTGATTTCTTTCTCTGTTATAGGTCTTTTTTTTGATGATTGATTGATTTGTTGTGACCCAATCCGGAAACTTAAAATAGGGTGAACTTTGATCCAACAACGAATCCGATACCTGGGTAACAGTTTGAAACTCCTTGGCCGAATTCACGAACTTGCTCCCTTCACGAAAAGCAAACAATCTGTCCAATTGCGAAGTGGACAACCCCAGTGTATACCCTTTATAATCTGTAATATAATTGGGGTTGAAGGGATAAGTTTTTACGGATGCCTCAAGCTGATGGTTTTTAAGACTATCCATCTTGCTCTGCTCCTCTGTATCGAGAGCAAAATTGCTTTCCCGTTGAGATGGTTTTGCTTTTACATGGTAACACCCACCTTGAAGCACAGTCGTTATCAATAATAAAAAGAAAATCCCACTCCGTTCTTGTTTATTGAATCTGAAGTGGGATTGTTTTCCCATAATATGGTTATGCTAAAACTTAACTTTTAGCCTTTTTAAAGAGTTGACCGACTTTTAATTTCTGTAAATAGCCATCCAGATCTTTACGCACCTCACCGGACATGATGTAGAGTCCAATAATGTTCGGGAAGGACATGGCCAAGATCATCATATCGGAAAAGTCCAGCACGGCCCCCAAGCTTACGGAAGCTCCCACGACCACAAATACCAAGAACAGCATTTTATAGATCATTTCGGCACGCTTGCTCTTCCCAAAAAGATATGTCCATGCTCTCATTCCATAATAGGACCAAGAAATCATGGTTGAAAATGCAAAAAGGAACACTGCCAAGGCCAACACATAGGGGAACCAAGATATTTGGCTACCAAAAGCATCGGAAGTCAGCTGGGCACCGGCCATTCCTTCCACCTCGTGCATTCCGGTAAAAATCAAGACCAAGGCCGTAAGGGTACAGACCACCACCGTATCGATAAACGGCTCCAATAAAGCAACAAAGCCTTCTGATGGTGGATGATTGGTCTTGGCGGCACTATGGGCAATGGCTGCGGAACCCACACCGGCCTCATTGGAGAAAGCTGCCCGTTGGAACCCAACCACCAAAACACCTATTATACCTCCTTTTAAGGCCGAAGGGTTCAATGCCCCTTCAAAAATGGCTGTAAATGCAGGGCCAATATTTTGTATGTTCATTATAATGACCGCCAAGGCAGCTACAATGTAAACAGAGGCCATAATTGGCACTATCTTACCTGTTACCCTAGCAATACTACTGATTCCGCCAATGATGACCACACCTACCAAAATAGCGGTAACAACACCAAACCAAAATCCGTTGCCCGCCAAAACAGGAAACTGTCCTGCCAATTGCTCGAAGGACTGGTTGGCCTGGAACATATTTCCACCTCCAAAGGAAGCTCCTACAGCAAGCAGTGCAAACACTCCTGCCAACACTTTACCAAACCCCTTCAGGTTTCTTTTTTCAAGACCATACCGCAAGTAGTTCATAGGACCACCGAACACGCGCCCATCAGGAAGTATGTCACGATATTTTACGCCAAGGGTGCACTCCACAAATTTGGAGGACATTCCCAACAAACCACAGATAATCATCCAAAAAGTTGCTCCTGCTCCCCCTAAAGAAACGGCAACAGCAACACCTGCAATGTTTCCAAGGCCTACGGTACCAGAAACTGCAGTGGCCAACGCCTGAAAGTGGGTTACTTGCCCTGGTGCATCAGGGTCGTCATATTTTCCTTTGGCCAGATCAATTGAATGCTTAAAGCCACGGATGTTGATGAATCCCATTCGGAGGGTAAAGAACAATGCCCCGAACACCAACCAGATTACAATAAAAGGAATCCCTTTGATAATTGGGTCGCCATTGGGATGCAACATTGGGATGGGTTCGTCATACTCGATTTCAGCAAAATAATGTGCTCCCTGCTCTATAACATGCTCCGGGTTCTGGGAGTTATAGATTACTCCTCCTTGTTTCACCTTTTGCAAGAGTTTTCCTTTGGCGTTGGATTGTATGGTTATCTCACCTCGTTTGTCACTGGATATAATGGCAATATCCTCGCCTTTGGCAACACTTGCCTTTTCTTCTTTGAGCCATTCCTTAAGTACAAATTTGTCCTGGGTTTCATTGCTCCAATCCGGGATACCAATCAGTTTTACATCGGCGTAGGCCACAGGATCGTATATTCCAATGGCGGCAAAGGGGTCCCAAAAAAGAACAGACCCCAAAGCACTTACTGCCGGGGTCATGGTTCCGTTGAAAACTTCAGTGATCGATTCTGTCTCAATTTCAAACTCCTTTGTAACGGAATTGCCTGCAGCATCTGTTACAACTACACTATATGGTATTCCTTCCACCAGCCCTTGCGCCCTTTTTGATGTGAGCGGCGTACTCTGGTTGCTCCATTTATAGGTATAGGGTTCGACCCCACCATCAACTTCAAGTTCTATGACCCCATTATTTATGTTATCGGAGACGTTATAAGTTTTGCCCACTACGGTCAATTCTTGTGAAAAACCTGTGGTTAGTGCAAAAAATGCCAATAGAGTAATAAAATACTTCATATATTGAAATTAGTTAGTTTTTGGTACGGTAAAGGCAGCAATATCTAAAAAAAATTCAACGCTATCAAATTTTATGTTTTTTTAACTAACCTATCTGGAACATTTGATTTAATTTACGTATTTGCTCCGGTCTTCCCAAAACAATCACCTTACTTTTTGGCTGTAATGCCATATCTGCCTCTGGATTGATGATATATTTTCCGTTCGGGTCTATGTAACCTATAATTGTACAGCCCGTTTTTCTTCGCAAGTCCAAATCCCTAAGGGAGCTACAGTCCATTTGACTGGTGAAGTCCTCGATTTCAACCTCTTCTAAATTTGTAGTATGTTCCCCTTCAATGGAGAGTTGATCTAAAAATGTGATCAAGTCGGGCATTACTACTAAAGAAGCCATATGGTCCCCACCAATTTTATCGGGCATAATTACTTTGTTCGCCCCAGCAAATTCCAGTTTTTTTATAGAAGTGACCTGAGACGCCCTACTTATTATGAACAGATTCTTGTTGAGCTGCCTTGCGGACAGTACTATAAAAAGGTTGGCCGCATCGTCGGGCACGGCGGTGATCAAATACTGTGCGCGATCGATACCGGCTTGCAGCAGCACCTCGTCCTCATTGGCATCGCCCTCCACAAACAATACATCATCTTCGTGCCTTTCAATGATCTCCTTATCTTTTTCAATAACAACAAAAGGCTTTTTGTAGGCAATCAGTTTTTCGGCGGCCTGCATGCCGTTTCTACCAAAACCGCAAACCACAACATGGTTTGAAAGACTATCTACTTGCTTCTTCACTTTTCTCTTTTTTAGTAGTTCCAGCGAATTCCTTCCCAAGATATACTCCGAAACCACAGAAATGGCAAAACCGAATATAAAAACACTGGTGACGATTAAAAATACGGTAAAAATCTTTGCATTGGCATCCAACGGCCTCACCTCCGAAAAGCCTACGGTAGTTACCGTAATAATGGTCATGTAAATGGCCTCTATCCAAGTAAAATCGGACAGCATTTTATAACCGAACACCCCAAACAAGAGCACCACAACCATTAAGGAAAGTGCCAATACTATTTTGGAGCGCATCAGTCTAATCATGATCAGAGGTCAAATACAGAGGTTCTTTTTGTATAGATCAGGTCCTTGATCCGAAGCCAGAATGCAATAAAAAGGTATAGGGCAAAACCAAAACCCAGGGTAACAAAGGTTAAATAGATAAAGCTTGTGCGCACCACACGGGCCCGAATGCCAAGCCGTTCCGCTATGCGCCGACAGACCTCAAAGCCTCTTTTTTGAAAGTAGTAAAGGGTATTGTAGAACAAAGACATGGCTAAAATTATGTATTTCTATTCAATAATTGTGTACCAATGGCGCATTGTATGCATTTATTTTTGGAGCAGCAATTAGTATAGAGCTCCAACTTTGCTTGACTTTCCAAAGCATTTTGTGTTGTTGGGCCTATTTTATCAAAATTTTTATGATGGAATTGTCTTCCCTGTCCAATTGCGAAACCCTAATAGTGGGAAAATTCAGTGGCCACAAGCCAAAAAACTCAGGTTTTGATAGATTCTCGGTCAAACCAAACTTACTGCACAAGTAGTTATATTCTTTTTTGAGTTGGAGACAATAGGAGTCCGAACAATCGTCAATATTCAAAAGTTCAAAAGCTGATTGGAAACATATTGTTGCACTTCCAAGGTGGGAATTTGGGAACCATCTTTTCTAAAAACAGCAATGTCATCCTCCCAAAACAACATGGAGAATGACATTGTCGTAATTTTCATCCGTTTTATGATGACGCACATACCAATCGGAAGATTTCAAGTGCATCTCCACATTACCGGCCCATAGCTGACCGTCGATTTCTACCTTGGCATTAAAAAAATCGGGGTCTGCATACATGTTTTGGATTCCCGTGGCCTTGATTGCGATGGCTTCGCCCTTACCGGCACACAGCTGTTTTGTTGGAAGCTTGTTGTGCTTCCAAATAAAATAAAGTAGGTCTTCTCGCATTGATTTGGGATAAATGGAGGCTTATTCTGCTACTTCGCCTTCCCACTCCATAAAGCCACCTTCCAAATTATATGCATTCTCGATCCCGATACTGTTCATTATGGCGCAGGCTTGTCCGCTACGGTTTCCTGATCGGCAGTAGACATAAAAGTTTTTGGACTTGTCCAGTTTTTCCACCTCGTCCAAAAATTCTTGACCCAAATAAATATCGATGTTCGTTGCTCCGGGAATGTATCCTTCTTCCACTTCTTCGGGGGTACGTACATCCAAAATAAAGGCGTTGTCATCATTTTCCAATTGCTCCGCCCATTCTTCTTGTGATAGATCTGACATTTTTTTCAATTTAAATTGGTACAAAAATAAAAATCCGAAGCATTACTCCGGATTTCTGGTTGTTTTATTTTTATCGTGGCTTATCTTATACCACATCCAATGGCTTTTGTCGTTGTAGGATTGATTTCATTACCTTCCAACATGGCGTCCACAGCATTTTCTACAAATTTTTCATCTACTTGCGAGGCATCTTGGTAATTATCATCAATGGCTCCAATATATTTTACCATATTTCCTGAATCTACTTTTTCCAACAAAAAAACGTGTGGGGTTCGAGTTGCTCCGTATTGGGGATATACTTTTTGCCCTTCATCGAACAAATAAGGAAAAGTGAAGCCTTTTTCGCCTGCGCGCTCTTTCATTTTAGCAAAACTGTCGCCGGGTTTGGCACTTGGGTTGTTCGGGTTAATGGCAATTACGGGTACCCCTTGGGGTTTATATTTGGTATCCAATGCTATTATCCTGTCCTCGTAAGCTTGCGCATACGGGCAGGTATTACAGGTAAAGATCACCAAAAAGCCTTTGGCCTTATCAAAATCTGACAAGGACACCATGGTTCCGTCCACGTTTTTCAAGGAGAAATCGGCAGCCATATCCCCAACTTCATAACCATTGTCCAAATTATGCTCGGTCGCGGCCTTGAATCCCATGGCAAAGGCCGCTACAAAAATCAACGCCAATGCCGACCATCCTAAAATCTTTGTTTTTTTCATAGTCGATTAGTTTATGAATGTATTCAACTCTTCGTTCAGCTCTTCGTACGTGAAACCACGTTCGTAAAAAGTTCGCTTGTCCTTATTATATATTAAGGTAGCAGGAATACCTCCGCCCCACTCTTCGGAAACTTTTGGAATCCAATCATTTTGTTTTGGGTCATCAAGTATTACCACTTCCGATTGGATTCCTTTATTTTCCACATAAGGTTCCAAGCGACTCTTCCACATACTGGGTATATCCAAATTTACCAATATCACTTTTACATTATTGTCCTTTTGCTCAGCATGCACCCTTTCAAAATAGGGCATTTCTTTAATACAAGGCTTACACCATGTGGCCCAAAAATTAATTATGTAGGTTTTATCATCTTTCTTGTGCAACAAAGGCTCAAGCTCTTTAAAGTCATAAACAGGGAACTTAACGGCTGCGGTAGCAATATCTTCTTGCGCAACAGTTAGTGTATCAGCCTTTTCTGCCACTTCTGTATCTTTCTTTTTCTTTTCGGTACATCCAAAAAAAATAAAAACCATCAACCCTAAAGCAAATAACCTATTCATTATGTGAATTTTACTTATTTAAAAATACACCCTGTAAATGCATTTTTTTATTCTTTAACAAAAATTTATCGGTATAATATTTGGTTCATCACCAAAAATCGATATACATTTGTATATACAAATATTGTTTATACATGAATGTGGAAGAAATTATTAAGACAACCCAAAAATTGTCCTTGGAAACCAAGACCATTATCCACATGACATTGGTTCATAACAAGAGTAATGAAGCCTTTGCCTCTGCACTGAAGCCCTTCGAGATTTCCATGCAACAATTTAATGTTCTTAGAATATTGAGAGGACAGAAGGACAAACCAGCCAACCTGTCCACTTTAAACGAGCGTATGGTAACCAAAATGAGCAATACCACTCGTTTGGTAGACAAATTGATCACCAAGGGATTTGTAAACCGATCGGTGTGCCCTTCAAACAGACGAAAAGTTGAAATTACCATAACAGCATCGGGGTTGGAGGCACTATCTAAAATGGACAAGGCCGTCTCGGAAGCAGAAAATGATATTGTAAAAAACCTCAACAAAGAAGATTTGGAACAATTAAATCAACTATTAGATAAATTTTAGACATAATGAGCAACATTTTAGAACATAGAACATGGCGTTATGCCACCAAAAAATTCGATACCACAAAAAAGGTATCGGACGAAAATCTGGAAACCCTTTTGGAAGCTACACGATTGAGTGCTTCCTCCTATGGATTGCAACCCTACCATGTTATTGTGGTATCTGACCAAAAAGTCAAGGAACAATTGAAACCTGCTTCGTGGAATCAATCACAGATTACAGATGCATCTCACATTATCGTATTTGCTAATGCCACTGAGTTCGGGGAGGAATTGGTCGACGACTATTTGACCAATGTGAGTGAAACCAGAAATATCCCCGAGGAAGGATTAAAAGGATATTCCGACTTTATGAAATCCAAATTGATAGATCTTCCAACAGAGACTAAAAGCAATTGGACCGCTAGACAGGCATATATTGCTTTCGGCAATTTGATGCAGGCCGCGGCGGAATTAAAGATCGACACCTGCCCCATGGAAGGTTTTGAATCTGACAAATACAATGAGATTTTAGGACTAGAGGATAAAAACCTCAACGCAGCAGTTGTTTTGGCCGTGGGTTATCGTTCCGCAGAAGATGAAACACAACATTTGCCCAAAGTGAGAAAATCCAAAGAAGAATTATTTACGCTTATATAAATTTTAACCCTTAACAATTAAAACAGAAATTTAACACAATCATGAAAAAGACAATTTTAAGTTTAACATTGGTCACCCTATTTAGTGCCTCTGCCATTGCCAACCCAATCGAAAAAGAAACCAAAGAAGTAAAAACTTCTGAAAGCACCGTAATCTGGAAAGGTTATAAAGTAGGTGGTTCCCACAATGGAACCATCAGCCTTGAATCTGGTACTCTGGAATTTGACGGCGAAAAATTGGTTGGTGGTAACTTTGTAGTGGATATGTCAAGTATCAACACCCAAGATTTGGAAGGTGAGTACAAAGACAAATTGGATGGGCACCTTAAGTCCGACGACTTTTTCGGTACTGCCGACCACCCGACCGCCTCATTGGTTTTCACTAAAGTGAAATCAACAGGGAAAAATTCATACGAGGTAAAAGGAGACCTTACCATTAAAGGTACTACCGAGCCCATAACTTTCGATGTTTCCGTTTATGGGGACAAAGCAACTGCTACGTTGAAAGTGGACAGAACCAAGTACGATGTAAAATACGGATCTGGGATTATTGGTACCGCCAAGGACAAATTGATATATGATGAATTTGATTTGGTAGTTGACCTACAGATGTAATCAACACCAGTTTAGTGTGTGAAAATCCCGTCCTAGAAATTCTTGGACGGGATTTTCTATTTTAAACAAAACATTGTTGTCCCGTTAAAAATTCCTCCCTATATTTGAACCAATGATTAACGGAACAGTAAATATCTGGTGGTGGACAAACTTACGTCGAATGTCGTGAGCTAAGTCCCCATTATTATCATATAAGAGGCTTGTCATCGCGACAAGCCTTTTTCATTTTATAGAGCTAATATGAAATACGAATTAAAAACACATTACAAAAAAATTCTCGCGGACACCATTACGCCCGTAAGCGTTTACCTAAAAATCAGGGACAAATTCCCCAACAGCATCCTTTTGGAAAGTAGCGACTACCATGCCAACGACAACAGTTTTTCGTACATCTGCTGCAATCCCATTGCCTCCATTAAAGTAGCTAACGAAATTATTTCTCAAGAATTTCCCGATGGCACAAAAGAAGTTGCCAAAATTACACCTGACACCGATGTAACAGAAGTAATCCACAACTTTAGCAAGCAATTTAAAACGTCGCAAAACGGTTTTAAATTTATTTACAACGGACTGTTCGGGTATATGGCCTACGATGCCGTCCGCTATTTTGAGGATGTAGCAATATCCAAAAAGGATGATTCTGCCAATATTCCCGATATTTACTATGCGGTGTACCAGAACATCATTGCCATCAATCATTTTAAGAATGAAGCCTATTTGTTCGCGCATTGTTACAACTCAGAAAGCAATGTGGATGAAATGGAGCAGCTTTTTAATGTACGCACCTTTTCATCATACAATTTCAACAAGGAAGGAGCACCAGAATCCAACCTTAAAGATGAAGATTACAAGGAACAAGTGGAGTTGGCCAAAAAGCATTGTCAGCGAGGTGATGTTTTCCAGTTGGTACTTTCCAGAAGATTCAAACAAAAATTCAAGGGAGATGAATTCAATGTTTATAGAGCACTGCGTTCCATAAATCCATCCCCATACCTATTCTATTTTGATTACGGTGACTTTAAAATATTCGGTAGTTCTCCGGAAGCGCAGCTTATCGTAAAAGAAGGTAAAGCCGAGATACACCCCATTGCCGGGACCTATAAACGTACCGGCAACGATGAAAAAGATGCTGAACTGGCAAAAAAATTGGCACAGGACGAAAAAGAAAACAGCGAGCACGTAATGTTGGTGGATTTGGCTCGAAACGACCTCAGCCGCAACGGAAATACCGTAAAAGTGGAAACTTATCGAGAAGTACAGTATTTCTCCCACGTCATCCATTTGGTGTCCAAAGTAACCGGGCAAAAGAAAAAGAACAGCACCACCATGAAGGTAGTCGCCGACACCTTCCCGGCAGGAACATTGAGTGGAGCGCCAAAACATATGGCCATACAGCTCATTGAAAAATACGAAAAAACGGGTCGTTCTTATTATGGTGGGGCCATCGGGTTTATGGATTTTGAAGGCAATTTTAACCACGCCATTATGATCCGAACCTTTTTGAGCAAGGATCACGAACTGTATTACCAAGCTGGAGCAGGTTTGGTAGCTGCCTCCAACCCGGACGATGAACTCCAAGAAACCTACAATAAATTGGGCGCATTGACCAAAGCGCTGGAAATTGCCGAAACAATCTAAGCATGGAAAGAAAGATTTTAATGATAGACAATTACGATAGCTTCACCTACAACTTGGTGCACTATCTGGAGGATTTGGATTGCGAGGTTACCGTAAAACGGAACGACCAACTTACTTTGGACGAAGTAGAACCCTTTGACTATGTGGTTTTGTCTCCTGGACCAGGAATTCCCGATGAAGCAGGACTTTTGAAGGAAATTATAAAAACCTACGCCCCCACCAAACGTATTTTTGGGGTTTGCTTGGGGCTGCAAGCCATAGGCGAAGTGTTCGGAGGCACATTGGTGAACTTGGACCAAGTTTATCACGGAGTGGATACCACCATAACCGTCACTAAAGACGACCCTATTTACAAGGACATGCCAAAAACGCTTCAAGTGGGAAGGTATCATTCTTGGGTAGTTGATACTGATTTGCCGGAGGTATTGGAGACCACTGCGGTGGACGAGAACGGACAAATTATGTCCCTTCGACATAAAGAATACAAGGTGACCGCTGTACAGTTTCATCCAGAATCGGTTTTAACACCCGAAGGAAAACAAATGCTAAAAAATTGGTTGGAAAGCTAGGGATAAGTCATTCCTGCAAAAAACAGGAATCCAAAACAAAAATGAAACTGGTTCCCAAATTAAATGCGGAATGACAGACCGAGCAAAAACGAGTGTCTTTCCCACGAAAGTGGGAATCCAAAATAATAACAAATAGATTCCTGCTGGAGTTTGTGCCGAGCAAGGCCAAAGTGCAGGATTGACAAAGAAGAACAATGAAAGAGACATTAAATAAACTCATCAATCACGAAATTCTCCCCAAGGAAGAAGCCAAGCAGGTTTTGGTAAACATTGCCAAAGGAGAATACAACACCTCACAAATTGCGGCTTTCCTCACCGTGTACATGATGCGGAGCGTGACCATTGAAGAACTGGAAGGCTTTCGCGATGCCCTTTTGGAACTTTGCTTGGCCGTTGACCTTGCTGAATACGACCCAATCGACCTGTGCGGAACGGGCGGTGACGGCAAGGATACTTTCAACATTTCTACTTTGGCCTCTTTTGTGACAGCCGGAGCTGGAATTCATGTGACCAAACACGGAAATTACGGGGTTTCCTCCAAATGTGGTAGTAGCAATGTAATGGAATTCTTGGGCATCAAATTCAGTAATAAGGCTGATTTTCTAAAGAAAACCATCGAGGAAGCTGGTATTTGTGTATTGCACGCCCCACTCTTCCACCCCGCCATGAAAAATGTGGCTCCCATCCGAAGGGAGTTGGCGGTGAAAACATTTTTCAATATGTTGGGACCTATGGTAAACCCTGCATTTCCAAAAAATCAAATGGTAGGAGTATTTAATCTGGAATTGGCCAGAATGTATGGATACCTCTATCAAAACACAGATAAAAAGTTCACCATCTTAAATGCGTTGGATGGGTATGATGAAATCTCGTTGACGGGTGACACCAAGACCATTTCCAACAATACCGAAGCCATATTGAAGCCTACTGATTTTGGGGTGGATAAAGTTTCACAACAAGATATTGTCGGTGGTGAAGATGTGGCAGATTCAGCTCAGATATTCATGAATATTTTGCAAGGAAAAGGCACCGATGCCCAAAATAACGTGGTTTGCGCCAATGCAGGGGTAGCCATTGCCACCGTGAAGGGCATTACCCCAAAAGAAGGTTTTGAAAAAGCAAAGGAATCGTTGCTTAGTGGCAAAGGTTTACAAGCTTTAAAAAAATTACAGGAATTGAGTAAAAAGTAAAAACAAGCTAATTGTCGTTCCTGTGAAAGGAGGAGTCAATAAAAAAATAGATCCCGTATCAGGTGTGGGATAACAAAAACAACATGAACATACTAGACAAAATAGTAGCCGATAAACGCCAAGAAGTCGATTTAAAAAAATCGCTGATCACCCTGACCCAATTGGAGGCCTCGGTAATGATGGAGCGCACCTCCGTCTCCTTGGCAGAAGTATTGCGTAAGAGCAACTCGGGCATTATAGCCGAACACAAACGCCGTTCCCCTTCCAAATCCGTTATCAACCAAAATTTGAGCGTACAGGACGTAGCCAAAGGGTATACCGATGCAGGGGCCTGTGGCATGTCCGTACTTACCGATGGCAAATACTTTGGAGGCTCGTTGGATGATCTGGTTCTGGCAAGGGCATCCACCAACATTCCCATTTTGCGAAAAGAGTTCATCATAGATGAATATCAAATCGTGGAAGCCAAAGCTTACGGTGCAGACGTAATTTTGTTGATTGCTGCTATTTTATCCAAAGAAGAAATAAAAACCTTGTCCAAATTGGCCAAAGATCTAGGACTGGATGTATTGCTTGAAGTACACAACGAAGAAGAACTCGAAAAGTCCCTAATGCCGAGTTTGGACATCTTGGGAGTAAACAACCGCAACCTCAAAACTTTTGAAGTTGATTTGGACATCAGCAAATCATTGTCGATTAAAATACCTGATGATTTTGTGAAAGTCTCCGAGAGCGGCATTAGTTCGGTTGAGGCCATTCGGGATTTAAAAGCGTTTGGCTATAAAGGCTTTTTGATCGGGGAAAATTTTATGAAGACGGACAATCCGGGTGAAAATGCAAAAAAATTTATTGATAAGATAATCGTATAAACGATATTTCGACGACGCCCAATCTGACAGTTCGAAAGAGAAAAGAACAGCACTATGAAAATAAAAATCTGCGGCATGAACCACAATCCAACCGAGGCGGCAAAATTGCTGCCCGATTATTTGGGGTTTATTTTCTGGGAGCCATCCTCTCGATATTTTTCGGGAGAAATGCCAGTATTGCCCAGTTCCATTAAAAAAGTGGGCGTTTTTGTGGATGCGCCTTTGGAAGAGGTTTTGGAAAGAGTAAAGAAGTATGAATTGAATGCTGTACAACTCCACGGGAAGGAAAATGCCGAGTATTGCAAAGCATTAAAAGACAGCTTTCTGTCATTTCGAGCGCAGTCGAGAAATCAAAAGGAATCAAACGAAAATGTGGTCTCGACTGCGCTAGACCTGACAAAGCTGAAGATCATTAAAGTATTCTCCATCAAGGATGATTTTGATTTTGATCTATTGAAAGATTATGAAGAGGATTGCGATTATTTTCTTTTTGACACCAAAGGAAAGCTTCCGGGCGGCAATGGCTATGCGTTTGACTGGTCGGTTTTGGAAAACTACCCATCCAACAAACCCTACTTTTTAAGTGGTGGCATTGGATTGGATTCCAAAGAAAAATTACAAGAGTTTTTAAACAGTCCCGCTTCCAAAAACTGTTTCGCCATTGATGTGAACAGTAAATTTGAACGAGCACCCGGATTAAAAAATATAGAAGACTTAAAAATATTCATTGAATCGCTAGAGAGCGGTCGCAACTAAAAAAATAAATCTATGAAGAGTTATCATGCTGATGAACGGGGATATTACGGAGAGTTTGGGGGAGCATTTATCCCCGAAATGTTATATCCCAATTGCGAGGAGCTAAGACAAAACTACCTTAGCATCATGGAAGAACCTTCGTTCAAGGAAGAGTTTCACCAATTGCTAAAAGATTATGTGGGCAGGCCTACACCACTTTATTTCGCCAACCGTCTATCCGAAAAATATAACACGAAAATCTATCTGAAACGGGAAGATTTGTGCCATACCGGAGCCCATAAAGTCAACAACACCATTGGCCAGATTCTGATGGCCAAAAAATTAGGCAAAAACCGAATTATTGCTGAAACAGGTGCTGGACAACATGGTGTGGCAACAGCTACCGTTTGTGCCCTTATGGGGATTGAGTGCATTGTATACATGGGTGAGATTGATATTGCCCGCCAAGCCCCGAACGTAGCACGAATGAAAATGTTGGGGGCCGAGGTTAGACCGGCCACATCGGGCAGTAAAACCTTGAAAGATGCCACCAACGAAGCGATTCGCGACTGGATTAACAATCCCGTGGACACGCATTACATTATTGGTTCCGTAGTAGGGCCTCACCCCTATCCTGACATGGTGTCCCGCTTTCAATCCGTGATTTCCGAAGAAATCAAAAATCAACTTCGGGAAAAAGAAGGTCGCGAAAAACCTGATTATGTGGTAGCCTGTGTAGGTGGTGGAAGTAATGCTGCGGGTGCGTTCTACCATTATCTGGATACTCCGGACGTAGGTATTATTGCCGTGGAAGCTGCAGGAAAAGGCATTGATTCTGGTGAAAGTGCTGCCACTTCCGCTTTGGGCAAAGTAGGCATTATCCATGGTAGTAAAACCTTGTTGATGCAGACCCAAGATGGGCAGATTACAGAACCCTACTCCATTTCGGCAGGATTGGATTACCCGGGTGTTGGGCCCATGCATGCACATTTGTACGCGTCTGGCAGGGGTGAATTTATTTCCATTACCGATGATGATGCTATGAAGGCCGGTTTGGAGCTTTGTAAACTAGAGGGTATCATACCAGCAATAGAAACTTCCCATGCCCTCGCCATTTTTGAAGAAAGGAAGTTTAATCCAGATGATGTGGTGGTGGTCAACCTATCCGGGCGTGGCGACAAAGATTTGCAGAACTATATTGATTATTTTAAGTTATAATTTAATGTCCATTCCTGCGAAAGCAGGAATCCAATGAAAAATTAAAATGAACAGGATCAAACAAAAACTACAAGAGGACAAAAAAATTCTCTCCATATACTTTTCGGCAGGTTATCCCAATTTGAACGATACCGTAAAAATCATCGAAGATTTAGAAAAAAGCGGGGTCGACCTCATCGAAATAGGACTGCCGTTCAGTGACCCTTTGGCCGATGGACCGACCATACAAGAAAGTTCCACAGCTGCCCTTAAAAATGGAATGAACACGGTATTACTCTTTGAACAACTGGAAGATATCCGCAAATCGGTCAACATTCCTTTGATCCTAATGGGTTATTTCAACCCCGTGCTTCAATATGGCGTGGAGGAATTCTGCGCTAAATGTGAAGAAATTGGTATTGATGGACTCATTCTGCCCGATCTGCCCTTGGATGAATATCAAGAGGAATACGAAGCCATTTTCAAAAAACATGGACTGATCAACGTCTTTTTAATCACCCCGCAAACGAGCGACGAGCGTATCAAAGCTATTGATGATGCCTCCGAAGGTTTTATTTATATGGTAAGTTCTGCGAGCACCACCGGTGCCAAACAAGGTTTTGGAGCGGAACAATCAGCCTATTTTGAGCGTATTGCCAATATGCAGTTGAAAAACCCTCAAATTGTTGGGTTTGGCATTAGCAATGCCGAAACTTTTGAGCAAGCGACTAAAAAAACCAAAGGAGCTATCATTGGTTCGGCTTTCATCAAACATATAACAGCAAATGGAGTGGATGGTATTAGTGACTTTGTGAAGCAAATTCGTTAAATTTCAGCTTTTAAAATCAACGCTGATCTGTCTCATGAAAAAAACACTATCCCTAGTTTGCCTATCCCTTACTTTTTCCCTTTTCGCGCAGGATGATGTAGCCGTAAAATCGCAAGTGGCCGATGCCATTAACGAAATTCGGGAATTTATCGCCATTCCCAACGACGCTTTGGATGCTGCTGATATAGATCGCAACATCATGTGGTTGAAGCGTAAATTTGGTGATAGAGGCTTCAATACTGCCGTTTTGGACACAGAAGGGCTTCCCCTGTTTTTTGCGGCCACGCCAGTGAGCGGTGAAAAACCCACCATACTCATTTACATGCATTTTGATGGGCAATCCGTAGACCCATCCAAATGGGACCAACCCAATCCCTATCAAGTGGTTTTAAAAAAGCCCAGCGATGATACTTTTGAAACGGTTTCTTTTGATGAACTGGGGGATGACATTAATTACAACTGGCGCTTGTTCGGACGGTCAACTTCTGATGATAAATCGCCTATTGTGATGCTCTTGAACGCCATGGATTTGTTAAAGAAAGATGGCAAAGAAATTCCTTTTAACATAAAAGTGATTTTGGACAGTGAAGAGGAAAAGAGCAGCAAACCCTTACCAGCTGCCGTTAAGCAGTACCGCGAACTATTGGAATCCGATTTTTTGATGATCGTGGACGGACCTGTTCATGCTTCGGAAAACCCAACGGTGGTTTATGGATGTCGAGGCATCACCACCTTGACACTCACCACCTATGGCCCCATTAAACCTCAACACAGTGGACATTACGGCAATTATGCACCAAACCCCGGGTTTCAGTTGGCACAGTTGCTGGCCACCATGAAAGATACCGAAGGTAGGGTGACCATTCCCGGCTATTACGATGGTATTTCCATTGACGGAAAAACCGATTCCATACTAAAAAGTGTTCCTGATAGTGACGAGGCGATTGCTGAAAAACTTCAGTTTAAAACTGCCGAAAAAGTGGGCGGTTATTATCAAGAGGCTTTACAATACCCATCCCTGAACATTCGTGGATTGGGCTCGGGCTGGGTCGGTGACAAAGCACGGACCATTGTTCCCGAAAGTGCTATCGCTGAACTAGATTTGAGATTGGTAGTAGAGAGTGATGGAAACCATCTTAAAAACTTGGTAAAGGACCATATCACCAAGCAGGGATACATAGTATTGAATCATATTCCTTCCAAAGAAGAGCGTATGCAGTTTGATAAAATTGTAACCGTGGAAGAAGGTAGCGTTACAGATGCCTTCCGAACCGATTTGGACAATCCTTATGGTAAATTTATTGTGAACACCTTGAATCAAAGTTTTGGTAAAGAAGTGATTCAGATACGCACTATGGGCGGTACAGTACCGATTTCACCATTTATCAATGAATTGAAGATTCCCGCGTTTATAGTTCCCGTTGTAAACCCCGATAACAACCAGCACAGCCCCAACGAGAACATCAAAATTGGGCAGTTGGCCTATGGCATTAAGGCGTTTTATGGGATTCTTTCTTCTGAAATGAATTAAAAAAACTCCCGATACTGCATCACCCTAAAATCAAGGGTATTGAAATCAGGGTTTTTGTTTTTTAACTCTTTGTAGGCCTGTAAACTTCCAACAGCACGATTGGCAGCTCCCGAAGGCGCCGTCAATGAAACGGTTTTGACCGTCCTCGACTGCGCTCGAACTGACATTGGACTTAAATCAAAGGGCAATTCCAAATGATGGATTCGGGGTACTTCATTGGAGACAACTTTTAATTTTAGACCATATTCCTTTAACTGTCTGCGAAAGAAATATTCCGGGCCATTTTTGCTGTTACCGCCCATGAATAAAACGGTTTGGATGTTGGGATGTGCTTGCAAATAACCGACCAAATCACGAAGTTCCACATTTTGCATCCCCAAATCGGAGGCATCAATTTTTTCGCGTTCTGCACTTTCCACAATATCGCAGACTCCAATTTTGTTCTTGATCAAAAAATGCTTGCGTTGCACAACCGCTTCATTTGTGGTTTCATATTTCAGCCCCAAATCGAAGATTCTATCTAAAATGGGCCAAAGTTGTCCATTGCAACTGCCATAACAGAAATCAACATCTTGTGGCTTCAGCGCTCTTGTTGTAAAACGGGGTGGCGGCAAAGTGCCCACAATCAATTTAGTGGCTTCGGACAACAAAAAGGGTTCGTAGGGATGGATGTGTTTAAAAAGTTGCGAACTCAAAATTGAAAATATTCCGTGTTTGGGTAATAATAAACAATCAGTATGATGCTTTTAAATTTTGCACCATACTGGTTGCCATTATTAGATTCGAGAAGAAATCAGGGACTAAGCCGAGTTCCTACTTGCATTGATGTTTCCGTAGAGGGAACGGGTCACGATTTTCTCATACAGTTCTTTGTATTCTGAATTTTGGGTGATATGGTACAGGGCATTTTGCTGAATCACCAACAATGGTAATACAATTTTTTCCCTGATTTTTACCGATTCCCTCGAAACGGCTTCATCTTCCATCAGAATTTTTAGACCAGAAATCTGTAACAACATTTTTTTGGACAATTGAAATTCATCGTAAAGGATATTCCAGAAATCGCCAAACTCGGGGTCATCTTTCATATAACTGGTCAAATCAAAGTTGGTTTTGGCCAAGGACATCATACTGTTTAGCATTAACGCTTTAAAAAAAGGTACTTCTTTGTAGAGCTTTTTCACCTCGTTCAATCGTCCTTCCTCTTTTAACTGCATTATGGCGGAACCCAAACCAAAATAACCAGGGACATTCTGTTTTAACTGGCTCCAAGAACCTACAAATGAAATGGCTCTAAGATCGGACAAAGTCAGTTGCTTTTTGTTGCCCCGTTTCCCCGGTCTACTGCCAATATTGGCCTTGGTGTAATATTTTAGCGTACTCCTGTTTTCCAAATACGGAATAAATTTATCGTGCTGCTTTAACGCATCATACTTTGTAAAACTTAGTTCGGAAAGTTCTTCAATAAGTTTACGTTGCGCTGCAGAAATCGTGTGTTCCTTGCCAAAAAGGTTATTGCTGAGCCCCGCGGTAAGCAACTGTTCGGAATTGTGAATAAACTGCTCCTTGGTTCCGTAGGTACTGGTAATGGTCTGCCCTTGAATGGTAAGCTGAATCTCGTGATTGGCCACATCCTTGGTCTGGGCCGCGTAGAACCTATGGGTCTTACCTCCACCCCTTGCCGGTGGTCCTCCCCTACCATCAAAGAAAATGGCACTGATCCCATTTTTCTTGCAGACCTTGCTCAGGGTTTCTTTGGTCTTCAAAATGGACCAGTTGGCTTTTAAATACCCTCCATCTTTGGTGCCATCGGAAAAGCCGAGCATTATGGTATGAATATCTCTTCTTCGCTCCAAGTGCTGTCTGTATTGTGGTATATCGAACAGGGTTTGCATCACTTCTTCGGAAGCATCCATACCGTTCATGGTCTCGAACAATGGAACAATATCAAAAGTGATTTCCTTCTCGTCCCAACCGCACCATCTGAACAACCCAAATACGAACAACACGGAAAAAATATCTTCCGAATTACTGATGATGTAGCGGTTACATCCGTCTTCACCGTTTTTGTCTTGAATTGCTTTTAAATTTTGAATGTTGAGAATGGTATCTTTTACAATGTCATCATCAAAATCCTTCGGATCAAGTTTGTAATCGCCTTGGAGCAATAAATCCACCAACTCCTTTTCCTTGAGTTCATCCAAACTTTCCTTGATGGCTCCTTGCTTTTTAAGCACGGTTTCCACCACCAATTTATGTTTGCTGTGATCTTGACGGATATCCAAGGTTGCAAAATGTGTTTTAAAAATGTGGACCTTATCTATAAACTGATCCAACTCATCCAAATATAAGCCATGATAATGTTCGATCAACTCTTCTCTCACCGCACCTAAATGCTCAATAATGCCTTCGTAGGAAATTGGTGCATTGGGATCAAACATGGCCTGGTACATTTTACCGCTCAACGCATTAAGGTGACCCTGCATGCCTTTAAATGTCAACTTTTTGCGAAGATCCTTCAACTCGTTGTAGTAGCACTTCATTAGGGTGAGCCTGAGTTCGTCTGCCACTTGTTTGGTAATATCGGCCGTTACAAATGGGTTTCCATCTCGGTCACCCCCTGGCCAAAAACCAAGCTTCATAAGGTTGTAGTTCTCAAACTTTTCATCCTTAATGTTGCTTTTTACATATTGATAAAGTTCTCCAACTGCATCATAATAGGTATTACGAAGAATGTAGATGATATTTTTTGCCTCATCCAAGGGCGTAGGTTTTTTTGCATTGATCAAAGAGGTCAAACCCAATTGTTGAAGGGTCACATCAATATCATGGATTCTATCTTCATCAATCAACGAGCGTAGCTCTGCGATGATATCCAAAACAGCTGGGGTGTAAAACTGTGTGGGGTGCGCCGTTAAAACAATACGCGCACTAAAGGTCGATAATTTTTTGGAGACCTTGTCCCAGTTTTTGGTACGGTTTACCAACTCAAAATAATCCTTGATGGTCAACGAACTACTGTACTCCTGAAGTTTGGGAAATGCGGAATCTTCCACACTATCGTACAACACCACTTGACGCTCTACATATTGTACAATTCTGAACATAAAATCCAATCGTTCCCGTTCGTCCTGAATATCCACAAAATTGGAGAAAAAGACCTCCAGAATCTCTTGGGGTTCTTTTCCTGCCTTTAGACCTTTCTCGCACTGATCGAGCAAAAGCGGGATAAGAATCCCCACATTTTCCACATTCTTATAGGGCAAGCTTAGGAAAAGGCTGTTATAGATATTGAACTTATTGGTTACCGATTTTTTAAACTCTTCTAACCGTTTAGTCTGCTGCATGAATTTGGTTTATGTTAGTGTTAAAAATAGACAAACACCCAAAGGTCGTGAATAAAGTGTAACCTCTGGGTTAAATTTAAGTGTATCACAATTTAAGGCATGTGCACTTCTATCGTAACAACACGCCTTTAATCGACCTTAACTTAAAGATTACTTCGGATTTTACCAAAGTTTTTTATCGGATGAACACGGGTTCGTTTTTCTTTACCGTATGTTCCTCGCTATAAAGATAGCCATCGTAGTCAAAATTCTTGATATCGTCCAGCGTTTCGGCTTCTGTGTCCAAGATATAACGAACCATGGAACCACGCGCTTTTTTGGCGAAAAAACTTATGACTTTCAGTTTATCGTTTTTCCAATCTTTAAAGACCGGTGCAATCACGGGAACCTTGAGGTTCTTATCGTCCACAGCGCTGAAGTATTCGTTGCTCGCTAAATTCACGAACAATTCGTCCTCCTCTAGTTCGTTGTTCAAGGATTCCGTAATCTGATCTTTCCAAAACTCGTACAGGTTCTTTTTACGACCCACTTTCAGTTGCGTTCCCATTTCCAATCGGTAGGGCTGCATCAAATCCAATGGCTTTAAAACACCATACAAACCGGACAAAATTCGCAACGTATCCTGCAAGCGGTCCAGTTTATCTTCTGGGATAGTATAAGCATCCAAGCCTTGATAGACATCGCCATTGAATGCATACACAGCAGGTCTCGCATTGTCAGCGGTAAAAGGACGTTTAAATTTTTGGTTGCGCTCCCAGTTTAAATCCGCTAGCTTATCGGAAATGGACATCAGTTTCGACAAAGCCTTTGGTTTTTTCTTTTTTAAGACGGAATTCAGTTTTTCCGCTTGCTCCAAAAATTGGGGTTGACTATATTTTGATGAGGGCAAAGCCGTATCGTAATCGAGCGACTTGGCCGGGGATATCACAATTTTCATCTTGTTCTAATTTTTTGTAAAAGTAGCGAGGATTTTACTTTTTAGGAAGGGTATTCCAATGGTGTTTTCAATCTTAAGATTGAAGAAAGCTATGATTCGTGGTGCTTGGAGTAGCCACGCCACTTTTCAATACCGTTCACCATGTCCTCGGGCAATTCGGAATCAAAGCGCATAAATTCGCCCGTCACAGGATGTTCAAAGCCAAGTGTTTTGGCATGTAGGGCCTGTCTGGGCAACACCTTAAAGGTATTATCCACAAATTGCTTGTACTTGGTAAAGGTAGTCCCCTTTAAAATTTTGTCACCCCCGTAGCGTTCGTCGTTGAACAGGGTATGCCCAATATATTTCATGTGCACCCTAATTTGATGCGTTCTACCTGTCTCCAGCTTGCAGGAAATCAGAGTAACGTAGCCAAAACGTTCCAATACTTTGTAATGGGTTACTGCTTCTTTGCCCTCGTCGCCTTCTGGAAAAACCATCATTTGCAGGCGGTTTTTAGGGTTTCGGGCAATGTGACCTTCCACAGTACCTTCGTCTTCTTCCACATTGCCCCAAACCAAGGCCACATATTCCCGCTCACTGGTCTTATCAAAAAACTGCTGGGCCAAATGGGTCATTGCGGATTCTGTTTTGGCAATCACTAACAAACCTGAGGTATCCTTATCGATGCGGTGTACCAATCCAGGCCTATCGGAGCTATTGTTCGGCAAGTTTTCAAAATGATAGACCAGCGCATTGATCAAGGTGCCCGAGTAATTGCCATGGCCTGGATGTACTACCATGCCTGCGGGTTTGTTCACCACCAAAAGCACGTCATCCTCATAAACAATGTCTAGGGGAATATCCTCGGGGGTAAGTAAAAATTCATAAGGTGGATGCTCGAACATCACTTTAACTTCATCGCCTGCCTTAACCTTATAATTCTGCTTTACAATAGAACCGTTCACCCAAATATGACCCTTTTTGGCAGCTTGCTGAATCTTGTTCCGCGTAGCGTTCTCAATAAAGTTCATTAAGAATTTATCCACACGCAAAGGCTCCTGACCTTTGGATGCTACAAAGCCATGATGCTCATAGAGCTCATCTTGAGACAGTTCATCTTGATTGTCCGGAGTGTTCATGTTTATTGGGAATCTGCCTGTACCCTAGCACTACCGGGTATGGTACCATTTCCGCAAATCAGCTCCACTTTGGAGGTTTTGGGCAGCTTATCTCCCGGTTTTATGTATTTCCCTTTGTATTTCATGTTGTACACCATGTCCTTGCCCAACTCATCAATATAGGTAACGCGCTCCACATCCAAACCTACGGCCCTGAGCATGGAAGCGGCATTGCGTTGGGTAACTTGGATAATATCCGGTACGGTCACCTTTTTATATCCAGAAGGGTTTACCGTAAAATATATTTTTCGGTTTGACTTCACCTTGTTCCCCGCGGGCGGATTTTGATCCAAAATGGAAAACCTGGGATACTCCGGGTTAAAGTTGGAAGAATCCAATACCTGATATCTAAGTCCTGCTTCCTCGACCGCTTTTCGCATCTCCATAACCGACATTTTGGAAAAATCCGGCACTTCTACAAATTCACCATGATTGGTGGTACTTTTGAGCCATTGCAAAGCAACAAACACCAAAACCAGAACGGCCCCTGCAGCCAATCCAAGTTGAATCAAAAAAGTCTTGCTTTTTAAAAAGTTGAAAAAATTCTTCATGTAGTTCACCTTAACGGAACAAATATAGGAAAGCCAACCCTTTTTTCTTTATTTTGGCTTTGCGATATTTTACAAGTCAATGAAAAAGAACATTGCCATAATTATGGGCGGCTATTCCAGTGAGTACCATATTTCCATTAAAAGCGGAAATGTGGTGCACAAATATCTGGATAAAAAAAAATACAATGCGTACCGAATCGTGATTACCAAAGAGAAATGGTTTTATTTGGATGCATCCGATAATGAGACGCCGGTCGATAAATCTGATTTTAGTATCATGGTCAACAGGGACAAGATTAATTTTGATTGTGTTTTCAACGCCATCCATGGAAGCCCTGGTGAAGATGGCCTAATGCAAGCTTACTTTGAACTTTTGGGCATTCCACAAACCGCCTGTAACCATTACGAAGCTGCGCTCACTTTTAACAAACGGGATTTGTTGAGCACCCTTAAACCTTATGGCGTGCCTTGTGCCACTTCTTATTATTTGAACAAAGGGCAATCGGTGGACGAAGATGCCATTGTGGACAAAGTTGGACTTCCCTGTTTTGTAAAGGCCAACAGAGCGGGCAGCAGCTACGGCGTATCCAAAGTGCACAAAAAAGAGGATTTGGCCAATGCCATTGATGATGCTTTTAAGGAGGACACCCAAATCATTATCGAATCTTTTTTGGACGGCACCGAAGTATCGGTTGGTGTGATTACCTATCAGAATAAAGTAACTGTGCTCCCTGCGACCGAAATCATCTCGGAGAACGATTTTTTTGACTTTGAAGCCAAATACATGGGGAAATCACAGGAGATTACACCGGCAAGAATATCCGAAAAGCAAGAATCCAAGGTAAGGCACATGGCAGAGTTTATATACAAAACCCTAGGATTGAAAGGCTACACCCGTAGTGAGTTTATTTTTATTGGTGATGTACCACATCTGCTTGAAATAAACACAACCCCGGGACTTACCGAGGAAAGCCTTCTGCCACAGCAGGCCAAAACCGCGGGAATTTCCCTGGAGGCACTTTTTGATAGCGCTATTGTTGAAGCTTTGCGATAGAAACCGTATTTTTAAAAAACTTTATTCCACAACATGAGACGCGCATTGTTTCCCGGTTCCTTTGACCCACTTACTTTAGGACATTACGACATTATAAAAAGGGGGGTCACCCTGTTCGATGAATTGGTGATTGCCATTGGGATCAATGCGGATAAAACATATATGTTTTCTCTGGAAGAACGTGTTAAATTTATAGAAGAGGCATTTAAAGACGAACCAAAAATCAAAGTGACCACCTACAAGGGAATGACCGTGGATTTTTGCAAAAAAATAGAGGCCAATTTTATATTGAGAGGATTGCGCAATCCAGCAGATTTTGAGTTTGAAAAAGCCATTGCCCACACCAACCGCAAACTGTCGGAAATCGAAACGGTTTTTTTATTGACATCTTCCGGCAAATCCTATATCAGTTCTTCCATAGTTCGCGATGTCATTAGGAATGGCGGCGACCATACTGGCTTAGTACCTGACACAGTTGTGGTCAAAAAATAGAAATCATTTCCTTTTTCAATAATTGACTGTAGGTAAAATCTTTCTTTTGTGAAATTTTCAAACCATAACTAACCCATCGAATACAACATTTATCCATGCTTTCACAACAATAAATCTATCTGACAATTCAATAATTATACATTTGGTCAGAAATTTCTTAGCGGTAGAACGTCTTTAAACATCCCCCGAGTTTTGAAAGCAGTTGAAAGAGTTGACCAATTTTATTTACTAAAACAGTTGCCAAAGGCAACCGCTCTACTTTGCAAGAAAGGCATCGTACAAGATGCCTCCTGTTCGTGGCTCGAAATTTTCAGCCAATCCTTACAAGACAAGAACCACCAAACGAAAATTTTTCCATTATATCCAGAGTTTTTAGACCTTGAGAAAAAGCTCATGGAGCACACCCCCTTTTCCATTAAACATAAAATAAAAAGCAGCAAGGGCACACGCCATTTGAAAAGCTATTTTGCCCCATGGTTCGATGAAAAGGAGAATGTGATCGGGACCATTGTCCAAACTGACGATATTACCTCCGAAGTTGAAAAAGAACAACAGATAGATTGGTTGAACAATATTCTGGAAACAAAGGTAGAAGTATCCAAAACCGGTTGGTGGGAGTATGAAATTGAAGAAGAGAAACTTACTTGGTGCAAGGAAACAAAACGAATCCACCAAGTTCCTGAGTGCTTCGAGCCAACCGTAATAGAGGCCTTAAATTTCTATAAACCAGGGTATAGCCGAAATAAAGCATCCATGCTTTTCCATAAAATTGCCCTAAGCCATCAACCGTATGATGCCAAGTTAATGATCGTTACGCTCCATGGTGAAGAAAGATGGGTCCGTATAACAGGAAAACCAATCATAGAAAACGGAAAAACAGTTAAGGTTTTTGGCACCATAAAGGATATACATGATCAGGTAACGGCCGAAACCACAGTAAAGGAACACCAACAATTGCTCTCCACATTGGTAGATAGCCTTCCATTGAATGTATATGTAAAAGATTTGGAATCCAGAAAAGTTTTGGTAAACAAAGGGGAATGCAAGTTTCTCAATAAAAAACCAGAACAAGTTATTGGTAAAACCGATTTTGACCTATACAGCGAAGAAACGGCCAAAATTTTTAGGGAAGAAGATCTTCAGGTGATGAAGCACTTAACTCCAATAATAGGTAAAGAGACCGCTAGCACGGTACATGGAAAAACCATTTATTTTCTTACATCCAAAATTCCATATTTTGACCTAGAGGGGAAGGTTTGCGGACTCATTGGAATGAGTTTGGACATTACCAACATAAAAAAGAAAGAGGAACAGTTGCGGAATTTAATAAATATCACCTCTATGCAAAACCAAAAGCTTATCAGTTTTGCACATATTGTTTCCCATAATTTGAGGTCGCACTCCGCTAATTTCTCCATGCTTCTGGGCTTTTTAAACTCGGAAAAGGATGCTGAAGAACGTAAACGTATTTTAAAAATGCTCTCACAGGCATCGGACAACTTGTTGGAAACCTTGGAAAACTTGAACCAAGTGGTGGACATCAATACCAAAACATCGGAAACAAAAACACCGCTCAATCTAAAAAACAATGTTCTAAAGGTACTGGAAAACCTTTCAGCCCTTTTGGAGGAAAACAAGTCCCAAGTCATAAACAATATATCGGAGAATATTGAGGTGAATTGTGTTCCTGCCTATTTGGACAGCATCATATTGAACCTTGTATCCAACGCAATCAAATATAAAAGCCCCAATAGAGAACCATTGATTACCATAAATGCCGTAAAGTCCAACGAAGGGATAATCTTGAGTATTTCCGACAACGGATTGGGAATAAATTTAGACAAATACGGCGACAAAATTTTTGGAATGTACAAAACATTCCACAATAGAAAAGATGCCAAAGGCTTTGGCCTATACCTTGTAAGGAACCAAATTGAGGCCATGGGCGGAAGTATAACAGTGCAAAGTGAAGTTGACAAGGGCACTACGTTCAATGTTTATTTTAATGAAGAAAGTTAGTTGTATTTTTATTGTGGACGATGATCCCATTACCGTATTTGGTATTAAAAAAATGTTGCGGACGGTTACTCATTGTGATGACGTTCAAATATTTCAAAACGGGCACGAAGCCTATGAGGCCATAAAGGAAAGACAAGAGAAAGGAGAAAATATTCCAGATGTCATTTTTCTCGACATCAATATGCCCATTATGGATGGCTGGGGGTTTCTTGATGAATTGATCGATCTAAATATCGATGAGCATGTCGTAATCAACATGATCACATCTTCCATAGATCCAGCAGATCACAAAAAATGGAACAGTTTCAAAGACAGGTGTCCACATATCCTAAACTTTAAGAACAAACCCATTTTTAAAATAGAGCCAGAAGACCTTGGCTGTATCAATGTGGCTTCTTAAATTATAATATTATGTATTTTTGGAGCTGCCAAACACAGGTTTTTGTGCGAACCAAAGTTCCCGTAATATTTTGAAGCATATAATTTTTTTAACGGCCCTTTTCCTTTTGGTCTCCTGCGAATCTGAAACGCAGGATGAGAAATCCTCGTACCCGACCCATTTTGAATTATCTGATGGAAAAGAAACGGCCACTTATGAACAAACCATTGACTATTACATTGCCCTTGCCCGTGAATTTCCCGAGATAAACATTCACACCATAGGCAAAACGGACAGCGGTTACCCACTGCACACAGTAACATTTAATCCAGAAGGGGATTTTAATTATGAAAATATCCGCAAGGAAAAATCCATCATCTTAATCAACAATGGAATACACCCGGGTGAAAGCGATGGCATAGATGCCACCATGATGCTTTACAGGGACTTGGCCACTGGCAAACTGCCCACACCCAAAAATACGGTATTGGTCACCATTCCCATCTATAATGTAGGTGGCTCGCTCAACCGTAACTCCACCACCAGGGCTAATCAAAATGGGCCATTGGAATATGGGTTTCGGGGAAATGCCCGTAATTACGACCTTAATCGGGATTTCATCAAAATGGACACCCAAAACGCCAAGACCTTTGCCCAAATATTCCATAGGGTAAAACCTGATGTTTTTATCGATAACCATGTGAGCAATGGAGCGGATTACCAATATACCCTGACCCATCTTTTTACCCAACACAATAAATTGGGCGGTAAAATGGGAGAATACCTGCACGATAGCCTGATGCCTAATCTTGAAAATTCCTTGACCGAAAAAGAATGGGACATCACGCCTTATGTCAATGTTTTTAATGTTCCGCCAGAAATGGGGTTCAGCCAATTTATGGACCACCCCAGATATTCCACGGGATACACCACACTTTGGAGTACCTTGGGCCTAATGGTGGAGACCCATATGCTAAAACCATACAAACAACGGGTCGAGGGAACATATGCTCTTATGCAAAGCTTGATTGAAGTGGTCGAGGCAGAACACGAGAACATAAAATCGCTTCGAAAGGAGACCTTGGAAAGCAACATGGACCTTTCCGAATATTACTTCAACTGGCAGGTGGACACCACAAAGTCCAGCATCCTCAATTTTAAAGGGTTTGAAGCTGAACAAATCACTAGCGAAGTAACAGGACTTCCAAGATTAAAGTACAACCGAGATAAGCCGTTCACCAAAAAAACGGTGTACCAAGATTACTTTTATCCAATGGACACAGTTAAAGTTCCAGAAGCCTATATCATAAAAAAGAGTTGGAAAAGGGTCATAGAGCGGTTGGATGCCAACAAAATTCAATATTCATCCATAGCACAAGATACCACTCTTTCTGTAGAAGTATACAAAATAGTGGATTTCAACACCAGAAACGCACCTTACGAAGGTCATTATTTGCATTACGACACCCAAGTGGAAAAAATCGTTAAAAAAGTTCATTTTAGGGAAGGAGATTTATTGATACCCATCCATCAATCAGGAATCAGGTATCTTTTGGAGACACTGGAACCACAAGGGGCCGACTCATTCTTTAACTGGAACTTCTTTGATAGCGTTTTGCAACGCAAAGAAGGGTTCTCCCCTTATGTTTTTGAAGACGTAGCCCTGAAAATGTTGCAAAAAGACTCTTTGCTGCTTCGGGAGTTTGAAATGAAAAAAGAAAAAGACCTTAATTTTTCCAACAATTGGTATGCACAATTGAATTGGATTTTTGAACGCTCCGTACATTTTGAAGAAGCCTACCTCACCTACCCTATATTCAGGATAGCGAAAAACAGCGAAGCTGCAGGCTTGTTATCTAATTAAAAAAAGGCCAATCATCGAACAATACCTTTATGTTATGATAAGAGTTCTTTAATGCTTTTTTGGTTTTTTTAGGGCCTTTCCACTTCACCTTTTTGATGCCTTCGGATTTTTCCGCCACCAATTTTCCGGTATAATCGGTCGACATAATAAACCAATGCGTCTGCTTCAATCGGTATTCCCCGTTCCTTTTAAATATATGGAACGTTGTATGAAGAAATCTTTCAATCACTAGATTTTTAACACCGGTCTCCTCCTCAACCTCTCTGATTGCGGCATTTTCTATGGATTCTCCCTTGTCCACTTTTCCCTTGGGCAAATCCCACTTTCCGTTCCTGTAAATAAAGAGAACCTTGCCCTTTTTATTGATCACAAATCCACCACCAGCAACCACTACTGGAATCTTGTGCATAAAAAGCTTCAGGATTTTTTTGTCATCAGGGTGGTACAGATACGCCTTTTTCAACTTCTTTTTGGACAAAAGTCGAATCGCCTCAACAATAGAATCACCATCCAACGAGAACAAATTACCGTTGGAATCCTGAGGGCGCTCGTTTGTTAAAATCAGTGGGGCCTCATTAACAAAAACTTCATACATTTGCGCAATGGTTTTAGATAAACAAATCGCAAAAAAAACAGCTGAGCTGCTATTACAAATTAATGCAATTAAGTTGGAACCTGAAAATCCTTTTACATGGGCTTCTGGTTGGAAATCGCCTATTTATTGCGATAATAGGATCATGCTCTCTTACCCCCAGGTGCGGAATTTTGTAAGGGAAGAAATAGCAAAACAGGTCGAGACCCTCTACGGCAAGCCCGATGTTATAGCCGGTGTGGCCACAGGAGCCATCGGGATCGGTATTTTGGTCGCAGAAGCTTTGGGACTTCCTTTTGTTTATGTAAGGCCAAAACCCAAAGAGCACGGTAGGCAAAATCAAATCGAAGGATATTTTGAACCCGGCCAAAGCGTTGTGGTCATCGAAGATTTGATCAGTACCGGAAACAGTAGCCTTAATGCCGTAAAGGCGCTCAAGGAACAAAAGGCGGATATTAAGGGAATGATCGCCATTTTCACCTACGGTTTCCCGGTATCCACTGAGAATTTTGAAAAAGAAGGCGTGGAACTCCATACCCTATCGGATTACGAAAACCTCATAGAGCAAGCCTCCGACACCAATTATATTCAAGAAACACAACTACAAACATTATTGGAGTGGAAATCCAATCCACAAGAATGGAAATAATATTTTACCATGCATATTGAAGCCTCAAAGAAGAAAGTAGCGAAAAGCGACAAAGAAGTATTTGAGTTCTTGACGGACATCAAAAACTTTGAAACGCTAATGCCCGACAATATTGACAAATTTGAAGTGTTGGACGAAAACACATTCAAATTCGCGTTAAAAGGCATGCCAGAGATCGTACTAAGGCTAAAGGAACAAAACCCGCACCACAAAGTTGTGCTGGGCGCGGCAAGCGACAAACTACCTTTTACATTAACTGCGGACATTGAGTCTTTAGGAGAAAATGAAAGCGAGGTGGCATTAAATTTTGAAGGAGAGTTCAATGCCATGATGGCCATGATGATCAAGGCGCCGATTACTAATTTTATGGGAACTTTGTCCAATAATCTGGACAAAATAGGTCAGTAAAGCAGGCTTACCTCTTTCAAATCAAATTCTTTAAATACCCTATCCTCCAATTCGAGCACCAATTTGCCCGAAGGGGACACCCTGCGGATATACCCCATAAACATTTCATTATCTACATTGGTAAAAGTTGATGGTTTATCTTTTTTGAAAAGTAATTTCTCGTAGGCTGGTAAAAGTTGATTGACCGTTTTTGTTTCTATCCCCTGAAGATAAGACCTGATACGTTGCAAAATTTTATGAAGCAGCTCATCTAGGTCAAAAGTTTGTCCCATTATTGATTTTAAAGATGATGCTTTCTCCAACCCCAAAAAATCCGTTTGGTTCACATTCAGGCCAATTCCGATAATGGAATGGGCTACCTTATCACCTTTTAGGACATTTTCAATCAAAATACCGCAGATTTTTATGGAACCTGACATAATGTCGTTGGGCCACTTTACTTTAACATTGGGTACAAAAAGTTCGTTCAGGGTATCGCAAACGGCCAAGGAAATTGCAATGTTCAAAACAAATTGGTGTTGTGCGTTAAACGTATAAAAAAATTTCAACACGCTAAAAGTGAGGTTTTTACCTTCATCGGATTGCCAAAAAGTTCCCATTTGCCCCCTTCCCTTAAGCTGCTTTTCCGCAACAACCACAGTATAATCCATGGGATTTTCCGAACGTAACAAATCCTTTAAATATGAATTCGTGGAGTCCGTGGCATTAAGTTTGAGTATTTGAAATTGTTTTCCCAATGTAATAAGCCTTTATGATTTGTTAAAAACTAGGGCTAAGAAAACAAAAAAAACATAACTTTGTAAAAAACTAAACTTTTTGAATGCAGAAAACGAAAGCTAGCGCAGATGAATTGATTGCCTTAATCCTAGAAGGAATAGAAGACGTTAAAGGAGTTGACATAAATCTACTGGACCTTAGGGAAATCGAAAATACAGTTTGCGACTACTTTATCATCTGTAACGGTACTTCCAACACACATGTAAACGCAATTGTTTCATCCATCCAAAAAAAGGTTAGCAAGGCCATACACGACAAGCCATGGCATGTTGAAGGCTCTGAAAACGCGGAATGGGTGCTGATGGACTATGTTAACGTTGTGGTACATGTATTTCAAAAACACATTAGGGAATTTTATGACATTGAGGGACTTTGGGGCGATGCCAAGGTCACTATGGTGGAAAGCAGTTACAATTCTTAAGAAAAAATGGCAAAAGAAAACAACCCGAACAATAACACTCCGAAAAAACCACGTTTTAGCTCGTGGTGGATATATGGTGTGGTAATCGCCTTGATCATTGGCTTCCAATTTTTTGGTGGAAGCAGTTTATCAAGTACAGAAAAAACCACAACCTCTGAATTACAGGAATTTTTGCGCAATGGTGATATTTCCAAAATCGTCATCATTACAAATACACGTCAAGCCAAGGTATTCCTTACCGAGGAAGCACTTAACAAAGATGTACATAAAGGCGTGGCCGAAAAGCCCTTGTTCCCTTCAACAGGATTGGTACCCCAATATGTGTTGGATTATGGTGATCTGCAGATTTTCCAAAACGAAATCACGGAAATCAAAAAAGAGAACAATCTCGATACCATTGTTGAGTTTGATACGGAATCCAACGTAATTGGCGAAATATTCTTGACCCTGCTTCCATTTGCCCTTATTATCGGTATTTGGATCTACCTGATGCGCAGAATGTCTGGTGGTGCAGGTGGAGGCGCAGGCGGACAAATTTTCAACATTGGAAAATCCAAGGCCAAATTGTTCGATGAAAAAACAGACACCCGCACCTCTTTTAAAGATGTGGCAGGTCTCGAAGGAGCCAAAGAAGAAGTACAGGAAATTGTAGAATTCCTTAAAAATCCTGACAAATACACTTCATTAGGTGGTAAAATACCAAAGGGGGCCTTATTGGTAGGTCCACCCGGAACCGGTAAAACATTATTGGCAAAAGCCGTGGCAGGTGAAGCCAAAGTACCTTTCTTCTCGCTATCAGGTTCCGATTTTGTTGAAATGTTCGTAGGCGTTGGGGCATCAAGAGTGCGCGATTTGTTCAAACAAGCAAAGGACAAATCTCCAGCCATTATTTTTATTGATGAGATTGATGCCATTGGACGTGCAAGGGGAAAAAACAACTTTACAGGTTCCAACGATGAGCGCGAAAACACCCTAAACCAGTTATTGACCGAAATGGATGGTTTTGGCACCAATACCAACGTTATTGTGCTTGCCGCTACCAACCGTGCCGATGTACTGGATAAGGCATTGATGCGTGCAGGACGTTTTGACCGTCAAATTTATGTTGACCTGCCCGACCTGAACGAAAGAAAAGAAATTTTTGAGGTACACCTTCGCCCCATTAAGACCGCTGAAACCTTGGACTTGGACTTTTTGGCCAAACAAACCCCTGGTTTCTCCGGAGCCGATATTGCCAACGTTTGCAACGAAGCTGCCCTTATCGCAGCCCGTAAAGAGAAAAAAGCAGTGACCAAACAAGATTTCTTGGATGCCGTGGATAGAATTGTTGGAGGTCTGGAAAAGAAAAACAAAATCATCACACCTGAGGAAAAGAAAACCATTGCATATCACGAAGCTGGACACGCAACGGTAAGCTGGATGTTGGAACACGCTGCACCTTTGGTGAAAGTTACCATTGTTCCCCGCGGACAATCCTTGGGAGCTGCATGGTATTTACCCGAAGAACGTTTAATTGTACGTCCAGAGCAAATGTTGGACGAAATGTGCGCCACTATGGGTGGTAGGGCAGCGGAAAAGGTGATGTTCGATAAAATATCCACAGGTGCGTTGAGCGATTTGGAAAAAGTAACCAAACAAGCCCGCGCTATGGTCACTATTTATGGGCTAAATGATCAATTGGGGAATATTACCTATTATGACTCATCTGGACAGAACGAATATGGGTTTACCAAACCATATAGTGAGCAGACTGCTCAAAAAATTGATCAGGAAATTTCCAAAATGATTGAAGAGCAATATCAAAGAGCTATTAAATTGTTGGCAGACAACAAGGACAAGCTTACCGAACTTGCCGAAAGACTTTTGGACAAAGAAGTTATTTTTAAAGACGATCTGGAAAAAATATTTGGTAAAAGGCCTTTTGAAAAAGAGGAAGAAAAACTTGAACCCGCAGAATAAACCGTTGATATATAAAGTTTAATCAAAAGAATTATATTGATTCAGTAGCAAAGAACACAATGCCATAAATGGGAGTTTTTAAAAAACTTTTCGGAGGAGGAAAAAAGGTTTCCAAGGAAACTGCGGAGACCCGTGGCGACCACATGCCCGATTTAAAAATTCCCGTAGATGAGAAATTCACCATCTACTTTAAAAAAAATGGCGGAAAGTTTATTTACTGTGAAGACTTTGCCGAAATATCCGAAGCTCTCAAAAACATTGTTTCCGAAAACGATTGGCAAAACCATCTTTTCTATTCCATGGATCCAAGATTGGAAACCCGTTTTGCTTCAGAAAATATAGATTTCACGGACAACCGTAACAAAAGTGAGATTTTCTTCACCACTTGTGAACACCTTGTTGCACACAATGGTTCCATTTTGGTATGCTCCAATCAAATCAAGGAAAAAAAATTAAATGAACTCCCTTCCAATTTGGTGGTGTTCGCCACTACCAGTCAATTGGTGGATTCCATAAGCGAAGCTCTCAAAACAATTAAAGAACGTTATCAAAATAATATTCCCAATAACATTACCACATTAAAGCACTTTCAAGCTACCGAGGAAAACAAAGATGACTTCCTTTCCTACGGAAGTGCCTCAAAAAATGTATATCTTTTACTCCTAGAAGATTTCTAAATACATGAAAGAAATTTTAAGACGCTCCATAACAGGGGTGATTTATGTGGTACTTCTGCTAGGCGCGGTATTTTTAAGTTCGGACGCTTTCGACTTTCTTTTTATGGCATTTGGATTGGCCTGCCTTTATGAATACAAGCGTATAGTCCGCCTTAAGGGGTATTATATGTTTGCAGCCTATTTGGCACTTTGGTGGGTTTTCATCTACCTGAACAACGATAGCACAGCAGTAAATTTGTTGATGCTTTGCACCATAACAGTGGACCTAGCACTGTTAATGTTCCTGTTTTCGAAAAAACCGAAAAAATTCAATAACCTTCAAAAATTCATCATCGGCCTTTTTTACATTGGTGGCGGATGTATTTTTTTGACCATGATACCGTATAAACATGATGAGTTTGCCCAATTTTTGATCATGGGCATCTTTATTTTAATATGGGTAAACGACACATTTGCCTATTTGGTCGGAAGAACTTTGGGCCGTTCAAAATTATTTCCTGCAGTTTCACCCAAAAAAACTATTGAAGGTTCTGTAGGAGGTCTTATTTTTGCACTGGTGGCCGCTTACTTTTTATCCTGGTACGAAACAAGGCTTTCTGTAACAGAGTGGATGGCAATGGCCTGTTTAATAGTGGTCGCAGGGAGTTTGGGCGATTTATTGGAGTCAAAATTCAAGCGAATGGCCGGGGTAAAGGATAGCGGAGCTATTTTACCCGGGCATGGCGGAATTTGGGACCGACTGGATAGCTTGGTGTTCGCTGCGCCTTTTGCTTATTTCATTTTAACTATATTCTCCTATGTTTCATAAAGAGGGGCAAAAAATTATTATCGCCACTTTTTTTCTAGTGGTAGCTGCCGTATTGGTCGCACAGTATTATATCGATGTGGAATGGATTCGTTTTGCCGTTCAAATAGCCGCATTGTTTTTTTTGATTGCAATTCTGCAGTTTTTTAGAAACCCAAAGAGACTGGTCACGCCCAATTTTGATGAAATTCTGGCCCCCGTTGATGGTAAGGTCGTTGTTATCGAAGAAGTTGATGAGCCCGAATACTTTAAAGAAAAAAGAAAACAGGTATCCATATTTATGTCGCCCACCAATGTACATGTAACCCGATACCCCGCCAGTGGCACGGTAACCTATTCCAAATACCATCCTGGAAAATATTTAGTGGCCTGGCACCCAAAGTCCAGTACCGAAAACGAACGCACCACCATAATACTGCACACCCCTAAATTTGGTGAAATAGGGTACAGGCAGATTGCCGGTGCCATGGCCCGTAGAATTGTAAACTATGCCGAAGAAGGCGAACAAGTAACACAAGGCGATGATGCCGGCTTTATCAAATTTGGCTCCCGTGTAGACCTCTTATTGCCGCTTGATTGTGACATTACCGTTAAATTGAACCAAAAAGTAGTTGGGGCGCGCACCTGTATTGCCTCTATAAGACCGTTGGATGATTAACGAAGACCTACACAAAAGATTTAACGATGCCGTTGACTTTGTCAACGGCTACACCGACCCGTTGCCCGCGGATCTTCTGCTAAAACTCTATGCCTATTTCAAGATAGCAAACAAAAACTTTGACAATCCTGGCAGTAGAACACCATTGATCAACGCTTTTAAGGCAAACGCATTGTTCCAAGCCAAAAGAATTAGTGAGGAAGAGGCCATGGAGAAATATGTGGAATTGGTGGAGAAAGAGCTAAAAACACTCTAAGAAGCCAAATCCGTAGCAATAAACGACTTCTCAAAGTAGGTAAAGTAAATACCTCCAAAAATGGTGATCAAAAAATAAAAAGCTACAAGATAACTTCCCATGGAAAAGTACGCATTGATTCCGAACCAGTCCTCAGTAAAATAAATCAACACCAATCCCCCTACCCCTCTGATCACTTCAATCCAAACGGCATAATTTTTACCGTCCATTAAGGTGGTGTAGCCATAAATACCCACAAAAATAAAAGCACCGAACAACAAGAGACCATCAAAACCAATATCCGAATAGTTGTAGAACATAAAAAGCATTAAAATAGTGGTAATGGCCAGTTGAAAAAGAGAATAACCTTTAAGGGAAGAGGACGCTTGGGGTTTATACTTCCTAAAATTATATACATTCTCAATGATGGCGACAGGGTATTTCACTTTTACATCCTGTGGACGCCAACCCGTTGGCATAAACCAAATGCGCAATTTGTCCCAATAGCTTTTTGTGCGCCATGCATCCTGCATCAACCTCCATACATGCTGAAAGTTGATAATAATGGGATTCCAAGTGTTTGCCGGTTTCAATACCCCGTATTGTGGGGGCACTTCATCCAATTCCTCTTGAAACGTTCCAAAAATTCTGTCCCAAACACAAAAAATCTGTCCGAGGTTTTTATCAATATACTCTTTATTGATGGCATGGTGCACCCGATGTTGTGAGGGAGTAACGATTACATATTCCAAAAAACCCAACTTCCCAATATACTGAGTGTGGTACCAAAATTGGGCAAAAAGATGGATGGGAGCCAAAATGGCAATCACTTGGTCCGGAACACCCAAGAGGGCTGCAGGAATCAATAAAAGTGCATAATAGCCCAACAAATTGGAAATAGGTTGACGAAGCGCACAGGCCAAATTAAACTCCTCACTGCTATGATGAATTACATGCTGGTTCCAAAAAAAGTTAATGTGATGGCTCAACCTATGATTCCAATAGCCTGCAAAATCCAACGCAATAAAAGCCACCACCCAAACCAACCAGGTCGCTTTGATTTCCACCAAAGCCAAATGTTCCAATAAAAAGGGATAACTCACCAGAATGATTACAAGCCCCAAAGAATCTTTAACCACATTGGTCAAACCCGAGCTAAGGCTGCTCACGGTATCCATTAGATTATGTTTCTGGTCCTTTACAAATCGACCATAAAGTATTTCAATAAGCACCAGGCCTATAAAAAACGGTGTGGCATATAACAATGCCATTGCATACGATTCCATTTCCAAAAATTAAACTTTGCTCGATGCAAGAATGGGATTATATGCCTTTAAGTTACTCTAAATTTTTAAATAATTGAATATCGTTGGCATCCGTTAAATCTGGAATGTGTTCGGAGCGTGGTATACAAAGTACGCTCTGCGGTTCTTCACTTACCAAAACGGCCACCGCTTTGGGCAATTCCTTTTCATCCCGAACAGAATCAATGGGACATTTTTTTAAATAGGGATATATTTCCGCTCCAGAAAAACTAAAAATGTTCATGCTTACCCGAAGTTCGCCTGAAGCATCTTTATATTTGGGTACATCCGCTATATTTGGTTTCTCGATGATTTCCTTCAAAAATCCATCAGAAGAAATGTCCATTACGGCAAATTTGGCAATACGCTCTTCGGTATAATCAAAACCCGAGCTACCGTAACTGATCAAGGCGTGCGGTGCTGTCCGCTCCACCCTCAAATTCATCAAAGCGCCAACAGAATAAAGATTATCCCCATTGCAAACGGTGAAGGTGGTCTGTTTCAACTCTGGGTATTGATCTAAACATTGCTGGAGCGCATCTGCGGTTCCCAAAGGTTTTTTTCTTCCCTCGGGCACGCTTTGGACTGCCAAAAAAACTTCCAACCCTGCAGGAAGATCCTTATTATCAATCAAACTTTGAAATGCTTGGTTCCCGGGACTAGTGATCAAATACAGTTTGGCGTATCCTGCCTCCACGGCATTCTGTACCAAGTAATACAAGAAGGGCCTGCCATTTTTCCCTACGGGAATCAAACTTTTATGGGGGATTTTGTCCATGATCCCTTTTTGATCCTCCTTATTTTTTAAACTCCGCTTCATTCGGGAAGACGCCCCTCCCACCATAATGATCAAACTCGTATTCTCCATTGTAATCAACTTGTTAGTTCTACAGCATACACCGCTTTGGCACCTTTGTCCAAAAACGCCTGTTTTACCTGTTCCTCGACAGCATCAGTTACCATGGCCGCCATACATCCTCCACCTCCAGAACCGATTATTTTTGTTCCCAGTGCCCCTGCATCACGAGCAGCATCCATCATCTCAATCATTTCCGATGGTGTATTCTTGATTTGATTTTGAAGAATGGTTTGGTGCCGGTTCATTAAATCTCCCAAAGTTTGTGGATTGGGAGCAGCTTTCAAAAGCTCTTCCTTTGCTTGTAATGTGATGTGATAGTTGTATATGGTAGAGTACCAATACCCCTGAAGCTCCTCTGGCACCAAGTCGATGTATTTTTCATAATCACCCAAACATGATTCTTCCAAAACAAATTCAGGATGTACCTTTTTAACGGCGCCCACCGCATTTTGTGCGTACACCCGTGCATTTTTGAGCACTTCCAGGGTCTTTTTGGGCACGCCCGATTCAGCAACCAACAGTTTGCCCAAATCAGCATTCAAACGTGTGCTTTCCCCACTTTGGGTGTCGATATAAATAAGTCCTTTTTGAGCGATGGTGTACTGATCCATTAAACCTCCGGGTTGGTCAAAGAACAGCACTTCGGCCTCATACGCCCATCTTCCTATTTGATAATCGCTGATTTCTTCCGATTTTCCCTGTGTTGCCACCAAAAAACGAATCCAGGCCACTACCAAGGCCGAAGAACTGGAAAGCCCTGCATTCACGGGAATGTTTCCTGAAATTTCGATGTCGTAACCTTGGTCAAGTTGGAAACCTTGCTCTTTTAAAATTGCCATTACCGACTTGAAGTAATCATCGGCTTGCACTTGTTTCAAATCATCATCCAAAGAAATGGACAATTCGTCCTTTAAATCCAACAGCTTCAAAAGGTATTTTCTATCAGAATTCGGAATCGCCTTTAAATTGATGAAGCGGTCAATGGTTCCTGCAATTACGGGTAATCCCAAATAATCTTGATGGTCCCCGTAAAAACAGATTCGGGCCGGGACTTTTATTTCGATCATTAATCTTTACTGCTTAACTTATTATTTCCAGTGGTGCTGTTTCTTTCCAATTGCCCCTTGTAAAGTCTGGAAAAGGCTGTGGTGCACCACCACTTGCTACGGAGCGTTCACTTAATGGCGCAACTGCGCTCCACAAACATCCTTCGTATACATTTTGGTCCAACGGAAGTCCTTTTTGCAGGCATTCCACGATTCGATACACCATAATACCATCCATCCCTCCATGTCCACTGCCCTTGGCAGCTTCGTTTAATCGTTTGTAGAGCGGATGGTCATATTTTTCATATATTTTTTCGAGTTGTTCCCCTTGAACCCAAGAATGGTGGTCTTCCGTGAGTCCTTCCACTCCGCCTTCAATAGCCACCCGGGTCGGAAATCCTGCCAACGCACCTTTGGTTCCCTGCACCAAATTTAATCGGGAATAGGGTCTTGGGCTGGTTTCGTCCCACTGTACCATGATGGTTTTACCCATGGCTGTTTTAATGATGGAAGTGTTCAAATCCCCTCCTTTAAAATCGAGTTGGTTCCATTTATGATTGGCTGGATAATTTTTTTCTGCATACAGCTCGCGTCCTCTTGCGGGTGTAGAGAAAGATACCAAACTGCCAAAGGTATCTTCTTGTCTCGCCAAGCTCATATATTGGGCAACAGGGCCCAAACCGTGGGTGGGGTACAAGTTTCCGTTCCGTTTGGCATAGTGGGGCGTCCTCCAAGAACCCGTGCCCCGTTCCTGCTCTTCCATTTGCCAGCGTAGTTCGTGAATGTAAGCTGCTTCGCCGTGCAAAATTTCACCGACCAATCCTTGCCTGCACATATTGAGGAACATCAGTTCATCACGGCTGTAATTAACGTTTTCAAGCATCATGCAATGTTTTTGGGTGCGCTCGCTGGCATCCACAATATCCCACATGTCTTCGATGGTGGTAGCGATTGGCACCTCAACAAAGGCGTGTGCCCCGTTTTCCATGGCCCCAATGGCCATAGGTGCGTGATTTACCCAGTTCGTGGCAATAAACACCACATCGGGCTTTACCTCTTTGAGCATGGTACGCCACTTATCCTCATCGCCCCAGTATTGGGCAATATTTGTATGTCGGTCTGGTCCGCTGGCCTCTTTTACCCATTGGGTCTTTTCTTTTACCAAATCCTGGTATAAATCACAGATGGCGACGACTTCAGTTCCTTCCAAAGCAGCAAAAAACTTGGCATGGGTTCCTCCTCTGGCTCCTACCCCTATAAATGCAGCACGCACCTTTTCTAGTTTAGGTGCGGCAAATCCACCCATGTAAGTTGATGAAAGCGGTCTTTCTGAATTGGCTTTTAAATACGTTGGAGCTATAGAGATTGCTGCCGCAGTCAATGAGGTTTTTTGGATAAAACTTCTTCTATTGAGGTTTTTCATTGGTAATTGTATTGTTGGTTCTAATATTTTCCAAAGTATGAAAAATAATGATAAAAGAGGAGCTCTAGAAGCTTGTTATCTGTCAGTTCGAGTGCCCAACTGCCGGACGGGCAGGCAGTCGACAACCAAAAGTAAGTTGATAATCAACGGGTTTCGACTTTAGTTTATCCTGAGCGTAGCCGAAGGCCTCAACCTGACAAATTTAAACTTTTGTTGCTTTTTATACACCCTCTTTTCAAAATCATTCCTATTTATAACCAAAGGTCATTTTAAACTGGCCAAACTCTTTTCCAAGGTTTCAATCTTGGCCTCGGCATCGGCTGCTTTTTTGCGTTCCATGGCCACCACCTTTTCAGGGGCATTGTTCACAAAACGCTCATTGCTCAACTTCTTTTCCACAGATTTTAAAAATCCTTTGGTGTAATTCAGCTCTTCGGTGATCTTGGCAATTTCGGCATCCACATCGATGGTTCCGCTGATTGGAATAAAATATTCGTTGCTCTTTACCCTAAAGGTCAATGCACCCTCCAAACCAGTATCCACTGCCTCCATTTTTGACAGATTTCCTAGTTTTAGAATGATGGCGTCCATTTGATCGCCTACTTTCTCACCATTAAACATAAAGAGCTCCAAAGCATCCTTTTGAGGAATATTTTTCTCTTTTCTGATGGTCCGTATCCCAGAAATTACCTCGGAAGCAAATTCAAACTCGGCAATTAGGGCTGAATCCACTCCTTTAGCTTTTGGCCATTGCGTTACAATTAACGCATCTTCGGGGGTACGCTCGGCGATATGTTGCCAAACTTCTTCCGTTAAGAAAGGCATAAATGGGTGCAACAATTTTAAGTTTTCCTCGAAAAGACGAAGCACTTCGTTGTAGGTTGCTTTATCGATCGGTTTTTGATACTCTGGCTTTACAATTTCCAGCAACCAAGAGCAGAAATCGTCCCACACTAATTTATAGGTAGCCATCAAGGCATCGGAAATACGGTACTTGGAGAAATGGTCTTCAATTTCCATCAGGGTCTGATTGAACTTTGCCTTGTACCATTCAATTCCCTTTTGTGCAGCTTCGGGCTGTGGAATATCCGCCACTTCCCAACCTTTTACCAATCGGAAAGCGTTCCAAATTTTATTGGCAAAGTTGGCTCCTTGCTGGCAAAGTGCCTCATCAAACAACAAATCGTTACCGGCAGCCGAACTCAATAAAAGTCCAACACGAACACCATCGGCACCAAAATCGGATATCAATTGCAGGGCATCGGGTGAATTGCCCAATGATTTGGACATTTTTCTGCGTTGCTTGTCACGAACCAATCCGGTCAGGTATACATTTTCAAAAGGCCGTTTTCCTCGGTATTCGTATCCGGCCATGATCATACGGGCTACCCAGAAGAACAAAATATCGGGTCCCGTAACCAAGTCACTAGTTGGATAATAATAATTCACCTCTTCATTGTCCGGCTCCAAAATGCCACCGAAAACACTTATGGGCCACAACCACGATGAGAACCAGGTATCCAAAACATCGGGATCTTGGCGTAAGTCGGACATTTTAATCTTTGGATTCTTGGTTTTTGCCAATTCCAATGCTTCGCCCGGAGTTTCGGCCACCACGAAATCCTCCTTGCCATCCCCATAATAATAAGCGGGAATTTGCTGTCCCCACCACAATTGACGGGATATGTTCCAATCGCGTATGTTTTCCATCCAGTGGCGGTAGGTATTCTCAAATTTGGATGGGTACAATTTTACATCTTTGGTTTCCAAAACGCCTTCGATGGCAGGTTTGGCCATGTTTTCCATTTTTAGGAACCATTGATCCGAAAGTCGTGGCTCGATTACGGCCTTAGTCCTTTCAGATGTACCCACTTTGTTGGTGTGCTGCTCAGTCTTTACCAGATATCCCTTTTCATCCAGTTCTTTGACGATTTCTTTACGCACCACAAAACGGTCTTTCCCTTCGTAATGAAGTCCAAATGAGTTCAGGGTTGCGTCCTCATTAAAGATATCAACTACGTCTAGATTGTACTTATCTCCCAGATTTTTATCGTTCTCGTCGTGTGCAGGGGTTACTTTTAAGCAACCTGTACCAAATTCAACGTCCACATATTCGTCTTCAATGATAGGAATTACCCTATCACAAATAGGAACAATGGCCTTTTTACCTTTAAGATGACGGTATCTGTCATCGTTTGGATTGATACAAATAGCGGTATCGCCCAAAATAGTCTCTGGACGGGTGGTGGCAATGGTCACTTTTTCATCGGATCCCTCTATGGCGTAAGATAAATAATATAGACTGCCTTGCCTTTCTTCATAAATCACCTCTTCGTCGGAAAGTGTAGTCTTGGCCTCTGGATCCCAATTCACCATTCGATACCCTCTGTAAATCAGCCCTTTGTTATATAAATCAACAAAAACTTTGATCACTGAGGCGGACATATCGTCATCCATAGTAAATTTGGTGCGGTCCCAATCACAGGAGCAGCCCAGCTTTTTCAATTGTTGGAGAATCACACCTCCATATTCGTTGGTCCAATCCCAAGCATGCTTTAAAAACTCATCGCGGGACAATTTTGATTTGTCGATGCCATCGGCTTTGAGCTTGGCGACCACTTTGGCCTCGGTGGCGATAGAGGCATGGTCCATTCCCGGCACCCAACAGGCATTTTTCCCCAAGAGTCTGGCTCTTCGGATAAGAACATCTTGTATGGTATTGTTGAGCATGTGCCCCATGTGAAGCACACCAGTAACGTTTGGTGGCGGAATTACTATGGTATACGGCTCCCTTTCATCCGGTTTGGAGCTGAAATATTTATGCTCAGACCAGTAGGCATACCAGTGCTCTTCAACCCTTTTTGGGTCATATTTTGATGGAATCTCCATTTTTCGGTACAGTTTTTGTTAAATTGGACTGAGATTGGATTTTTGAAGGGAAAGCTAAATGTTAATTTTTACGCTATTCTTCGGGTGAGAGCCAATCCAGAAATACGAAACAAAAATAAGTAACGTTATTCTATAACAAAAGAATTTTGGATGCAGGTATCAAAACATCTACATTTGAAGTTCACCCAAAAACCAAAAATGATGAAAAAAACTGTACTCATGCTGTTTGTAGGGCTTTTATCCTTAGGGGTTTACGCTCAGGAGACTGCTAAAATCGAATTTAAAAGCGAGACCATTGATTACGGAGAAATCGAGAGAGGTAGCGATGGTGTTCGTGTTTTTGAATTTACCAACACTGGTGATGCCCCCTTGGTAATCAGCAACGTTAGGTCTAGCTGCGGATGTACTATCCCTAAAAAGCCAGAAGAGCCTATTATGCCTGGAAAAACTGGTAAAATAGAAGTGAAATATGACACCAACAGAATTGGCCCCATTAGAAAGGCCATTACCGTGACCTCCAATGCGGATACGCCCACAAAAGTTTTGAAAATTAAGGGTACCGTCAAAAATCCAGGAGCGAAATAAGGAAAAGGAAAAATATATTTTAAAAGCCCCAAAACCAATTGGTTTTGGGGCTTTTTGTTTCTTAATTAGTCGTCGTCAAACATTTTTTTAAGGACAAAGGTGAACAGCAAATCCCTGTTGTACCGTTCGATCAATACTTTTATCCGCTTCCCTTCTCTTTCGTTGATCATTTTAAGGATTTCCTGAAGCTTGTACTTATGGACTCTTTTTCCGTTTACCGCTAAAATCACGTCACCCTCACGTAATCCTGCCTCCGCAGCGGGGCTTCCCGAACGAATACCGGATACAACAATTTCGGGAACAAGACTTAAACGGGTCTTATTTTCCAATAAAATTTGGACATTCCCAAAAGTATCCGCATCATCCTCTTTCACAATTCCATTGACATCGGCAATACTTTCTGCGATATAACGCAAACCGTTGTGCTGCAAGTCTATTCCTGCTAAATTATATTGGAAGGGGTCTTTGAAGTTTCCATTTTTCCTTAAAGTAACCAGCCCTCGGGCATAATCGAAAACGATATTGAAACGCTTGAGGACTTCACCTCCCAAACTGCCATTACGATCACCCATGCCTTCCAACCCCTGAAAAGATTCAAGGTAAGGAAATGCTACTTTGGCTTCTTCAAGTTCAAAATCGCCTATCCGAACCCCATTGACCTTACTTCGCTTTCCGAAAATATCACCGCTCAGTCCTCTTCCGAGGTGGTCTTCGTAGTTCTTTTCCGGAATCTCCAGCCCTTTTTCGGGTGCCGGAAACAGCCACAAGGCATCACTACTACCGGTATCCACCAGCAATTTAACCTGTACATTTGCAGTATCCTTCATTAGCACCGTGCCTTCCACATAGGCCTTTCTTTTCTCTACGGTAAGCGGTAGGGTCTGTGTTTTTCTTTTATCCTTATATTGGTACAATTCTGGATTGTGCAATTTTATCTTTTTGGAATTATATTTTACTTCAACAATAAAGTCCCTGAATAGATCGTACCCCATAATTCCGTGCACGGGAATACCAAGGGTGGTAGAAAAATTGATTCCCCTGTCCAGAACCACATAAAGGTCTTGGGAGTAATTTCTAGCCTCACCAAGTTTAAAAGCATTGTTTTTGGAACTTAGGGCCTTCATCGGTTTTCCTCCGCCAAGACCACGAATGGTGACTTCGGAAACATTATTTATCGGTATGGAATCTGACTCGGAAAGATTAAAAAGTATGGGCTTACTTACCCCAGAATCCAAAATAAAGGTGAGCTCTGTACCGTTTACCTCTACTGGAATTATAATAAGGTTGTTGATGAGCTCAAACTTTATCTTTTGAGACTTTTCACCTTCGGGCAATCGATATCCTTGCGCCCAAATAAAGAAGGGCACAAATAAAAGAAGTGTAAAAAAGATGATGTTCTTCCTCAACATGCTTAATTTCAACTAGTCATACTTATTAAATATAAGTATTTGCCTTCAAACCTCATCTTAATTTAACATTTCAATAGGCAAGTAATTATTCCTTAAAGTTGTTGTTTTCGAAAGTTGGTTTTCTCATTTTTGCGAAAACTTTAGCACATGCCTAGTATCTCGAAGAAAGGGACACAAATGCCCGCATCGCCCATCCGTAAATTGGTACCCTACGCAGAGGCTGCCAAAAAACGGGGAACCCAGGTAATACACCTTAATATTGGACAGCCCGACATCAAAACACCAAAGGTGGCTTTGGATGCCGTACGAAACCATACTATTGAGGTACTTGAATACAGCATGACACAGGGTTCCGAAGAATACCGTCAAAAAATTGCCGCTTATTATGACAATCGGGACATTTTTATTGATGCCGAAGATATTATTGTAACCACAGGAGGGTCGGAAGCATTATCGTTTACTATGGGGTCCATTATGGATAACGATGACGAAATCATTATACCCGAGCCATTTTATGCCAACTATAACGGTTTTGCCACTGCCGCAGGGGTTAAAGTAAAACCTATTGCTTCATCCATCGAAAACAACTTTGCCCTTCCCCCCATTTCCAAGTTTGAAGAGCTCATCTCCCCAAAAACAAAGGCCATCCTTATTTGTAACCCTGGGAATCCTACTGGATATCTTTATAGCAAAGAAGAAATAGAACAATTGGCCGATTTGGTCAAAAAACACAATCTTTTTTTAGTGGCAGATGAAGTGTACCGCGAATTCACCTACGACGGAAGGGAACATTACTCTATTCTTCAGGTTGATGGGCTGGAAGAACACGCCATTGTGGTAGACTCCGTTTCCAAGCGATACAGTATGTGCGGGGCACGGATCGGTTGTTTGATATCCAAAAACACCGAGGTAATAGCAACTGCAATGAAATTTGCCCAAGCAAGACTTTCCCCACCAACTTTTGCCCAAATTGCAAGTGAAGCAGCATTGGAAACCCCACAAGAATATTTTGATGATGTGATCGAGGAATATGTTTCCAGAAGAAATCTATTGATTACCGAACTCAACAAGTTGGAAGGTGTAAAAGTGGCCACTCCGCAAGGTGCTTTTTACTGCGTGGCAGAGCTCCCTATCGAAGATGCTGACCACTTTGCCCAATGGTTGCTGGAAAGTTTTGAGGTTGGTGGAAAAACCGTAATGGTAGCTCCCGCAGCAGGCTTTTATGCCACGCCAGGTTTGGGAAAAAATCAGATTAGAATTGCCTATGTGCTGGAAAAAGAGCAACTTGTAAGGGCTGTCCAAATTTTGGGCAAAGCCTTAACAGAGTACAACAACCAGTGAACATACAGGAAAACATATCCTTAAAAAACTACAACACCTTTGGTATTGATGTAAAAGCACGGTTTTTTGTTGAAATTACCGGACTGGTTCAACTCCAGAAAACATTGGAGCTCAAAGCGTACCCAAAAAAGTTTATTATAAGTGGCGGAAGCAATATGTTGCTCACCAAGGATATTGATGCCCTTGTGATGCACATTAACCTCAAGGGCATTACCGTTGTCGAGGAAGACGAAAACAGCGTGGAGGTGAAGGTAATGGCCGGTGAAAATTGGCATGAATTGGTAATGTGGAGCCTGAAACAGGATTATGGCGGACTCGAAAACCTTTCGTTGATCCCAGGGAACGTGGGTACTGCGCCCATCCAAAACATTGGTGCCTATGGTGTGGAAGTCAAAGATGTTTTTGTGAGCTGTGCCGCCATGGATGTCAAAACTGGGGAACTGGAAGGTTTTGACAAGGAAGCATGTAAGTTTGGTTACCGAGATTCCATCTTTAAAAACAAAGCAAAAGATAAATTCATTATTACTTCGGTAGTTTTAAGACTTACCAAGAAAGATCATGTGCTGCATACGGGGTATGGCTCCATTGAGAACGAACTGAAGAACAAAGGAATTGTGCATCCGACCATACAAGATATTTCCGATGCCGTAATCGCCATTCGAAAGAGCAAACTTCCCGACCCCAAGGAAATTGGAAACAGCGGTAGTTTTTTTAAAAACCCTATTATTTCTAAAAAAGCATTTGATAAATTCATTAAAAAGAACCCCAATGCACCTTTTTATGAAATGGACGAGAATCAATATAAAATTCCAGCCGGTTGGCTCATTGAGCAATGCGGGTTTAAGGGAAAACAGTTTGGCGATGCGGCAGTACACGATAAACAAGCCTTGGTCTTGGTGAATCACGGCAAAGCAACAGGCAAGGAAATACTTCAATTGGCCAAAAAAATTCAAGATGAAGTACAGAAAACCTTCAAAATAAAAATTCAGCCAGAGGTGAACATAATAAAATAACCCTCGCATTGAAGTCAATAACGAGGGTTATACCAAACCAAACTAACCAAATTTATGAATGTTGTCAGGGTTGTGACACCCCTTATTTCAATTCAAAATCAACAAAGACAAAATGCTTTTTCTGTCTTAGCTTTGTTTTATATACGAGATAAATCCTATTTTAGATTTTGGTCCCTTAAAAAATTTTACCAAAAGCATCATTAATGAGCACATTGATTGAGAGACATATTGTTTCACTCCTTGCGGAAAAAGACGATAAGGCTATTTCCCTACTCTACGAAAATTATGGTGATACACTTTTCGGTGTTGCTTTTAAAGTGGTAAAAGATGAGGATTTGGCCCAAGATGTGCTCCAGGAAAGTTTTATCAAAATCTGGAAAAAAGCTGATAGTTACGATGCCTCAAAAGCCAAGCTTTTTACCTGGCTATTTCGAATTGTGCGAAATACGGCCATAGATAAGTTACGGAGCGTAAATAATAAATCGGACAAGGAAATCCAAATCGACGTTTCAGACGTATATAATGTTGGAGTGAAGGCTATTAACCCAGAACATCTGGACATCCAAGAAAACTTGGACAAAATCGAAGATAAGTACAGGGTTGTTCTTGAAGCCCTGTTTTTTGAAGGAATGACGCAGCAAGAGGCAAGTGATGAATTGGACATTCCCTTGGGAACCATAAAGTCCCGATTAAAAATCGGGCTAAGGGAACTTGGAAAAATTTACGGTACAACCATGGCTTTGCTTCTTTTATTAAATCTATTACCATGAAAGAGAAAGTTAAAATATTTTTAGAATCCGATATCTTGGAAAAATACCTTTTGGGAGATACCACTAAAGAAGAATCCCAAAAGGCCGAAAGATATATCGCCATGTATCCCGAAGTAAGGGAAACCTACGATATGCTCCAAAAAAATCTGGAGACCTTTGCCAATTTGTACGCCAAAAAGACTCCAGAAGGTCTTAAAGAAACCATATTGGCCAGCGCAAAAAAGGAGACAATGGTAAGCAAAAGGTACATGCGCTATGCCGTAGCGGCCAGTATCGCCATAATGATTTTTGCCGGTTCCTCCCTATTCTTTTGGAACGAAAACAAAACGCTTCAAGAAAAAAATACCATGGTCACCAACCAAATCAAGTATTTGGAAAACAATATGAAAGACCAATTGGCAGATATGAGAAACCAATTTATTGTGCTAAATAACCCTGCTACAAAAAAATACCAAGTAAAAGGGGAACGTGAAGCTAAAGAACTTAAGGCAATCGCTTACATCAACCCAGTCAAAAAACTTTCCTACATCAATGTAAGCAATGTCCCGGAGCTCCCAGAGGACAAATGCTTCCAAATGTGGGCCGAAGTCAACGGCGAATTGGTAAACTTGGGCGTAATCAAGAATTTTGATGAAAAAGATAAACTTCTTGCGCTTCCTTATGCCGATAATGCGGTAAGTTACATTACCATTGAACCAAAAGGTGGTAACAACACCCCATCGGTCGACAATATCGTGGCCAACATCAAATATTAAGGCTCAACTTTAAAGAAACCTTAAACCTTCCGCCCTTTAGTAAGGTATTTTGTACCTTTGTGCAAAAGTCAAAACATGAAGTTAGCATTAGTTACCATCGGGTTATTGGCCCTTGCCTTTGCAGGTATTGCAATTAAAATCTGGGGGAAAAAGAACGGTGAGTTCGCCGGAACTTGCGCCAGCCAAAGCCCTTTTTTGAACAAGGACGGGGAAGCATGCGGGTTTTGTGGCAAACTCCCAGAGGAGCAAGATTGTAAAAGAGATACTGTTACCGACACCCAATAATTCTTAATTTTTAGGTAAGGCTCATTTTTTTGGAAAAAACCGACGATTCCATCGAGGAGATTATACAAAAGGCAAAAGAAGGAAACCAGATTGCCTTTAGCACACTCTTGGACACTTTTTGGAACGATGTTTACGGTTTTCAGATACTTCGTACCAAAAATGAAAATGACGCAGAGGACATAACCATAAGGACATTTTCCAGGGCCTTTGATAAAATCGACACCTACGATAAAACGTATGAGTTTAAGACGTGGCTCATCACCATTTCCAAAAACCTTCATGTGGACCTCCTCCGAAAACGCAAGCGGAGCCTCATGAACGAAATGGATTCCCGGGGGGACGAGGTAAAAAAAGTATTGGACGAAACCCCCACGGTCGAGGACCGTTTGATCACGGAGCAAAACCTCGCCCATCTCTTACAGGACATCAAAAAATTAAAACCACATTACCAAAAGGTCATCAACCTACGCTATTTTCAGGAAATGAGCTATGCCGATATTGCCAAAGAACTCAACGAACCCGTGAACAATGTGAAGGTGAAATTGCTCCGGGCCAAAAAACTTTTGGCAGAGATCATCAAAAAAAAGTGACCTGCTTCAAGGCACAAAGTTTCCTTCCCAGTTTCGTATCTTTGTACATCAAATTTATTATGTATGAGCACAAGCGTTGCAGAAAACGTTCTTCCACCCAAAGGAAAACCTAAATGGCTAAGGGTTAAGCTCCCTACGGGCAAAAAATACACCCAGCTCAGAGGACTTGTAGATAAATACGACCTACATACAATATGTACCTCCGGAAGCTGCCCGAACATGGGTGAGTGCTGGGGAGAGGGCACCGCAACATTTATGATCTTGGGCAACATTTGTACCCGCTCCTGTGGATTTTGCGGCGTAAAAACCGGCCGACCGGAAACAGTGGACTGGGCAGAACCCGAAAAAGTGGCCCGTTCCATAAAAATAATGAACATTAAACATGCTGTGCTCACTTCTGTGGACCGCGATGACCTTAAGGACATGGGATCCATTATTTGGGCAGAGACCGTTAAAGCCGTTAGACGGATGAATCCAGAAACCACCATGGAAACCCTTATCCCTGATTTCCAAGGAATATCCAACCATTTGGACAGGATAATCGAGGTGGCCCCGGAAGTGATTTCCCACAACATGGAAACCGTGAAAAGGCTGACAAGAGAAGTCAGGATTCAGGCTAAATATGATAGAAGCCTCGAAGTACTGGACTATTTAAAGAAAAACGGAGCAAAAAGAACCAAATCCGGTATTATGCTCGGTCTTGGCGAAAAGGAAAGCGAAGTTATCGCCACTATGAAAGACCTTAGAAAGGCAGACGTTGATGTGGTTACCATTGGCCAGTACCTTCAACCCTCCAAAAAGCACTTGCCCGTAAAGCAATTTATTTTGCCCGAACAGTTTAAAAAGTATGAGGAAATAGGGTTGGAAATGGGCTTTAGACATGTGGAAAGCGGAGCCTTGGTTCGCTCCTCGTATAAAGCACACAAACACATACACTAGCTCCCTTCCCCATCATCATGAAAAACATCTCCATTGGTATTAATGGTTTTGGCCGTATCGGTAGAACCCTTTTTAGGCTTTTACTTAACCATCCGAACATCAAAGTAGTGGCCATAAACGATTTGGCCAATGCAGAAACCTTGGCCCATCTATTAAAATATGACAGTATTCACGGGGTGTTGAATACCAAAGTATCGCACAAAGACAATCTGATTCTTATTGATGGCAGGGAAATACCCGTTCTCAATCACAATCATCCCAAGGAAATAGACTGGAAATCGCATAAGGTTGATATTGTCGTAGAATCCACTGGAAAGTTTAAAACAAAGGAAGAATTGGAATTCCATATAAAAAATGGGGCCAAAAAAGCCATTCTTTCCGTTCCCCCGTTGGATGAATCCATTAAAATGGTGGTTTTAGGGGTTAACGAGAATATCATCAACAACGATGATCAAATAATTTCCAATGCCTCCTGCACCACCAACAATGCCGCTCCAATGATCAAGGTGATCAATGAATTGTGCGGTATAGAACAGGCATACATCACAACTGTCCACTCCTATACATCGGACCAGAGCTTGCACGATGCCCCCCACCGCGACCTTCGCAGGTCTAGAGCGGCAGGACAATCCATAATTCCCACAACAACAGGGGCCGCAAAAGCATTAACAAGTATTTTTCCTGAATTATCCGATGTGATAGGCGGATGTGGTATACGCGTTCCCGTTCCCAATGGCTCACTTACGGACATTACATTCAATGTGCTCCAAGAAACTTCTATTGAGGAAATAAATGCTACCTTTAGGGAGCAAGCGGAAAATAGTCTCAAAGGCATACTCAATTATACCGAAGACCCTATTGTTTCCATCGACATAAACAATAGTTGTTACTCTTGTACGTTTGATTCTTTGATGACCTCTGTGATTGGTAAAATGATAAAAATCATTGGATGGTATGACAACGAAACTGGATATTGCTCCAGAATTATTGATTTAATAGATTTGCTCATAAAGAAAAATTACGTTTGATCTTCAACCTTGTAAACAAAAAGATAGGCGAAAAATCGCTGCTTCTATTGTGCATAGTGTTATGCATCCAGTTTACTTTTGCCCAAAGTGATGGCAATTCCACCTCCGATGTTAAGACCATTTTTAATGAGTTTATGCAATATCGCCACGAAAACAAAGTGGACAAAGCTTTAGAAACTTTGAACGAGGCTGCCAATATTGCTGAGAGGAATGAGGATTCCAAGCTTTTACTGGACACTTATCACCAATATGCACGACTGTTCTTAGAGGAAGGAGACAGAGAAACAGCTGTTTTTTACTGGGACAGGGCCAGTATTCTTTTAAGGGATACCTCATACTCCTACGGCGAAGCATTCCACTTGTATTTAGATGCCGCACTGCGGTTTGATGAAGGCAATAACTTTCAAGCATTGAAACAACTGGAGGAATCCAGAAAACTCAGCAATAACAGGAATCTTACCAACAATATACTTTTACTTGAGGCCAGTATCTACACCAATATTGAAAGGTACGATGACGCTGTAAAAAACCTGCATGCCCTAATCGTTAACTCCGATGATAAAGAGCGTGCCTATTTGGCCACAAGGGCCAACTTACAATTAGCAAGAATAAGCGTGACCCTCGATGATCTTGAAGACGGGATCATCCACTCCAAAGCTGCCCTGGAACTAGCGGAAAAGCATGGATTTTCTAAAGAGATAAAAATTGCCTACGAACAATTGTCCGGCATTTACGAAGCCAGCGGCAATTACGATGAATCCCTCGTATATGCCAAAGGTTTGGCCCAAATAAAAGATTCCATATTCAATGTGGAAAAGGCCAAGTTGGATGCCGATGCCGCGGACAAGATTCGGTTCGACCACCAAATGAACGAACTCAACAAGCTCCAAGCTAAAAATGAGGAGCTCAGTGAATCCAAAAACCGTTCGGAAATAACCGCCATATTAACATCTGCCTTTTTAACAATTATCTCCCTTTTGGCAGTTTCATTGTTCAGGAACAATCAAATCAAGCTTAAAACAAATGATCTCCTTTACACCAAAAACAAGGAACTGGAGTTGGCAAGGGATGCAGCGGTATCTGCTATGCGGGCCAAAACAAATTTCCTATCAACAGTAACCCACGAGCTAAGGACACCCTTGTATGCCGTTACGGGACTCACCCATCTATTATTGGAAGAGAACCCCTCTGAGCATCAAAAAGAACATTTAAAGTCATTAAAATTCTCGGGGGAATACCTGCTAAATTTTATCAACGATATTCTTCAGATCAATAAAATTGATGCAGAAAAACTGGAACCCCTCAATATAGAATTCAAGTTGCACAAAGTGCTGGATGATGTTGTGGATTCGCTCCAACAAAATGCACACGAGAAAAAAACAAAACTGATCCTGGATTACGACCCCACCATCCCCAAAAAATTGTTGGGAGACCCCATAAAGCTATCCCAAATTTTTATGAACCTTGTTGGCAACGCTCTTAAGTTTACCAAAAATGGCAAAGTAGAGGTCTTGGCCAAAATGTTGAAAAAAGATGAAGACCAGGTAAAGCTATATTTTGAAGTAAGGGACAATGGAATCGGTATTTCGGAAGAGCAACAAAAAAATATTTTTGAAAGCTTTCAACAAGGTTCCATACAAATCAACAGGGAATATGGTGGCACAGGACTTGGGCTCACCATTGTTAAAAGCCTTTTGGGATTGTTTGGAAGCACCATTCACCTTGAAAGTGAGTTAGGCCATGGAAGCTCCTTCTATTTTGAAATGGATCTAGATTACGAATCCAAAGAAGGGGAAGAAATCTCTTTTGAGCTCAATCCCGAAGAATTCCAGTTCAAAGGGTTACACGTATTGGTTGTGGAAGACAATAAGATCAACCAGGTGATTACAAAAAAAATGCTCACCAAAAAAGAGATCAGTTGCGATATTGCCAATAATGGCAACGAAGCCATTGACCTGGCCAAGAAAAATACCTACGACGCCATTTTAATGGATATCCACATGCCCGGCATAAGCGGTGAGGAAGCCACGCGGCAAATACGAAAGTTTGACAAAAACATCCCGATTATTGCATTGACCGCCATTTCTTTGGATGACAGCCTGGAGAGTTTTTACGAAGCAGGCTGTAACGATGTAATCACCAAACCATTTAAGCCAGAGGTTTTCTATCAAAAAATTGGAGAAAACATCTTTAGGAGCAAAATGGAAGGTTTGGTTTAAAACAATGCCTGTAGCGAGCCCTTCAAAACCGCTTCATCTTCGCGGGAAAAATTGTGGGTTATTTCCAAAAAGTACAGATTTTGCAACCTTCCTTCCAAACGCACAAAGTCTTTTTCGGTGGTCAGCACCATCTGGTACCCTTTAAATTGTTCAACCTCCCTGTCCGTAAAGTGGTGATGATCCCCAAATTCAAAATGTTCAAACACAATTCCAACAGACTTTAAAAATCGCACCAATGGTTCCGGCGATGCAATACCGGTTACCAAAGCCAATGGTTTGCCCTTTAATTCTGACAATTGGATTTTTTGCTTTCCCCCATCAGTTACAAAATCATTGTACTTTAACTTTGCGAACAATACATTTTGGTCGGGTTTTGGCTTGAGCTTATCTATTACCTTTTTCCATTCCACATCCTGCAGTGTATCAGGGCATTTGGTAACAATGATCAAATCCGCACGTTTGGCCTCTTTTTTGGCATCGCGAAGGCTTCCCATGGGCAAATACCAGTCATCCACATATAAATTATGATACGTGGTAAGCAAAATCGAAAAAGTGGGTTTCACCCTTCTATGTTGAAAAGCATCATCCAAAACAATAACTTCTGGATCAAACCCACTTTCCAGTTTTTCAATACCGTTACGCCTATCGGCATCAACAGCAACAGCAACTTGGGGAAATTTTCGATGAATCTGATAGGGCTCATCCCCCAATTCCAAAACGGTGCTTTCAGTGCCTGCCAAATAGAATCCTTTTGATCTTCGCTTGTATCCACGGCTCAAAACAGCAGTCTTTCGGTTAGTCAATATCCTGAGCAAATATTCTGTCATTGGGGTTTTCCCGGTTCCCCCAACACTCAGGTTGCCCACACAAATGGTGGGTGTTTTGTACGATTTGGATGAAAAAATACCCGCATCAAACAAAAAGTTTCGCACATAAACCACCAAGGCGTAGACCAAAGAAATCGGGAACGCTATTTTCCGAAGCAACTGAAGCATTGAACGAAAATATAATATTTTATCTTTAGCCCACTTAACATTTTTAAAATGACTGTTAACGACATAGCAAAAGTGCTTGAAGAATTGGCTCCATTGGCCCATGCCGAGGAGTTTGACAACGTAGGTTTATTGGTTGGAAACCCAAACATGGAAGTCAAAGGTGTTCTTGTGACCCTCGACACGCTGGAAAACGTGGTGAACGAGGCCATTGAGAAAAAATGTAATCTCATTGTGAGCTTTCACCCTATAATTTTCAAAGGGCTAAAACGGCTAACTGGAAGTAACTACGTGGAACGTGTTGTAATCAAAGCCATTGCCCACAATATTGCGATATACAGCATGCATACAGCATTGGACAACAGCAAAATGGGCGTCAATGCCAAAATATGCGAAGTTTTGGGACTAAAAAATCCGGAAATACTGATTCCAAGAGCCAAAAGCATCAAAAAATTGACCACTTACGCTCCCTCGGCAGATGCTGATACTATAAAATTGGCTCTATTTGCTGCTGGTGCAGGGGAAATTGGGAAGTACAGCAATTGCAGCTATAGTTTGGAAGGCACTGGAAGTTTTAAGGCAGGAAACGGCGCCAACCCCGCTGTTGGAAAAGTTGGCGAAGTACATTTTGAAAAAGAAACCATGATCAACGTCATTTACTCTTTTGAAAAGGAAAAAAGCATTCTAAACGCACTTTTTAATGTCCATCCCTACGAAGAAGTGGCCTACGAAGTGCTTACCCTGGAAAATAGCAATCAAGATTTGGGAATTGGGATGATAGGCACCCTCGACGCTGAAATGGATGAAAAAGAGTTTTTACTTTTAGTAAAAGATAGAATGAATGCTTCTGTGGTAAGGCATTCCAAATTACTGGGAAACAAGGTAAACAAGGTTGCTGTTCTAGGAGGTAGCGGGGCATTTGCAATAGGTGCCGCCAAGAAATCCGGGGCCAATATTTTTGTGACCGCCGACATTAAATACCACGAATTTTATCAAGCCGAAGACCAACTGGTAATTGCCGATATTGGGCACTTTGAAACTGAGCAGTTTACAAAAGATTTATTGGTTGATTATCTTACGAAAAAAATTCCTAATTTTGCAGTCTCTTTATCGGAGAGTATAACGAATCCCATCAAGTATTTATAAATATATGGCGAACAAGAAAGAAAGCACTGTGGAAGAAAAGTTGAGAGCACTGTACGACCTACAGCTTATTGATTCCAGAGTGGATGAAATCCGCAATGTTAGAGGCGAACTGCCTTTGGAAGTAGAGGACTTGGAAGACGAAGTTCTTGGTCTTAAAACCCGAATGGACAAATTGAAAACGGATGTTGAGACCATCAACTTTGAGATTGCTGCTAAAAAGAATCTCATCGATGAGTCAAAAGCGCTTATTAAAAAATACAGCGAACAACAGAAAAATGTAAGGAATAGCCGCGAGTTCAATTCGTTGAGCAAGGAAGTGGAATTTCAAGAGCTGGAGATTCAATTGGCCGAAAAGAACATTAAAGAGTTCAAAGCTCAAATTGAGCAAAAAAAAGAGGTGATTTCCACAACCAAGGAAAAATTATCCGAGCGCGAGGGTCACCTAAAGCACAAGAAAGGTGAATTGGACGCTATTCTTGCAGAAACTGAGAAAGAAGAAAAGGCTCTTCTGAAAAAATCTGAAGAGTACCAAGACAAAATTGAAGAGCGTTTGATAAAGGCCTACAAAAGAATACGCCAAAACGTAAAAAATGGTTTAGCTGTGGTTCCCGTAGAACGTGGAGCTTCCGGTGGTTCCTTCTTTACTATTCCACCACAGGTTCAAGTAGAGATTGCAAGCCGCAAAAAAATCATCACCGATGAGCACAGTGGCAGAATTTTGGTAGATCCTTTATTGGCGGAAGAAGAACAGGATAGAATGGAAAAACTTTTTGCCAAAATCTAATCTTCACCATTGGTTAAGAAATTAAAAAAGCCACTTTTGGGTGGCTTTTTTGTTGCTCTTATGTGTCATTTTAAATGAGTGAAACGATTGAGAAATCTCCACTGTTTCTAGATTTATCATACTCCTTTATGTCGGTTCGAAATGACAAAAAGACCACTTCCGGAAAATTCGTGCAAATATATAATCTGACAACTCCCTAAAGTCAACTCAAGGAAATAGTTCAAATCTTTGGCAAGAATACTTCCGCCATCATACAACGGGCACTACCGCCTCCGCAAGTTTCAACAGTATCCAAAGGACTATGAATGATTGGGCAATGCTTTTCAATAGCTTTAATCTGTTCATTGGTCAGACTGTTGTAAGCCTGAGTGCTCATCACCATATAACGCTGATCGTTAGCCCCGATTACCTGAAGCATGTTACCTGCAAAGTGACACATTTGTTCCTCGGAAATGTTAATGACTTCTTTGCCGTCCATTTTAATATGGTTGACCACATTTTTCCTTTCTTTTTTATCGTCTATGGAATCGAGACAGATAACCACAAATGTCTCCGCCATGGCCATCATTACGTTGGTATGATAAATAGGCAATCGTTCACCTTCAACGGTTTGGTTAGCATGGAAAATAACAGGGAAGCAATCAAAATCTTCGCAAAATTCAATAAAAAGATCTTCATGGGCGCGTTCGGAAAGGGCACAATACGCTTTTTGGTTGACCCTATCCAATAAAACACTGCCTGTTCCTTCCAAAAATACCCCCTCATCCTCAGCAGCCGTATAATCCATAATATTGCTGATGGCAAAACCGTTTTCCTCCAACAACTCAAAAACATCTTCTCTGCGTTCTTTTTTACGGTTTTCGGCAAACATGGGGTACACACAAACAATCCCGTTCTCGTGAAAAGAAACCCAGTTGTTCGGAAAAATGGAATCCGGTGTGTCGCGCTCCATATCATCGTTTATGGTAATCACGTTAACACCATGTTCCCGAAGAATCTTTACAAACTGGTCGAACTCTTGTTGCGCTTTTTTATTGATTTCAACATTTTTAAGATGTGGATCTTCCTGAAAATAATTGTTGACAGCGGTTTGCTCGTTCATCCTAAAGTTTACGGGACGCACCATAAGAATGGTGTTTGTAATCTGCTTTCTCAATGCTTTTACTGTTTTGGTTATACCTGTGGCAGCAGGATGGTTTAAAAATTATACTCTTATTAAAGGCATGGTGCTACAACGCAAAAGGCCTTCTTGCTTGGCGATTTCTGCATAGGGAATCTCTTCAACGGTGAATCCTTGGTCTCGAAGCCAATTGTTAAGTCGGGTAAAACTCTTTTCCGAAACTACCACCTCGGGCGATATGGAAAAAACATTGCTGAACATTTGGTACATTTCTTCTTTATCGATCTCAAAGATATTCTCTGGCCCAAAGAAATCTACCAAATACTGATATTCCTGTTCTACCAAGAATCCATTTTTATGCAAAATGGCTTTGTCCTTGCCCACGGGTTGAAAACAACAATCCAAATGCAGTGCATTCTCCTTGGGGTCGGTATTGGATTTTCTGAGTTCAAAGGATTTTATGGTTTTATGGGGAAACATATCCCTAATAAATTCTACTGCTTCCCTATTGGTCCGTGCTGTAATATAACTTGCGTAGTCTGCGCCTGAATAGGTTCCGATAAAAATATGGTCGTTCCAGGGCATTACATCACCTCCTTCTATATGTACTTCTTCTGGTGGACGAATTATCTTTTTGGGATCTATTTTATCCATTACATTACGAATGGCCACAAATTCACGCTCCCTATCGGGCAAAATATTGGCATGAAACAGTTTATCCTCTATAACAAAGGCAATATCTCTTGCGAATATCTGGTTACAATCCTTAAGTACTTCCGGTCTATAAACATCCACCCCATATTTATGGAAAACTCGGGCAAAGCCTTCCATTTCTTTAACCATATCCGCTTCTTTGGGATAAGTTCCCGCCTTAATATGCTCTATGGATTTAGGGTCGTAAGCCTCATCAATAGTAGGTATAGGTCCGCTGCTTTGGGCCGTTCCCAAAATAACGGCTCTTAGTTTACTGGTCTCATCAACAATGTTCAATTCTATCATACACGATTCATTTATGGCCAAAAAACCGGCCGTAGAAAGTGATAAGGATAATCCTTGGAATATGGTAGCAAATCTAGTGTTTTACTACAATTTCCTCCTTGTTAAATAATAAAATTACCTACTTTAATTAAGGTTTTACATTATAGAAACAAAGGAATATAATTTTAAATCAATGATTTGTATATCAAATGATTAAAATGAAAATAAAATTCAAGAAACTGACTTTGATCAGGTTTTTGTTCGCATTAATTATTACATTTACAATAAGTTTTTTCTTACATATGAAAAAATTGCTATTTACATCAGTTCTACTAGCTTCAGTGTTCATTACATTGAGCGGGATGAATGCGTTTCAAAAAATGGAAGATTTTAACTTTAATTCCAAAGAACAGATGGAATCTGTTTACGCTGTAAAATATGATGATTGTATCACGGAGAGTGATTTTCCTGGAGGTTCCCTACCTATAAATCGGGATAACGATCAAGATGTAGATTGGAATATGATGAAGGTAGACCAATCCATTAACAAATATCGTAAATCTTTAGAGTCGACTTTGAAGAATTTAAGTACTGTGGATGCACATGATTTTATTCATCAAACATTTCATAAGGCGAAAAGTTCCATGGAAAATGACAATACTTCTGATATACAGAAACATTACTTTAGAGGTATTATGCAAATATGCTATGACAAAGACAAGGATTTAAATCAAAATAGCGTAACCGTACTATAGTTCCCCCACAAAAAAAGGGGCGAATATCGCCCCTTTTTATTCTTTTCGTCCCAAATCTTATCTTTTTTCCAACGGAACAAAGCTTCTGAGGTTTTCCCCGATATAAACTTGTCTTGGTCTTCCAATGGGCTCTTTTCTAAGTCTCATTTCTCTCCATTGCGCAATCCATCCTGGCAATCTGCCAAGAGCGAACATTACGGTAAACATTTCTGTGGGTATACCCAAAGCGCGGTAAATAATTCCTGAGTAGAAATCCACATTGGGGTATAGTTTTCTATCTACAAAGTAGCTGTCTTCCAAAGCTTCTTTTTCCAATCCTTTGGCAATGTCCAAAATAGGGTCTTCAATACCTAGGTTGCCCAATACTTCGTCAGCTGATTTTTTAATGATCTTGGCTCTTGGATCAAAGTTTTTGTAAACACGGTGTCCAAAGCCCATTAATCTGAATGAATCATTCTTGTCCTTGGCCTTGGCCATATATTTTTTGGTATCACCTCCATCGGCTTCAATCGCCTCCAACATTTCCAAAACAGCCTGATTGGCACCTCCGTGCAGTGGTCCCCAAAGCGCGGAAATACCCGCGGAAAGTGAAGCAAAAAGTCCTGCATGTGAGGAACCAACAATACGTACAGTGGATGTAGAACAGTTTTGTTCGTGATCTGCATGCAAAATCAATAATTTGTCCAAGGCATCAATAGTAATCCTATCTCTCTTATACTCTTGGTTTGGCCTTTTAAACATCATTTTATGAATGTTCTCGACATAACCGAGGCTATCATCACCATAATCCAAAGGAAGTCCTTTTTTCTTGCGCATGGTCCAAGCCACCAATACCGGGAACTTTGCCAATATACGGACAATGGAGTTGTACATGGCCGATTCGGATGACACGTCTACACAAGATGGGTTGAAGGCCACCAATGCACTGGTCAACGAAGATAACACGCCCATTGGGTGTGCCGATTTTGGAAACCCGTCCAAAATCTTTTTCATTTCTTCATCCACCTGCGACTCTTCTTTAATATCGCTATGGAATTTTTCCAGCTGTTCCTTGTTTGGCAGTTCACCAAAAATCAAAAGGTAGGCTACTTCCAAAAAGTCGGCTTTCTCGGCTAAATCTTCAATTGAATATCCTCGATACCTCAAGATTCCCTGCTCGCCGTTTAGGAAGGTAATGGCACTTTCACACGACCCGGTATTTTTGTAACCGGGATCTATAGTCACCATTCCTGTTGAGGCCCTCAAGGTTTTAATATCTATGGCCAATTCATCTTCAGTACCTTTGATAACGGGGAATTCATACCTTTTCCCCCCATATTCGAGTATAGCTTTATCCGACATTTTATTTTTTAATAGATTAGTAAAAATAGAAAGCGGAAAATACGAAAAAGCGCAACCATTAACAATTTCCAGCTGCTATTTGTGTTGATATTAACGCGAAAATATTATAGAAATTTACTTAATCCAACTTGTAAAGTAGTTTGTAATATTGATCAACGGATTTCTCCCATGTGAAGCGCTTTTTTCTTGCCGCGGCCTGTATTTTTTTCCAGGTTGGCTTATCATTTTCAAACACATCCAGAGCTACATCCAAAGCTTCCAACATGTTTTTTATTTTTTCATCGTAACTGTCCCCATCAAAGGCAAAACCAGTTTTCATATGCTCCACCGTATCCTTCAACCCCCCTGTATGGTGTACCAAACAAGGATTGCCATTTCGCATGGCCAACATTTGACTAATGCCGCAGGGTTCAAAAAGACTGGGCATAAAATATAGGTCGGACTCCAGATACATGGAATCGATGAGCTTTTCCGACTGGCCATTGGTGAAAACAAAGTTCTTGTGTTCGTAGCTCAGTTTTCTGAAGAGTCCCTCATACTCCGGTGCTCCGGTTCCCAATAGCATAAATATACCATCGACTCGCTCCAACTTTTTCAAAATTTCCACAAAGGCTTCTGGGGAACGCATAAAAAAATAAAACTTTTGCTCCGTTAATCGAGCAACGCTGGATGCAATGAATTTTGGTCGCTTTTCCACAAAATCCATGATTTTTTCTCCGGTGTGCGCCAAAAAATCGGCTTTGTACTTTTTGGATTCTTCCTGCAACCACATAAACAAGGCCTTAACAGTATTCCTGTATATATTGCCTTTCTTCTCTTTGTTGATGTTCTTGTAGTTACATCCATTTAAAATACCGAACAAGCGTCCTTCTTGGTCCGCGCTTTGTAAATCTTTTTCCAATCCCTCACCTCCAATAAATTCCGGAGGCGAACTTGGCAACAGCACATCTTCTTTATATGATGGTGAAACAGTGTGCACGGCATCGGCAAAACGGATGCCTACTGCCATTAGGTTAATACAATCTTGATAGCGGTAATCCATCAATTTTTGATAATCCAAGGGCACGTTGGGAAACCAGTTTTTTAAGGATGAGTAGTTTCCCCCAAACGGGCGTATGCCCTGAATGGCCAAATTATGAATGCTATATACAATTCGTATATCCTTTAGGTTGCTGTATTCCGAGTGATACTCCCTTAAAAACAACAACAAACTGGAGTGCCAGTCGTGCAGGTGTACCATATCTACATCTCCAAAAGCGCCTTGCTTAATGGCCTCGGCCACCGCCGTACAAAAAATAAAATACTTAATGGCATCGGTATAGAAAGGTTCCTCTGGATCGTTATGGTATATGTGTGCAATATCCCCGGCCTCAATTTCTGGATGATGCAGTACATAATGGAAAATATTTGGGAACTCCTTTTTAGGTTTCACCTCATATAATTCTGCTGTGTAGCTTAAGCCCCGTAGCGTAAAGTTTAAGGTAGTTCTGGGCAATCCTCCATGATGCAGTCTTGAATAGGCCGGGACCACAACATGCACCTTGTCTCCCCGATCCGAAATTTGTCTGGGCACATCCCGAACCACGTCGCCCATACCGCCCGCTTTACAATTTTCCAAAGCATCATTTTCGGCAGCAACAAAAAGAAAGTTATTCATGCGGGAGAATTTAAGGTAGTTTAGTGAACCATTAAGTTAACCAAACTTTGTTATTGAAACAAAAAAAAGAAGCTGTCTCATAACCGGGACAGCTTTTTTATTGAATATACAGGAGCATTTGCTTGTTTTCATCCTGTAT
>NZ_JAYKYV010000007.1:0-221114 GCF_035818535.1 Flagellimonas halotolerans | reverse complement strand
TTCGGGGTTTTGTTATACCTAAATATACGAATTAATAATCTGATAATCAAATAATTACACTACTTCTGAACGTGCCTTTTTAAATTATTTTAATATTTGATAACCAGCTATTTAAATATTGTTACTCTAACCATAACTTAAAGTCTCTAACGCGCTCTCTACTTACAATAATATCATGCTCATTAAATCGGTTCAGCTTGATTTGAAGCCTTGAATTGGTATATGAAATGATGTCTCCTACGTGGTTGATATTCACATAAAACTTTCGGCTCACCCTAAAAAATGTCTGAGGCTCCAACTCCTCCTCCAACTGTTCCAAAGTAGTGTCCAACAAATAATTTCTTCCATCCGAAGTTGCCGCATAGGTTCCTTTGTTTTCGCTATAAAAACATTCCACATCATCGGCGTTTATAATTTTTAAATGTTGTCCGACCTTGGCCGTAAATCGTTTTTTGTATTCCCTCTCCAAAGGGTTAATCAAAAGATTTTTTATGTCGTTAAAATCAATCGGTATTCTACGATTTTCGGGCTTAAAATTTTGATACTTTTTCACCGCACTTTCCAGCTCTTCTTCGTCTATTGGTTTCAGTAAATAATCAATGCTATTTAACTTAAAAGCTTGGAGCGCATATTCGTCATAAGCGGTGGTAAAAATGATGGCACTTTTCACCTCGATCGCATCAAAAATTTCGAACGAAAGCCCATCGGATAATTGAATGTCCAAAAAGATTAAATCGGGGTGGGGATTATCTTGAAACCAAGCAATGGAATCTTCAACGGAATGCAACATGGTGGAGACCTCAATTTGCAATTCCGAAAGCAATCTGGACAATCGTCTTGCCGCTGGTTTTTCGTCTTCAATGATCAGGACATTCATTTTTTACGTTAATTGTTTTTTGGTTAGATACTTTATTGCCTACTGCTCTCTAAAATATAACAACTGACTTTCTACCTATTATTTTCTTATCTGTATTTATCAACATGATCTTTGTCCTCGTCCATATATTTTTGAATCTGTCTTTCTTCCCATTTTTTGAAAAAAGTGAACCTGTGTCGCAATACAATGATTGAATGGACGGCCAAAATCACTCCCCATATCAGGATATTGGCATTGATCCAATCGTAGTAATAGGATTCCTTTGGAAATGTCTCGGGTAAAAAGGACGTCAGGACACCCAATTTGAGCAACAACAAAGTACCGTTTACGATTACAAATATGCGATATGCCTATAATAGCCTTTGAGTTCCTGAACTCGCTTGTTAGCGGCCTCTCTGGCCATGTCTCTATCTGTCATTATTTTACTTGTACTTGTTCATTTCCTCTTTATCCTCATCCATATATTTTTGGATTTGACGCTCTTCCCAATCCTTGCCCAACATGGGGTTGAACCCAAAGGTTCTGGATGCATGGAACAACACTCCCACCCCCCAAGCTACCAATGTGATAAAATGTTCCCATTGCCAAAAACTATCTGACCTTAGGGAGATATTGATCAAAATAAAGGTGTTTATTACCACATAAATGGCCAAGTGTATATAAAAGCCTTTTAGTTCTTCAACTCTTTTCTTGGCTTTATTGTATTTTTCCTTATTAAAGTTTTCCATGATTATTTCCATTTATTGTTCTGTTCTTCATCGCGCATAATCTTCTCTATCTTGCGCTTTTCCCATTGTTTTCCAAAAAAAGGGTTAAGGTCAAAAGTTTTAATGGCATGAAAAACAATACCGATACCCCACCCAAAAGCGGCCCACAAAAACCACATATAGCCAAAACCGGTGGTAAAATAATTGATCAGCGCCAATCCTGAGATTACCAAAACATAGGAAGTCAGGTTTCCGTAAAACTTTTTAAGCTCGTCCACGCGCTCCCTTGCCCGCATGTACTTGTTTTCTTTATCGGTATTTTCCATGGTATTCGAATTTGATGTGATGTTGCAGTTAAAAATACTCATTATTAAAATTCTTTATCGTTCATAAGTTCCTGAATCTTACGCTCTTCCCATTCTTTTCCAAAAAGGGGATTGTGTCCGTAAGCCGACATCCAGTGACCTATTAGTCCGAGACCCCATCCCACGGCCGGAAAAATAATCCATGGGAAACTTGTAGTGCTATAATTGATATATCCCAGTAAAGGAATCACAATTAGGTAAGCTGTAAGATTGTAGTAAAAAGATTTGATGCATTCCACCTTCTCCTTGGCTTTGGCATATCGAAGTTCTGTTGTGTTTTCCATGACTGTTCGGTTTTGATTTTTGATTACACTGCTAAATTCGGCATAGCAACTCCCTTAATGAAAAATGAATTCCTGAACTATACATTTATTGGGATGAATTGTGGTGTTGGGGTTTAAGGTTTTGGGTTTGGAAGAGCAGGCAAAAAGGTTTGATGAAAACTACACGAAACCATTTTAATTGAACTTGATACCTGAACTTGAGCTTGATGCTTGGACTTGACACTTGAGCTTGAACTTAGCCAAGCAAGAGTTTTCGACTGCCCATTCGACTGCCTGCCCGTCCGACAGGCGGGCGCTCAGGATGACAGCTCGAACTGACATCCGACATCCGACATCCGACATCCGACATCTAAATTCTAAAAATCATCCTTATCCATAAGCTCTCTAATCTTGCGCTCTTCCCAGCGCTTGCCCCAAAGTGGGTTATAACCGAAGGCTTCCATCCCATGGACAAGCACACCGAACCCCCAGCCAAATGTTGGAAAAAATGCCCAAAGAAAATCCGTTGTTCTAAAATTGAGCCACCACAAAAAGGGAATCACAACACAATAGGCCATAAGATTGCCGTAAAATTCCTTAATTGCCTTTACCCGCTCTTTGGCCTTTACGTACCGCTTTTCTTCAATATAACTCTCTTGGGTCTCCAATACGGTATATTTTTGGGTGAGCATGGGCAGAAACACACTAAAATCCGACTGTGTTTTTTTAACAACCATTTCACGGTCGGTTAAAATACGGTAGCGTTGCTTTATATTCTGTAATCCGACCCCGCTACTTTTTTTCACCACTTGTTTTTCCTGAAGGTTATTGCTGACAACCAACATGCCTTGTTGTTCAAAAACCTTGATGTGCAACGGCCTGGATGAAGTGACCACATTATGTTTTACGGCATTTTCCAGCAATAGTTGTAGGGACAGCGGCACAATTTTAGCTTCAGGTTGGGAACAGCTATCCGGAATATCGAAGATGATGCTATCCTCGAAACGCATTTTTAGAAGTCTTACGTAGGTTTTGGCGAATTTCAGTTCTTCATCCACGGTAACCAGGTCCTTATTTTTCTGCTCCAGCACATACCTATAAACCTTGGACAGTGATGTTGTAAAGTTTTGGGCCTGATGTGGGTCTTCATCTATCAAACTGGTTAAAACATTGAGGCTATTGAACAAAAAATGGGGGTCCAACTGGTTTTTTAAAGCATCGAAACGGGCAGATGCCGATCCTGCTATGATCTTCTGTTCTTTTACCTGCTTCTCTTTGTAATATTTGTAGTAATAAGCAGCATAGAACAAAACGGCCACTGCCATGGAAATTAAAAAAGAGCTTACATAATACTCCGTGCGCTCTTCTGCCAAAAATTGATCTATTGATTTTTTATATACCAGCACCCCCAGGACAAACCTGGAAATACCAATTCCGATAATCGAGGCTATAACATTGCCCAAAAAACCATAGCCTATATATTTTTTTGTAAAAAGTCGTTTATCATACTTCCGCATCAAAATGATAAAGGACGCAGAGTTGAGCATATAAATGATCACAGAAAAAACCATACTCTCCCAAAACTCTGTCCAAAGCTCTTGAAAAGTAAGGTCCCACCCCTTAACAAAGAAAATAATGAGTAAGACCATGTAAATGGCCACCCCCACTAAAAACGCCCTTACAAGTTCCCTTATTAAGAGTTTCATCCTTTTCTATTTACCACAGTTCGCCAAAACCTCTTTCGCTCTTTCTTCTCCCCAAGTAGGGTAAAACGGTGTTTCGGATTTAAAGGTAGCAAAAAGTTCCAAGGCTCTTTCCACATCCTTACAATAGGGTACAGTGTCCTTGCCAAAGTATCTTGCCGATCCCATATCCCACTCTGCCTTGGAAAGGATAACCCGGGGGTTGTTAGGGGCCAGTTCCATTGCTTTTTGATAGAGTTGTGCATTTTTTTGTGACAGTGTCATCCCATATGTGACACCATCAAAGGCAATCCAAGCTGTATTGATGAGTGCTTCCTGAATCAATATCTCAGGGTTATTTGGTGAAATGGCTTTGGCCACATCTATAAATTCTTTGGCTTTTTCGAGCTGTTTTCCTAGTTTTTCTTCATCCTTTTCCCCGAATGAGATTATGGTGTTTATTTGAGAAACATAGTAATACGGCAACCAATTGTCCGGTTCCGCTGTGGCTATTCGTTCAAAAAGGTTTGATGCTTCCACCATCTTTTGGTCTTGCCATAATTCAAATGCCTTTTCCATACCCTTTGCGTAACGGTCTTGTGCGTTGACAAAGGTGGCTCCCATTAATAAGATTGATAAAATCAGATTTTTCATGACTGTCGCTTATTTATGCTCAGCTTGACTGAGTATCTCTCATCTTGACTGCGCATTGATTATTGATGCCACAAAAATGAATCAGGAACTACAATTTTAAAAAGAAGGATTACCGAACTGTACATATTTGGAGATGGATTGTAATGCGCTTATGTTTTAAAAAGCTCGTTTAATCCCTGGTTGAGGGTTTTATTAGCGACGCTCTACATCGAAATAAATTGACCTTTTTTCGTTTGAATACCTCGTGGGCTTGCCTCTAGGTAGTTGATTATTTATACTTTAGCAAACGGTTAAAAATTGAAGCAATCCATGTACATTCCACCCCACTACAACAATCAAAACATTGAGGAAATCAAAGGTTTTCTGGTAAACAACAGCTTTGCCATCTTAATCAATATTGTTGACAATAAACCGTGGGGCACCCATATTCCTTTGGAACTGGAGACCGACGAAAACGGGAATGATATTTTGGTGGGGCACATTGCCAAAGCAAATCCCCAATGGAAAAATTTTTCGGACGAAGCAGAAGTTCTGTGCATTTTTAATGGCCCGCATGCCTATGTTTCATCTTCTTGGTATAAAGAGGAGGAAGTACCTACTTGGAACTATATAGCGGTGCATGTGTATGGGAACTTAAAGATTTTGAACGAAGAGGAAACCATGCAATCCATGCACAGATTGGTGGACAAGTACGAGAAAGCTTCCAAAAACCCGATTTCTCTTAAAAACTTATCCCCAAAAACCTTGCACCAAGTAAAAGGAGTCGTGGGTTTTAAAGTGGAGGTATCGGATATACAGGCTACTTACAAACTATCCCAGACCCGAACCAATGACCACCACAAAATAATATATGAGCTTGAGGAACGTCCAGACCCGGGAAGTCAAGGCATTGCCCAGCACATGAAAGGTAAAACCTCTTAGTGGGTTATTCGATATCTTCAAAGTTAGTATCTGCCCAATTGGAATACTTTGGATTCTCAACATGCATGATCCAAATTTCGTCCTGATACTTACCTCTCATCATTGATTGATAGGCAGCATGGGCCGTTTCGCTATCTTCATACTTTGCCAAGTAAACATAATTGAGACCGTTATCAGGATTCTTGAAGTATTGTGCCTGCAATCCCTTGCTTTTCAGTTCTTTCATAAAGGTTTTTAGGTAGGTCTCATTTTTGAAAACGTTGGCCACAATATAGTGCCCTTTCCCTACCCCATCAAGGTCAATATATTTTTCAATGGGCTTAAACGCTCCTCCATGAAAAGAACCCTCACTTTTCTTATTGGATTGTTTGGTGACGGATTTGGAGTTATCTGCAAGAGCCTGCGCAGTCGAAGTTTCAATTTCATTGAAAACGGAGTCCAAATCCTTGTTGTCCGCCAAGTACAGCTTTTGGGCTTTGGTTTCAATATCGGGAATCTCATCTCCGTTGTGCCTTTTCACAATTCGCATAACCATCTCGAAACGTTTTTCCATTTCCTGTTCCCTACTCTGTTTCATGGAATCTATTTTGTAAAGGAGCTCGTCAATTACAGCGTAACTATCTTCTTGCCGCTCCTGCAATTGCGCAATACGCTCCTCCCAATAGGCCCTGTCCTCTTTATTGGAAGGGCGCAAAGTGGTTTCTTCATCCAGTCTACCAAGTTGCTTCGCTTTTTCGGTTTCATCACTTGCTTCGGCGACTGCCGTATTTTCAATCGCTTTTTTTGTTTCATCGTCATTGGAAACAAATGTGTTTTTGGAAAGATTGGGAACAAAAGAGTAAGCAATTGAAATTTCGTGGGTTACACCAAGGTTGGCAATGCTACTGTTCAAGCTTTTTTCAAAATTATAGCCAAAGGACAATCGTTGGTTCAAATTGAATCCAGTACCGGCCGATGCACCATAAAATTGGTCGTATCCACCTTGAATCCAACCCAATTTGGGAAGATCCAAAATAATCCCTCCTCCAAAGATAGGGTCTTCACTCCCTTCAAATCGTGCTCGTGCCAGGGGCATTAATCTCCCATCCTCAAAAACACCTCTTCCATTTTCCAACTCCTTAACAAACTGTACATGACCTGAAAAGGTTTTTTGATTTAGGTTGCTCAGGGATTTTCCTGACCTTAAATTATAATCCACCAAATTTTGGGCGAACACTCCAAAGTCGAATTTGCCCAAACTAAGGTTAAGGCCTGGCTGAAACGATATTACAGAGCTTTCCTCAGCTTCCATCAAAATGGGATCTTCTCCCTGAGTTACCGCTCTACTAGGATCATAGCCAGTTACATAGTAAGGGATATTCACCCCAAAGGTTAAGCTACTCTCTTCTCCCAACTGGATACCGTGGGAATAATTGGCCATGACTCCTAAATTGGAAATGACTCCTTCTTGCTGGTTGTAGAGGCTAAACCCGAGTCCAACCCTATCGTTTAACCTACCGCTGTAACTCAAAAAATAATTTTGGCGGTTGTTATCAAAATCAGCACTTTGGCTCCGATGAAAGAAGTTTACGTATGATTTGTCCTCACGTATTGATGAAAAGGTAGGATTGATCAAAAAACGGTTGAACTTCAACAAATTCTGAAATGGTACATCGTAACTAACATAGGGGTTACTTTCTTCTTGGGCCTGTAACGGGAAACCCAGAAAAACAAAAATCAATAACGCATAAACATAGCGTTCAAATTGGGGCGGAAATGTGATTTGGGGAAACGGGGGTATTTTTATCTCCATAGCCGATTGGAATTTGTAGGTTAATTTCCTGATTGGTCAGGCTAATATGTTTTTACTATTGTCATTCAGCAAGATTTGGGACTTGTAAGAATTTTAAGACTAATTTAATGTAAATCTACATATTTTATCGCCCAACAGGTAATTTTTTCGTTGAACGGTCTATTGGATTGATAGATAAGCAGTTTGAATTCATAAAAATTGAATTTCAGTTTATAAAATGTTCTGGGATTAAATTTATTTTTGACAATAAAATTCAAAATATCCCTTCGCATGGATGCGTCTTTCACCATTATCCCCTATTCTGAAACTTATAAAGATGCTTTTAGGAGCCTAAATGAGGAATGGATTACCAAATATTTTCAGATGGAGGAAATGGACCGAGTTGCACTCCACCATCCCAAAGAATATATTTTGGACAAGGGTGGATATATTGCGGTTGCTTTAATAAATAGAGAACCGGTGGGGGTTTGTGCTTTAATTCCTTGCCAATATGATGGTTACGATTTTGAACTGTCTAAAATGGGCGTCTCACCTAAAGCACAAGGCAAAGGTATAGGCAAATTGTTGGGACAGCACATTATTGATAAAGCCAAAGAGTTGGGAGCCAAAAAAATATTTCTGGAAAGCAATAGAAAATTGACCCCGGCCCTATCGCTTTACAAAAAATTAGGTTTTAAAGAAATGACCAAAATTTCGTCACCCTACGCCCGTAGCGATATTCAAATGGAGCTGACAATAACCACTGCCTAGTACAGCCCATGCTAGGTTTGTAACTGTCTTACAATTTTACAAGGTTTTAAACGACCACCTATTTACTATATCATTAAAAATGAGTATCTTATAGTGTCAAACCTTAAACCTCATTGCCATGGCTCTAATAAAATCGCTCAATAAATGGGCAAATGCGCATACGTATCTCCTTTTGGACTTGATCAGAGTTATGCTTGGCATCATCTTTTTTGTCAAGGGAATCGAGTTTATGACCAATTTTACGGAAATGGAGCGAATGGCTCGTCCTTTTGAAGGAGTACCGGGGGGAATGTTCATTCTGCATTATATAGCTCCCGCTCATTTTGTTGGTGGTATTCTTATAGTTGTAGGATTGCTGACTAGATGGGCCTGCATTGCTCAGCTTCCCATACTTTTGGGTGCCGTTCTTACTAATTTTTTGGGCGAAATGGACACCAACAACCTCATGTTGGCCACCATTGTTTTATTAGCTACCCTCTTCTTTATTGTTTATGGTTCTGGGAAACATTCCGTGGATTATTACCTTAAAATGCAGCAATAGCCTATAAATTGTCCAGCTGGTTGCTCTTGCCATCCGAGCTTATGGTCCAGAAAAATCCAACAAAGAAGAAACTGTCGGCCGGTGGGGTTATTGCTCTTCTATTGAACACTCCGTTGGCATCCGGAACTTCTGCATATTGATAATTGCTCACATTATTAAAACTCAATAGATTGCTCACCGAGAAATACAAAATCTTTTGTTGGTTGATAAGATAGGCCCAATTGAAGCTGAGATTGTTATAAGACTTTGTCTCTTCCGTCATAAAACCAGATGTATTGGGGTTATGGTACGGCCTTCCGGAACCGAACGAATAAGAAAGTCCGACTTGGGATCTTAGCTTATCCACCCAATATTTGGTGACCAATGATACATTATGTTTTGGCGCAAAGTTAGGAGTGGCTTTCTCGGGAAAGTTTCTGTAGTCCCTCTTGGTGTCCAAGTAAGAGTAGGAAGCCCAGTAATCTAAATGCTCAATGCTCTTGCTATCTCTCCAAAAAACATCGATGCCCTTGGCGTACCCGCCTCCCAAATTGGTGTAGTCGGAATTGAACTGTGGTGCATCCGTATCATACTTTACCAACTGGTCATAATCCTTATAATATACCTCGGTCCTAAAAGTTTTTCCATTATTGATATATTGATAATTGAGGATATAGTGCGATGCTTTCTCCATGTCCAAATTTTGGGTGAACTTAACCACTTCGGTAAGCGGTCTCTGATAAAAATCGCCATAGGCCAAAGAAAACTGCCCATCCTCTCCCGGCTTATAGGCCAAAGACATCCTTGGCGATACTTTAAACCCAACCAGCAAGCTGCAGTGCGTTCCCCGGACACCTAACTTCATGGCGAACTTGTTGCTCAGGAAAATATCTGATTCTACAAAAGCGGCCCATAAGCCTTCGTTATAACCACTATTGAACTCATCCACATCAACATCGGTATAATTTTCGTCATAATTGGTATTGAAATATTCCGCCCCAAAACTCAAATCATACCGATTACTAAAATTTTTACGTGCCTTTATCTTGATATGTGATGAAGTTTCTTTTGCATAGACTTTGTCTTCCTGTATACCAATATCATTGGTGTCCCATGCAATAGAAGCACCAGAGGTGAGACTCCAATCGTTAGCGAAAAAATATTTGTAAGATGAATTAAAGTACAGGTTGTTGTTCTTTAAACGGAACTGAACATAATCATCAAAATTGATATCCTCCTGCCCAATGTCCAAGTTGGTGTGGTTAAATCCCGTGTACAGTTTAAACATACTTATCTCTCCTTTGCTTCTAAAAACAGCTTCACCGGAAATGGATTCGTACGGACTGTCCCAACGAACACCTTGGTTTGATGGAATCAAAGCCTCATAAGGGGCAAGATTCATGTAAGATGTATTGATGCTGAGCGATTGGTCGCCCCAAATCTTTGTATGCCCCACTCCACCTCCAACACTCATTATGGAGATATCCGTTTTCTCCTGTAACGGCACATCCGCAGTGTTCAACAAAAGTACACTGGACAATGCCTGTCCATACTCTGCCGAATACCCTCCGGTGCTAAAGGAAATTCCCTTGAAAAGAAATGGTGAGAATCTGCCACGGGTAGGTGTATTATTGGGGGTGGCGTTGAACGGTTGAAAAACACGAAGACCATCTATAAAGACCTGCGTTTCACCTGCAGTACCTCCCCGTACAAACAAACGACCGTCCTCGTTTACCGTTGTGGTTCCTGGCAGTGTTTGCAAAGCAGCCACAAAATCGCCCGCTGCCCCTGCCGTGGTAACAATATCCAACGGTTTAAGTACCGAAACCTTGGAATTATCGCCCGCCTCAAAGGTTCCGGCCGTTAAAGTGACCCCCGACAAAGAGTTGACGGACGCTACCAACTTAATATGCAAATCCTTAAAATAGGAAACATCGCCAGCCTCGTAGTGGGGCTCGTAGGACAACATGGAAACAACCAAGGTCTGCATTCCCTCTTCAGTTGTTTCAAAATTAAAATTGCCGTCGGCATCCGAAGAAGCGCCATCGTAGGTACCTTCCAGATAAATGTTAGCACCTTCGATGGGGGTGTTTTTAGCATCGGTTACTTTCCCCGTAATGGCTTGTTGGGCAAAAGCAGCTCCCGTCCACATTAATAAAGTGATTAGATTGATGAAGATTTTCATGACTGTTCGTTTTGATTGATGCCACAAATCTCCCTTTCCACCCTTTGCCAAACCAAAACGAAATACCCAATTGTAGTTTTTTACTACTAAATTGAAATGGCCTATTTGCTTTTGCAATTCACTCCAAAAAATCAACATTTCGGTCCATTGAAATATTTTATAAGAGTCTTCTCCCAGAATTTTGGGGCAAACAAAACATCAAATACAAATAGTATGAAAACTGTTACACTAGCTTTAAGTTTCCTCTTTGTAAGCATTATTGCCATGGCGCAAGAAAAAACCAACGTAGCTATTACCGTTACCATCGACAACGTAACCAGTGATGAAGGAAAAGTACTTGCCAGCCTGCACACCACCGAAACTTTTATGAAAGGCCCGGGCATACAAAACTTGGAAAGTACCATTGAAAACGGAAAAGTAATCTTAAAGTTCAACAACGTAATACCAGGCACCTACGCCATTATGGCCCTGCACGATGCCAACGAAAACAACCGAATGGATTATCAGTCCAACGGGATGCCAAAGGAAAGCTACGGGATGTCCGGCAACGAAATGACCATGGGCCCACCGGATTTTAAAAGTGCCCAGTTTACCGTTGGCGATGAGGATTTGGAAATGAACATCCGGTTTTAGTCAAAAAAATATCATCAATCATTGAAAAGCCTGCTTCGTGCAGGTTTTTTTGTTTTGATTTCCCCTTGCTTTTAGGATTCTTTCTTTTCTATAGACTAACCTAATGGTTTTTTATACTTTTATGTCCTAAACTTATAATTGAATGACCATAACCCAGCTTCAATATGTGTTAGCTGTTGCCGAGCACAAAAACTTTACCCTTGCCGCGGAAAAGAGTTTTGTTACCCAACCCACCTTAAGCATGCAGGTACAAAAATTGGAGGACGAACTGGGTGTCCTCATTTTCGACAGGGGCAAAAAACCCATATCCATTACCGAGGTTGGAGAAAAAATTGTAGCCCAAGCAAAGAACATTGTCGCCGAAGCAGAACGAATAAAGGACATTGTTGATCAAGATAAAGGGTATGTTGGGGGAGATTACACCTTGGGGATAATACCCACGGTAATGCCCACATTGCTCCCCATGTTCCTAAATGCTTTTATAAAAAAGTACCCTAAGGTAAACCTGATTATAAAGGAACAATCCACACAAACCATGATCAAGAATATTTTGGACGGTCATTTGGATGCTGGAATTGCTGCAACACCCCTAGAAATTGAGTTTATCAAAGAACGTCCATTATATTATGAGCCATTTGTAGGTTACGTCCCAAAAAATCATCGTTTGGGATCACAGGAAGAGTTAATGATGGATGATCTGGATGTAAATGATATTCTTTTGTTGCAAGATGGGCATTGTTTTCGGGAAGGCGTCATCAATCTTTGTAAGGCCTCCAAAAACCGGCATGGGGACCATTTTAAAATTGAGAGCGGAAGTTTTGAGACCTTGGTCAGTTTGGCAGATGAAGGCATGGGAATGACCCTATTGCCCTACTTGAACACCCTACACTTAGAAACGGACAAGAGAACAAACCTAAAATCCTTTCAAAAACCTACCCCAGCGCGAGAGATAAGTTTAATTTACCATAAAAGCGAATTAAAAATACAGATAACCGATGCCTTAAGAGAGGTTATTTCCAGCATAGTCCGTGGTGCGATTGCTTTTCAGGATGTGAAAATAATCAGCCCCTTGGCCAAAAATTAAAAGAGCCGCTAAAAAGCGGCTCTTAGTTAGTGTTTATACTTTTAATAATACTAATGTTGATTGTAACTCTGGCTTGTCCACAAGATAAAATTGTAACCAGATTCTAAGCTCTTCCACTTCACTTGGCAATAATCTAGAAATAGCTTTCTGAAGTTCCCTAGCAAAGAGTTTAACATCAAAACTCACCTTTTGAAGGATTGTTTTGGTGTAATCTAACATAGCTCTAGGCATAATAATTTGATTAAATTGAATGTAAAAGGTTATGTTCTAAATTAGTGAAAAACACGTTTAAAAAACCTAAGTTTCAGTTAAAAATTGAATATCTTGTTGTTAAAATTGACCAAGAGCCTATATGAGCCAATCACAAGTAAAATTATATAAACCACTGTTTTTCAATGTTTTTATCGTCATTTTTTTATTGACCGGATGTAGTCCCATCAAAAAAACACTGAACTCGAATATTGAGGGCGACAGCCTGAAAAATTCTTTCCATGGCCTTGTAATTATTGATGCCAATACTAAAGAAGAGATCTATAATCACAATGGCGACAAATACTTTACCCCTGCCAGCAACACAAAGATTGTAACTTTATATACAGGTCTAAAGTTACTTCCCAAATACATTCCCACCCTAAAGTATAAAGTGACCCAAGACACGATATTTATTGAAGGTACCGGTGACCCATCATGGCTGCACCCCTATTTTAACGACAGCACAGCAATAGCTTGGTTAAAAAATCAGGAGACCATTGCCCTTTACACCAAAAATCATAGCGAACCCCGTTATGGGCCCGGTTGGGCCTGGGAAGATTACGACACTTATTTTTCGCCCGAAAAATCCACTTTGCCCCTTTACGGCAACGTAGCTACCATTTCCAGCAACAATGGATTGGAAGTTTCTCCAAAAACATTCTTCCATAAAACCATAATCAAGGACACCACTTTAAAAAGAAAAGAGTTCCACAACAAGTTTTATATCTCTTCTACGGAACAGGACACTTTGGAAATTCCTTTTATGGCCAGTGAAAATTTGACCAAAGAATTACTTGAGACAGCCCTTGGGAAAAAAATTGCCTTGACCCCACATTTTCCATCTGGTGAGAAGCAAACCTTGTATGGAATAGAAACCGACTCTATTTTTAAGCGTATGCTTTTTAAGAGCGATAACTTTTTGGCAGAACAATTATTAATGGCGGCCTCGGCCACACTATCCGATACCTTGAGCACCGAAAAAGCCATAGATTTTATGTTGAACAATCATTTAAAGGACTTGGAACATCAACCGCGCTGGGTAGATGGGTCCGGACTTTCCCGTTATAATTTGTTTACGCCCCGTTCCTTTGTTCAAATTCTTCAAAAACTATATGAAGAAGTACAGGAAGAACGTCTTTTTGGGATATTTCCGATGTGGGGACCCAACAATACGGTCCAAGAATGGGAAGACCACACAACGGAGCCGTTCCTATTTGCCAAATCGGGCTCCGTGGGCAACAACTATAATTTGAGCGGCTACGTGAAGACCAAATCGGGCAAATTGCTCATCTTTAGTTTTATGAACAATCATTTTCGGGTGCCATCATCAGAGATAAGGGAAACCATGTATACTACCTTAAAGAATCTATACGAAAATTACTGATGCATAATTCCCTGGACTTGGGCGTATTGTAACAACATTATGGTCTTGGCATCTTTTATTTCACCGTTTTGCATCATGGCAATGGCTTTTTTAAAATCAAGTTCCAACACCTCAATATTTTCGGTTTCATCCGCCGCGCCGCCGCCATCGCTTACTTTCATGGCATCTTTATACTCCCCAACAAAAAAATGAAGGATTTCCGTTACCGAACCGGGTGACATGTAGGCTTCAAAAACCTTTTCCACCTTATCAATTTTATAACCCGTCTCCTCCTCTACTTCCATTTTAATGGTCTCTTCGGCATTGCCCTTTTCCAAAAGTCCCGCACATACCTCGATCATCATCCCATCATCATTACCGTTCACATACGTGGGCATACGAAACTGTTTGGTAAGCACAACCTTTCTTTTTTCAACATTATAAAGGAGTATGGCGGCACCATTGCCACGGTCGTATGCTTCTCGGATTTGTTTTTCCCAAACGCCATCGTCCCGTAAATATTCAAAAGTTATTTTCTCAAGGGAATACCAGTTGTCCGATAGTAGTTCCCGCTGCATATTTCTGATTCTGTTGCTAGCCAAAATGAAAAAGTTTTGGTTAAATATACAAGCTTATCCACTTATCATCCTGAATTACTGCAATCACTTTTGACATCAATATTATTATGTCGATATTTATGTTTTTTGATGAAAACCGACCAAACCCAATATTATGCGTAACCCCTTACTCCTTCTATTACTTTTTGCTATTCTAATAAGTTGTGATAAAGCCACCGAAAAAAAACTGCCCCGAATCGCTATTGCCGGCCTTGGAATTGAGTCCAGTACGTTTTCGCCAGCCCTTACCCATAAAGAAGCGTTTCACCCCAAAATCGGAGATTCCATATTTAATCGCTATCCGTTTATGGAAGCGGATTCATCTTTGAGGAAACGAGCCGAATGGGTTCCCACTTTAGTGGGGAAATCATTGCCGGGAGGCACGGTTACCCGTGAAGCCTACGAATCCTTGGTGGGCAAAACATTGACGATGTTGGAAGAAAACATGCCGTACGACGGCCTTTTCTTTGACATTCATGGAGCCATGAGTGTGGTGGGCTTGGACGACCCGGAAGGTGACCTCATCAAACGTATTCGAGAAGTTGTGGGGACCGATGTGTTGATTTCGACCTCCATGGATCTCCACGGAAATGTATCCAAACGTTTGGCGCGGCACTCCGACTTGATTACCTGTTACCGCATGGCACCCCATGAAGATGCCACAGAATCCAGAAGGCGAGCCGTTGAAAACTTGGTGTCCCGACTCGAAAACGGTAAGGGCAAGCCAAAATACAAAGCCTGGGTTCCCGTACCCATCCTATTGCCGGGAGAAAAAACCAGCACCCGCGTGGAACCCGGAAAAAGTCTGTATGCCCAAGTTCCCGAAGTGGAGCAACAAGAAGGTGTGATCGATGCAGCTATTTGGATTGGCTACGCATGGGCCGATGAACCCCGAAACCACGCCGTGGTTATGGCTATAGGGGATGATAAAAAGCAAGTAACCGAAGGTGCTGAAAAGTTGGCCAATAGCTTTTGGGATGTCCGTAACGAATTTGAATTCGTCGCCCTGACAAAATCTTACGAAGAAGCATTGGAACTTGCCCTTGCCAGTGACAAAAAACCATTTATGATCAGTGATATGGGCGACAACCCTACCGCTGGCGGTGCAGGTGATGTTACTTGGACCTTGACGGAACTCTTAAAAAGGGAGGAGTTTCATAAAACAGATGGCAAATCTTTGATTTATGCCTCAATCCCAGGCCCTAAATTGGTAGAAGAAGCCGTAAAAGTGGGTGTTGGAGGGAAAGTCAGCGCCCCTGTTGGTGCCGAGATTGACGATAGATATGCTCCACCCCTTATGTTAACGGGAGAAGTTACTGCCATAAAACATGGCGATGTACATGCAGAAACCGAGGTTGTGGTGAAAGTGGACAATGCCCATGTGATTGTGACCAAAAAGAGGAAACCCTACCACAGAAAATCCGATTTTACCGATTTGGGGCTTACCCCCAGTGAAACGGATATTATAGTAATTAAAATTGGGTATTTGGTTCCAGAACTTTACAATATGCGAGGAGATTGGGTCATGGCCTTGACCCCAGGTGGCGTGGACCAAGATTTGGAACGTTTGGGCCATAAAAGAATCATTAGACCCATGTTCCCATACGACCCCGATATGGAGCGTCCCGATCTTTCTGCCCGATTGATCAAGGCTTCAGATGAGCTGGACTAAACGGTAACCGCTTGGTTTAAATATTGTCGAAAGGGAAGCATCTCTTTGTAAACCTCGACGATTTTTTCTTTGAAATCAGGATTCAGCACGTCTGCTTTTGTCAGTTTGTACTCCACCGCGAAGGTTTTGTTGCGCAACAATTCAATATGCGGATGGTCGTTGGAAAACCCTTTGGGGGATGACACCAATTTCTCGTCCTCATATAAGCCGCCAAACATTTTTTTGAAGGATGGTTTGTCCAGAATCTGCTGCAATTCCTCACCATTATAATCAATGGCATCTCGGATACTGCGAAGCGTTTTGGAGTCAGGTCGCCATCGACCGCCTGCCAACAAGCAATGTTTTAGTCCAATTTCAATATAAAAATCGGCGGAATTGGGCGCTTTGTCCAACCCTGCACCCAAATGGTCTTTGTAGATAGGTTTATTCGGATGGAACATTAAATTATTATTGATTCTGTTGATGCCCTTTTTGCCTGGAGTTGGGTAATAATCGTCATGGAGTTGTGCCATGGTCAAATCCAAATCATCCAACCAAGCGATAAAATCGTTGCGAAGGGATTTGTACCATTTGCGGTTCGCATCCATCCATTCTTTGTTATTGTTCTTTTGAAGTTCTTCTAGAAAATGGAACAGGTCGTTGAAATTCATATGCGCAAAAGAAGTGATTTTTTCAGACTCCAGATATCGGAATTCAGATTTCTGACATCTGACATCCAGCACCTAAAACCTATTATCTCCATCCAACAAATCACCGATACCGCCCAAAATACTTCCTTCACCTTTATCTTTTCCGCCGCCACGGGGTGCAGCGGCCCAAACTCGGCTGGCCAACCTACTGAACGGCAAAGATTGAATATAAACGGTTCCCGGACCACGTAGCGTAGCAAAGAAAAGTCCCTCCCCACCAAAAACAGTATTTTTAATGCCGCCCACAAACTCAATATCATAATCCACAGTTTGGGAAAAACCAACAATACAGCCTGTATCAACTTTTAAGGTCTCTCCAGGTGCCAATGTTTTTTTCGCCATGGTTCCACCAGCGTGCACAAAGGCCATTCCGTCACCTTCCAACTTTTGCATAATAAAGCCTTCGCCTCCAAAAAACCCACGGCCCAAGCGTTTGGAGAACTCAATGCCCACGGAAACGCCTTTAGCGGCGCATAGGAAGGCGTCCTTTTGGCAAATAAACTTCCCTCCTTTTTCGGAGAGATCTATGGGAACAATTTTACCTGGATAAGGCGAAGCAAAACTCACAAGTTTTTTACCTTGACCAATGTTCAAGAAAGCGGTCATAAAAAGGCTCTCGCCCGTGAGCAGACGTTTACCTGCGGAGAACAATTTGCCCAATACCCCAGTATCTTGGTTGGAACCGTCCCCGAAGATGGTTTCCATTTTAATATCGGTGTCCATCATCATAAAACTGCCGGCTTCGGCAACAACGGCTTCTTGTGGGTCCAGTTCTATTTCCACATATTGCATTTCTTCGCCATAAATGTGGTAGTCAATTTCGTGTGCGTTCATTTGTTATTGATGTTTTTTGATTTCTTTTTATATGTTTATAAATAAGAGATTTTGTTACATTATTAGTTGTATTTGATTTGTCAAGAATTTTAAAAATTAATTCAAAATATTTAAGCGACAATAATTTCAGGAAATCCTCATAGTATGAAAAAAAATTAAAATCATTCTCTCTATACTCTTTCTAACCCAAAGCTATATCGCCCAGTCACAAATCGAAAAAGACATCCTAGGAAATTGGCAAATTCAGAAACATAGAGAATATGAGGTAATATACCAAGAAATCTATATCAGTGATTCCACTATGTATATCTATGAATTTGGGAATTAACCCTGCAGGAACTTATCAAATTAAAAGCAGTACATTATTTCCATCTCAATTAGATTCAAGTTTTGAAAAAATAGGAAAAATTCATTTTACTGGTCCAGACCTATTGACAGTCGAAAAAGATGGAATTACGGTTAAGTATCGAAAACTAAAAGGAAAAAATTACTTCAATATTTGATTGAATAAAAAATCGATAAAAATCAATATTCAATTACGTTTTCTCAAAGACTGAACAAATGGCAGGAAAAGAATTGAAATATCTATTCTCTTGAATAATTAATAAAATAGTTAAATAAAGAAGTAGATATGCTTCGCAATTATTTTCCAATTCAAAATTTATCTTTTACCATTAACCTTTAGCCATAACTATTCCTTCACCTTGACCGTCCACTCAAAATGAAAAGTGGATACTTCCACCCCATCTTGATTGACCCCTACGGATTTCATCCAACACGTTTGTCCCTCACCAGTTTCCACGGTCTTTTTTATTGCATCGGCAATCTGTTCGCCATCCTCGCAAGCAAAGTTGATTCTGCCCGTAGCTTTTTTGGTAAAGGTGGCTTTGTTGTTAGCCACGAGCATAGAGATTTTCTTTCCGCTCTTTTGGATCTCGTTCATCACCAATGCACCCGTACTTAGCTCAGCAGCCATCCCCTGCACGGCCCAAAACATGGATTTAAACGGATTTTGATTCACCCATTTATGCTTTACCGAGGTGATTGCCTTTTTGTCATCAATATACTTAAGCCTTACCCCACACCACCATGCGGAAGGAAGTTTCATAAATGTAAACGTATTGATTTTACTGGGTGTAAGTGCCATATCCTGTATTTATAATCTCCTAAAAATAGGTAAAAAGATGATATGTATTATTGTTAATTTTATGTTAAATTATAGTACTTTGCTTTGCATAGTACCATCTTTTGGATATATATTTGCATGGTAAGCTAATAGGTTTACCCCTTTACAATCAAAAACATCAATCAGAAAATGGCAACTACAATCACCAAACACGAACGAAATTTATCCGCAATCATCCATGCGTCCATGTTCTCGAAGTACTTTATCCCCTTTGGGAATTTTATACTTCCCCTGATTTTATGGACCGCCAATAAAAAACAACATGAGTTTGTGGATTACAATGGTAAACAAGCACTTAATTTTCAAATTAGCATGTTGCTCTATTCCATTGTGGCAGGTTTGATCACTATTCCATTCTTTATCGGATTTTGGCCAGACCTGTTCGATTGGAACTTTTTTGGGTTCCACGACTTGAGCGATCTAAACAATCTAAACTTTCATTTAGATAGTGACGATTTTAGGTTGGGACGACTTATTTGGCCCGTAGGAATATCTGGATTTTTGCAGGTTGCCTTGGGCATTGTGAACATTGTTTTTACGATTTTGGCCACCATCAGAACCAATGAGGGGGAATATTTTAAATATCCATTCACCATTAAATTCATCAAATAATGAGCAATTTTAGATACATATTTGGAATTTTCACCTTAATCCTTGCCGTTTCGGTACATGGACAAGTAGCAAAGGACTCAGAATTATACAAAGTATTAAAATCCAAGGACAGTCTGTTGTTCGATGCCGCTTTTAACCGATGTGATGTAGATACCATGGAATCTTTGTTCACGGAGGATTTCGAATTCTATCATGATAAAGGAGGTTTCACCGATGGAAGGGAAGCCTTTTTGCAGCCTACACGAGAAAATTGTGAAAAAAAAGACCCCGAAGCACCCCAATATTCCAAACGAATTTTGATGGACGGAAGTTTGGAAGTATATCCTTTATATAAAGGCGAGGAACTGTACGGAGCCATTCAACATGGAGTGCACAGGTTTGAGTTTCTAAATAATCGAAATGAATATCAGAAAGGAGATATTGCCAAGTTCACACATGTTTGGGTGCTAAAGGACGGCGAATGGAAAATTAAAAGGGAGTTGAGCTACAATCATCATTTAATGAAAAACTCAGAACCTATAAAGGAGGTTTCGGTATCTCAACAAATATTGGACAAATATGAAGGTAGTTACACATCTCCACAGGTAGGGTCTGTTCAAATCAGAAAAGATGCTGGCAATCTATTATTATCATCAGAAAAAATGCAAGCCACACTTTATCCACAATCCGAAAACACTTTTTTTATGAAGGAAAGAGATGTTCGCTTTAAATTTATACAAACCGGTGAAGGTGAAATAACCAAAATGCAGATTATTGAAAACAATGCCGTTGTGGACGAAGCTAAAAAAGAAAAATTATAATCATCAATCAATAGGAGCTTAATCACCTCCTCAATATTTTATCATTCATCAATCAAAAAAATCGGAGTTTAACCATCAATCAAAAAACGAAAAAAATCATCAATCATCAATCAAAGAACCGTTTTCCACTCCCCTGCCCAATTCGGGGGAATGGAGTGGGAACGTTGCCAAAGAAAGTTTGGCAGTACAAAAACGAACAGTTAATTTAATAGAACCATGAAATTATGAACATAGAAAACACAAAAGCACAGATGCGCAAGGGGGTTCTGGAGTATTGCATCCTGTCCATCCTAAAGGATGACGACAAATATGCCTCAGAAATTCTGGGAGCCTTAAAGGACGCAAAGATGTTAGTAGTGGAAGGTACCATATACCCTTTGCTCACAAGGCTAAAGAACGCGGGATTGCTCAACTACCGTTGGGAAGAGTCCACATCGGGGCCTCCCCGTAAATATTATGCCCTTACAGAAACAGGCCAGCTGTTCCTAAACGAACTCAATGGCACCTGGGACGAACTTAGAAACGCAGTGAATCTGGTAACCAACACAAAATAAAATCAAAAAATGAACAAGACAGTAAATATAAATTTAGCAAATACGCTCTTCCATATAGACGACGATGCGTATAACAAGCTGAGACGGTACTTGGAATCCATAAAACGTTCCTTTTCAGGTACCAAGGGAAGCGATGAAATCATTGCCGATATAGAAGCTAGGATCGCCGAACTCTTCCTTGAGAAAATGGAGAACGAACGGCAAGTGATCACCCATAAGGAAGTTGACCAGGTAATCGATGTAATGGGGCAACCCGAAGATTACATGGTGGACGAGGACATTTTTGAGGACGAACCCAAAAAGGCCTATACTGAATCTACCGGGAAAGGCAAAAAACTGTACAGGGACATAGACCATAAATATATTGGTGGTGTATGTGCCGGTCTGGAGCATTACTTGGGCATAGACGCGCTATGGGTTAGACTCATATTTATTCTATTGGCCGTTTTCACCAGTGGTTTTGGACTTATCGCCTATATCCTACTTTGGATTTTGGTGCCCGAAGCCGCCACAACCTCCCAAAAATTGGATATGCGGGGGGAGCCCGTCAACATCAGCAATATAGAACGCAAAGTTAAAGAGGGGTTTGATGATGTTGCGGAAAAAGTAAAAAGTGTTGACTACGATAAAGTGGGCAACAAGGTCAAAAGCAGCTCCAAGACCTTTTTTGATACCATCGGGGACATTATTCTGTTCCTCTTTAAGGTATTCGGCAAGTTCATAGGTATCCTATTGATCATCATCGGTGCATCCACATTGGTGGGGCTGTTCTTTGGACTGTTCACCGTGGGCATGTTCGATGCAGTACATGTACCTGGAATAGATTTCTATGAAATAGTAAACACTTCCGGGGCGCCTGTATGGGTAGTATCCATCTTACTGTTCTTTGCCGTTGGTATTCCGTTCTTCTTCCTGCTCTATTTGGGATTGAAGATTTTGGTAAACAATCTAAAATCCATCGGGAATATCGCCAAATTCTCCCTTTTGGGGCTTTGGTTGATTTCCGTAGGACTGTTGATTGTATTTGGAATACGCCAAGCTGCTGAGTTCTCTTATACTGGAAGTGTAAACGATAGGACCGAACCGGCTTTGGGAATTCCTTCCGACACCTTGATTATTACAATGAAAGATGCTTACATGGAATATGACAGGGATGATATTCATTTTGGAAGGATGACCTTTGGTTATGATGAAAATGACAACCGTGTGCTGATGTCCGACGAAGTTGATATCAAAATCAGAAAGTCGGATACCGATTCCATCAAAATCAATATCAGAAAAGATGCTGATGGAAGTTCAACGTTAGCAGCTCGTGACCGCGCCAGAAACATTGAATACGGATACGAAATTGATGGCAATGAAATTTTGTTGGACGAGTATTTAATCACGCCAACATCCAATAAGGCCAGAAACCAAGAGGTAACCATAACTATTTACATTCCTGCATCCATAACCGTTTATTTTGACGATTCCACAAGCAGGTACATTGGTCGCGGTATTGATAATGACCAAGGCTACTACAGAAGTGGTATTGCCGGACAACACTGGTTGATGGATGAAGATGGTGAGCTACAATGTTTGGATTGCACCGATTTGGATGACGATTCCAATGAAAATGGTAAAATCATAATCAACGAAGATGGTATTGACATCGACATTAAAGACAATCAAGATTCCTTTGAGATGAAGATCAACGAGGATGGGGTAAAAGTCAAAGCAAAAAACTAGACAGGTCAGTACCCTGCAATCCTATAAAAAAAAATCAACATGATAAAGTTTATTTCATTACCCATAATTCTGTTAAGTCTCATTGCTGTACCATCCTGCAAAGCACAAGACAATTCTTCTTCCGGGAACAAAGATGTTGTAAAAGAAGAGAGATCTATCCCACCTTTTAACAGTTTGATTGTTACCACTGGAGGAAACATCTATCTGCACCCTACTTCGGCAACCAAATTGCAGTTGAAAGGTAAAAAAAGTTGTGTGGAAAAGATCGATGTCGCCGTTTCATCGAAAGCCTTACACATTTCGAGCAAGGACAACCATTCAGACAAATGCCATGTTGAAATCCATATTGGGACTCCAAATTTTGATGATATTCAGTTAAGTGGGGGTGGGTCGCTCAAAATAGAGGATGGTTTTGCCCCAATAGAAATTCTCAAATGCACTGTAAAAAGTGGAGGAAATCTTGAAATGGCATCAACACCTGTTGATTCCCTGTTCGCCATCGTCTACGGAGGTGGAAAAATAACCGCACAAGTTGGTACACTTCTTAACGGCACAGTAAAGGATGGAGGAACTATTTTTTATACAGGTAAACCTATAATCAAGTCGGATATATCAAATGGTGGTGTAATAAAGCGCAGATAAATAAAGGAAAAGGGAAAAGGCATAAACCAAAAATTACAATTGGGGAACGATTTTCTACAATTGAGCATTTTTAAATTCCAATAACACACATAAAACAGGACATTTAGGCTGATAAATTTCAGTATCGATCACAACTAAATCATAAATCAATCAATAATAGATGCCCAGTCTAGCTGAGAGATACTCAACCAAGCTGAGCATAAAAAACAACAATCATGACAACACTAGCAAGATTAGCAATCGCCGCGCTCCTATCTCTATTTGCATCCTCATGCATGATGGATATGAACTTCGGCAATGGAAAAACAGGCAACGGCGAAATCGTAGAAGAAAGCCGTGATGTAAAAGAGGATTTTGACATCGTATCCGCCTCCGAAGGAATTGATGTATTCGTAACGCAAGGCTCCGATTTCAACATTTCGGTAGAGGCAGATGAGAACATTATTGACCTTATCGGAACCGATATTAAGGATGGAAGACTTAAAATCCATGCCATTGAAAACATTGGAAGAGCCACCAAGAACGTTTATGTGACCCTACCAGAAATTACGGCATTGGAAAGTTCCAGTGGTGCCGACCTTATCGCCCAAAATGTGATAAAGGCAGAAAACATTGAACTTGACTCCAGTAGTGGTGCCGACCTACATGTAGAGGTTGTGGCGGGCGAAGTATCTGCAGATGCCAGTAGCGGTGCCGACATCAAGGTTTCTGGACAGGCAGATGCACTGTTTGCAGATGCCAGTAGTGGTTCGGATATTAAAGCACAGGATTTGATGGTAAAAAGATGCAACGCAGATGCCAGCAGTGGTGCCGATATTTCCGTAAATGTTTCGGAATCCTTGGTGGCAGACGCAAGCAGCGGAGCGGATATTAAATATACAGGCGAGGCAAGTGTGCAGACCAAAAAATCCGTTTCGGGAAGCGTTCGTAAATATTAATCCAATTCCCTTTACATATGCAAAGGCCTGCTGATTTTTCAGTGGGCTTTTGTTTTTAGAGCATATTTAAAAAGGATTGATTGTAGCGAAAGTAGGCATTTTGTGCCCAGTTGAAGACTTTTTTGAGTTGCATAGCAGGGCTACGGAAGGATAAAAAGGTAAAAAAATGGATGCAAAAGGGCAATTTTTAGCCAATTGAATTCTTTTTAAACATGCTCCAATAAGTTTATCCGAAATCCTATCTTAGCGTGACTCAATTTAAAACATCCCATGCAGATAACGCTAAAAAAATATACACTTCAACTAGCCCACACTTTCACCATTTCCAGAGAATCCAGGGATGAACAGGACACCCTGATTGTTTGTTTGTCGCTTGATGGTAAAACAGGTTATGGCGAAGCCACCTCCAACCCCTATTATAAAATAACCATTGAGGGGATGATGGCCGAAATAGAAGCTGTCAGAAATCAAATTGAAGGGTACACCTTAGACACCCCTGAAAACTTTTACGAACATTTAGAGTCCCTCAACCTCCATAAATTTACCCTTTGCGCCTTGGATTTGGCAGCAAACGACCTTTATGGAAAACTAAAAGGAAAACCTCTTTACGAAATTTGGGGCACCAATACGGACAAGTACCCCATCACCAATTACACTATTGGTATTGATACAATCGAGAAAATGGTGGCCAAACTCCAAGAAAAACCTTGGCCCGTTTACAAAATTAAGTTGGGAACCTCCGACGATGTTGCCATTGTACGCGAACTCAGAAAACATACGAACAGTATTTTTCGAATTGATGCCAATTGTGCATGGGGTCCAGAAGAAACTATTAAAAATGCCCCTTTATTAAAAGAACTGGGGGTAGAATTTTTAGAACAGCCGTTGAAGGCCGATAATTGGGAGGAAATGGCCATTGTTAAAGAACAATCCGCACTTCCCGTTATTGCCGATGAAAGCTGCATTGTGGAAAGTGATGTAGAGCAATGTGGCCCTTATTTTCATGGTATCAATATTAAATTGACAAAATGTGGAGGGCTGACACCTGCCAGGCGAATGATCAAAAAAGGTAAGGAATTGGGGCTGCAACTCATGGTCGGCTGTATGACGGAGTCCACCGTTGGAATTTCTGCCATTGCCCAACTTTTGCCCCAGCTTGATTATGTGGACATGGATGGTGCCATGCTCCTAAAAGGTGATATTGCAAAAGGCGTGGAGATTTTGGAAAACGGTAAAGTAATTTTCCCAAAATTGCCCGGTAGCGGCATAGAATTGCTGTAATGGGCCACTCTATACATCGCATACCGGACAGACAAATTTTAGTTGATGGCAAACCCCATTTATATTTTGGAGGAACTGCTTATTTAGGACTGCAAAACCATCCCCCTTTTAAGGATTTGTTTGTTCAAAATGTATCAAAGTATGGTATGCATTATGGCGCCTCAAGAAAATCCAATGTGCTTCTGGACATATACAACAAAACCGAAAACTATTTAGCCAACTGGGCAGGTAGTGAAAGTTGCCTGACCATGTCTTCTGGCTACTTGGCGGCCCAATTGGTGGTTCAGACCCTAATTGAGAAAGGACATACCGTAATTGCCGCACCACAAGCCCATGCCGCACTTTGCACCAAAGGGGTAATTGAAACCAAAGGTTGGGTGGAATTGGAGCAGCTAGTATCAAAAGAAATTGCCAAAAACCAACTGATGCCCGTTGTACTTTTTGACACTATTGATTTTTCGGGTGAACAATTTCCAAACTTCAAAAGTTTAAGGAGCCTCTCTTTGGATAAGGTGATTTTAATCGGAGACGATTCCCATGGTTTTGGCATTGTTGGCGAAAACGGGAATGGTTGTTTCAATATGCTCAAAGCACTAAAACCTGCCAAACTTATGGTTTGTTGTTCGTTGGGCAAGGCATTGGGCATACAGGCAGGGGCTGTTTTTGGTGATAAAAAGGACATACAAATGTTGGAATCCACTCCTTTTTATGGAGGGGCAAGCCCTGCATCTCCCGCTTTTATGGCAACGCTGTTGGACGCCAGAGAAATTTATTCGGAGCGTTTGGAAAAACTCAGGGACAACTACCGTTATTTTAAATCCATGCTAAAAAGACCGTCCTTTTTCACCCATATGGAAGGACATCCCACTTTTGAATTCCAAAATACAGAGGTGGTATCATCTTTAAACAAAAGTGGTTTTGTTTTTACCAATTTCAATTATCCTGATGACAAGGGGCCTATTGTGAGCCGTTTGGTCTTGAGCGCTTATCATAAAAAAGAAGATGTGCTACAATTGACCAATTGTTTGAACACCCTCTTGGGTTGATCATTATATCTCATAAATTGGTTATTTTGCAAGCATTAAATAAAGTAACATTATTATTTTATGAAGTTTCCATCTTTCCAAAATAATAGGGTTTACCTGTTTTTGTTGGTTGTCCTTATTTTTTCAGCCTGTAAAAAAGAGCAAAGCACAGAGCCAAATAAGATAGATCAAATGATTTCTTCCGTTCGGGAAACCTATGCCCCGGATAAGCGAGTGGCTCTTTTTGACATTCAATCAAAGGAGAATGCCAAAGGATATACATTAACGGGCAAAACCAATCTGCCCGACGCTCTGGATGCCCTGCATCAAGAATTGGAATCTCTACAAATTACTTATACGGATAGTATTGAAGTACTCCCTGCCTCTGACTTGGAAGGTAAAATTTATGGTGTCATCAAACTTTCGGTGGCCAATTTAAGGTCTAACCCTTCGCATTCGGCCGAAATGGTTACGCAAGGGACTATGGGAATGCCCATCAATGTGTATCAAAAAGAAAGAAACTGGTATCAAATACAAACCCCGGACAACTACTTGGGATGGGTGGATAGCGGCGGTATCGAGTTAATGAACAAAGCTGAGGTTGATGCATGGCAAGCTTCAAAAAAATTGATCTTTACCAAAATATATGGTAACTCATACATTAGCGCGAATGAATCATCACAAGTAGTTTCTGATTTAGTAGCGGGGAATATCCTGAGCTTGGTTGCGGACGAAGGTACTTTTTACAGAGTAAAATATCCAGATGGCAAAGAGGCCTGTATAAAAAAGTCGGCAGCCTTACCCTACCAAGATTGGAAGTCATCTTTAGAACTTTCCAAGGAATCTTTGGTTAAGACCTCCAAAACTTTGTTAGGGGTTCCCTATTTGTGGGGAGGAACCTCTATTAAGGGTGTAGACTGCAGTGGTTTTACCAAAACCGTTTATTTTATGAACGGAATCATAATACCTCGTGATGCGTCCCAACAGATACATGAAGGGATTTTGGTAGATGACTCAAAGGAGTTTGACAAGCTCGTTCCAGGGGATTTGCTATTTTTTGGAAGAAATGCCACAAATACAACTCCTGAAAGAGTTGTCCATGTAGGAATGTGGATTGGGAATAATGAATTTATCCACTCTGCGGGCAATGTCCATATCAGCAGTATGGACAAAAATGCTGAGAATTTTGATGCGTACAATTACAACCGCTATCTGCGCACCAAGCGTGTTCTGAATCAAAAAGACGAAGGACTTTTATACTTGACGGAACAGGATGTTTTTTGAAGTTCGAAGAGCAGAAAGTCAATACAAATACAAAGGCCATCCGATTGGATGGCCTTATTATTGTTTAATTATTTGCTGTTAATTTATTCGTCCCAAAAAATGCGGTCAAGAAGAGTTACATCAGGTACATTTTGTCCGTTCCTGCTCACTTCATTATCCGGATATGGCAATCTTCTTATAAACTGACCGTTCAAATCTGGATTTAAATTAACAGGCACGTCCATATCTTTATACTGGTAATCGAACCTTCTAGCATCATTCCATGTTTCTGGGTGCAAAAAAAGAGCGACCCACTTTTCTTTAAAAATGTCTTCGAGGGCAAACGCTCCTTCTCCCATACTCACACTAGGGTCGGCAAGGTATGTGTCGATTTCCTCTTGTGGCACCTCAAGCATTTCCATGTGCGCCCTTATCCCTGCTAAATAAGCCTGGTAAGATCTGTTCTTGTCAATTTCAAACGCGGCTTCTGCCTCTATAAACTTTTGTTCGCTATACGTAGCTATAAGTATTGGAGAAGTTATAGTTGTATAATATTGATCTTCTACTAAAGTTGACCTAGCTCCTTGCTCCGGAGCATTTCCCCTACCGGCTCCATTTACAGTACCAACAAAGGTATCATCATCTGTTGTACCTACCATTAGTCCTAATCTAGGATCGACCGCAGGATAGGACGTACCATCCAAAGCTTGGATAAATTGTTCGGATATCCAACCTCCCAATAAAAGATCAGCATTATCCCTCGCAACATCTGCCCATGGGTTGATGTCCTGTTCAAAGAAAGCAACCTTTGCATCATCATCAATGGATTGGAATCCATTATCGATGGCAGCCAACACTTCTGAAGCACTGTAATCGGAGGTTTCTTTGGCATGTATCATGTACCGTGCCTTCAACATATTGGCAAAGGCTATCCACTTTGTTGTATCTCCCTGATATATAAAGTCATCCTCTCCCATTGAAACGGTTGTTTCTCCTTGGAGATTATTAATTCCCTCATCCAAAAAGTCCATAATCATAGCATAAAGTTGCTCATCATCATCGTATGAAGGGGTAACAGTTTCAAAAGTAAAGCTTTCTGAAAATGGCATGTCGCCAAAAATATCCACACCCATTCCTAGGTTCAATGCCATTAGGACTTGCGCAGCCCCTTTATAATGATTGGCCTCTTGTTCTTCCGCTTTTTCAATCAATACTGTCAAATCGGTCATCACATTATATATATTGAACCAAGTATTGTTGTTACTTACAGGCTCCATGGTATCAGAAGCGCTTGCTGGATTTGGTGAAGCTAAATACTGTACATAATTTGATGTAATATCCCCTACCCTAAAAATATTTTTTGCAGATTCATAGGTACTATTAATCATTAATCCCGAGATAGGGGCATCTTCAGGGTTATTAGGGTTTTCGTTTACATCTAAATAGGAATCGCATGAGGCCATCATCAAGACCAAAAACAAACCTAAATTCCTCACTATTTTTTTCGTTATTTTCATCATTCCTGTTTTTATAGTCCAAAGTTTAACGTTAGAAAATAGCTCTGGGTTCCCGGAAAACCAAGACCTGTGAACCCTATGGCATTGCCGCCTGCTCCAGCGGAGAATGATTCAGGATCAAACCCATCCCATGGGGAATATAAAATAATATTGTTCGCCGCCAATGAAATCCTCATCGATGTAAATGGCAGTTTTGAAAGCACCTTATCATTTAAGTTATAAGCCAACGAAATGTTCCTTAGCTTGATAAAGCTCGCATCCTGCACAAAATTCTCACTTACCCCTCTATATGCATTTCTCCAATAACCTGCTCCATAATCCCTACCATCTGGCCCCAAACCTTGCCCAAGCCATACTTCTTGGGTGTTTGGGGTGCCATCGGCCAATACACCGTCAAAAACACGAAAATCATTTCTGGCTAGAGTATATTCATTTTTACCAAACGCTGACAAAAAGTTGTCAAATTGGTTATATTGATCAACATCTGCCCTAAAATCGACCAAAAAGCTCAACTCAAAGTCCTTATAAGTAAATTGGTTTCTTAGGCCTCCTATCCATTTTGGAACGGCGTTACCGAGTATGAGCTGATCTCCATTACGGACAGGAAAGCCATCATCCCCTATGACCGTCGGCAAATTACGTTGGAGAAAAATAGATTCTTCGTTTGCTCCGTATCTTTCATAGCTTGAACCATATAAATTGCCATAGGCCTCTCCTTCTATCAATTTCATGGTCACAGTACTTCCGGCATAACCAAACTGGTTGCCCACTACTATCTCATCAATACCTTCCCTTATTGATTTTACCTCATTGTTGTTCACCGACAGGTTGGCGGTCGCTTTCCAAGTAAAATCCTCATTACGAACAATATCCGCTCCAAGTACAAATTCAAATCCACTATTTTGTATTTCACCTGCATTGGTTATGTATGAAGAAAATCCTGTAGCATCGGAAATAGGAACTGGTATAATTTGGTCTTCTGCATTAGATTTATAGTAAGTGAAATCCAAATCCAATCGACTATCAAAAAAGGATAGCTGTGCCCCAAACTCCATTGAAGTTGTCAATTCAGGTTTTAACATTGGGTCACCAAATTCACTATTACGGCTAAATCCAACTTGACCGCCGAGTGGAAAATGGTCTGGTGAAACAAATGTTGCCCCCAATACATGAGGGTTTGTATCTTTACCCACTTGTGCCCAAGATGCCCTTAATTTTCCGAAAGTGAACCATGTGGGGACATCCAGATGTTCTGTAAACACATAACCCAGATTAATGGAGGGGTAAAAGAATGAATTATTGTTCTTTGGCAATGTTGAAGAAATATCATTACGTCCTGTTACATTCAAAAACAGATAGTCTTTATAGTTCAACATTAAATCACCATAAAAACCAACCAATCTTCTTATACTCTTTCCTTGCTCCGAAAATATCCTACTTGTATTATTGAGGTTGTAAAACTCAGGTATAATAAAAACCTCTCCCCTTGAAGTTATTCGATCATATTTTCTTTCAAATATATCGTTCCCCAATCGCAAAGTAGTGGTAAAATCTTCACCAAACTTATTTTTAAGGGTAATGTAAAAATTGGAAGTAATATCCCTACTGTTTATCCGTGTCTCCTCCAAATAGCCTTCAGAACTCAATGGCACTTCACCGTCAATACCTTTAGGTCCTGGAGTAATCTCCGTTCTGGAATCACTATAAAAATCAGTACCTATCCTATACGAAAGGGTCAACCACTCCCATGGGCTGTAATTGAAGTTAAGGTTACCGATAATCCGGTTTACATCGTCCTCATAGGTACTGAAGCGAGCATCATAAATTGGATTGGTATTCCCATAAGTCTTCATGGTTCCATCTTCATTTATATAATCCCTTACATCTTGGGTTTCTGCCCAATACATCATTCTTTCCATAAAACGATCATGTGGAACCCTATTTCCTCCAGAGTTGGAATAATTTATGGAACCACCAAAATTGAATTTTTCGTTCATTGTAACTGTTCCTGATATTTTTGCAGTGGTTCGGTCCCAGTTACTGAAAGGAATAATCCCTTTTTGATCCAACCGGCCCATGGATGCGTAAAATGTTGCTTTTTCACCCCCTCCGGAAATACTTAAGCTATGATCTGTTCGCACACCTGTATCAAATGCCCTATTCCAATTATCTTGGTACTTATGCCCTGGTTCTGTTTGGGCAACCTGATCTATTGGCGCTCCCCAACTAGGCCAAAAGCTTGAAGGATCGTACTCTCCACTGAATCCCTGTCCGTATTCTTTTTGGAGCTTGGGCAAACGATTGAGTTCATCAAATCCGACGGAAGTATTAAGGTTGATGCTTACCTTACCTTTTTTACCTTTCTTGGTAGTAATAATTACCGCACCATTTGCAGCTCGCACCCCATAAAGAGCAGTTGCAGCGGCACCTTTTAACACTGACATGGATTCCACATCTGCTGGATTAATATCCGCTGCCCTGTTAGAAAGCCCCCTTGGTGTGTTGGGGGATTCAACAGTCGAATTGTCAATGGGCACACCATCCACTACAAAAAGTGGTTGATTGTTTGCGCTAGGGTCCAATGAATTGATTCCCCTAATGATGATTCTAGCACTTTGTCCCGGGGCACCTCCCGAATTAGTTATTTGCACACCTGCAACTTGTCCTTGTAGAGAGTTGACGAGATTGGTTTGTTTTGTGTCGGCAATAGCCTCTGCATCAACACTCTGCGCCGAATAACCTAACGACTTCTTTTCTTGGGATATACCAAAAGCTGTAACAATAACTTCCCCCAATTGTTCTGCATCTTCTTCCAAAGACACATCGATAGTCTTTTGCGTACCTACGGTAACTTCTTTTGGTTTCATTCCCAAATAAGAAAATCTCAAGATCTGCCCGCTAGAGGCGGTAATGGAATAGTTACCATCAAAGTCTGTAGTTGTTCCGATGTTCGTGCCACTTACCACAATGGTCACCCCGGGCAAAGGCACTCCCGAAGTGTCGGACACTGTACCCGTAAGGGTCTGACCAAATGCAGCAACACAAGAAAACACTGCAATAATTGTCAAATAAATGTTTTTCATTACTAAAGTTTGTGTTAATAGACACGAAATTTGTTTAATTTTTTTTACATATCAAACATTTGCATTAAAAAATGTTTTATTTGTGATTATTTATCCGATTTAGTCAATAATTCTTAAATCATTTGTGAATATTTTAAAAAAGACATTTTTAACTATACTTTTTAGGGTTAAAAAAAATCTGATCTAAAGCCCTTTAGTTTGACAAAATGTTAGCATTTTAAGTCTATATTCTTAATTTTTACAAAAATTATTGCTATCTTTTAAATACTCTAACACTTTTAAAAGTAGGGCATTATGAAAAAATTAGTTTTACTTTTCACTATTATTCTTGTTTTTTTAGTTATAGGAAGCTTTAATGGACAAAAACCTAGCAGTCCATCGATTGAAGGTACTTGGGAACTACAAAGTTTTTACAACTATGACGGAGAAAATGTTATAGATACCATAATAAAATCTGACGGTTACAGACAGGTTAAGATGTATTCCAAAGAAAAAATTATGTGGACCCGCTATGTACCGGACGACCCCAACGGTAGGTTTGGTTATGGTTCTTACAAAGTAACGGACAACTCGTTGATCGAGATTATAGAATATGGTGACGACGACATGATGAAAGCTCTGGACACCATGCGAAACTTCACATTTGAGCTCATCTTAAAAGAAAATACATTCAGCCAAATTACAGTTGACTCGGATGGCAACAGAACTTTTTCAGAAAATTACAAGCGGATTGATTGAGTTGCAATCAACAAAAAAGGCACTGAAGTTTCAGTGCCTTTTACATTTTTACAAACTACTATTTATGATGCCAACACTTCTTTGCTCTCTACCAAGGCCAAGTAACGCTCCGCATCCAAAGCGGCCATACACCCAGTTCCTGCCGCAGTAACCGCCTGTCGGTATATTTTATCCTGTGCATCGCCACTGGCAAAAACACCGGGTTTGTTTGTTTTGGTGGATTTTGGCTGAGTAATTATGTAGCCTGTTTCATCCATGTCCAACTGTCCTTTAAATATATCTGTATTAGGTTTATGCCCAATCGCGATAAACAATCCGGTAACTGGTATTTCCTCTTTCTCACCGGTTTGGTTGTTCACCACACGAATACCTTCCACAACCTGTTCGCCCAAAACTTCATCTACTTCGGTATTGTATCGGATTTCAATATTGTCCAAACTATTTACACGATGCTGCATGGCTTTGGAAGCCCTCATGTAGTCTTTACGAACCAACATGGTCACTTTTGTGCATATATTGGCCAAATAGGACGCTTCCTCAGCTGCAGTATCTCCAGCTCCCACAATGGCCACATCCTGACCTTTATAGAAAAAACCGTCGCAAACCGCACAGGCCGATACTCCACCGCCCCTTAATCGCTGCTCGCTTGGTATATTCAAGTATTTGGCAGAAGCACCTGTTGATATTATCACGGTTTCAGCTTCCAATTGGGTGGAATCGTCCACGGTAATTTTATGTATTCCGCCAACCTCATCACTAAGTTTCACGGAGGTTACCATACCAATTCTCACCTCGGTACCGAACCTTTCTGCCTGTTGTTGCAACTGTATCATCATGGTTGGTCCATCAATACCTTCTGGATAGCCTGGGAAATTATCCACTTCTGTAGTAGTGGTCAATTGTCCCCCGGGCTCCATTCCGGTGTACATTACTGGTTTTAAATCTGCCCTGGAGGCATAAATGGCCGCGGTATAACCTGCTGGTCCCGACCCAATGATCAATGTTTTGATTCTTTCCACTTGTTCTGACATAAATCTTCTTCCTGAAATGTTACTTTACAAAAGTAGGTTTTTTGTCCAAAACCTTACACCATGCCGTTTTTATGTTTTCTTAAAAGATGTGAACAATTGTGAATGATTTTTTCCATTAAAGCTCTTTGAATATTTCTAAAATAAAAAGGAGCCGTAAAAAACGACTCCTTTCCGAAAAAGTAGGTTAAATTTATGGGAACATAATTTGCTCATAGAAAACTGTTACAACCAAGGGGCTCAACCTCAAAAACCCTCTTGGAGTAACGTAAATCTTGTTATAAATAAGATAATAAGTAAAGAACACAAAGTACCCTATAATCACCCCATCCTATTTTAAGGTTTTAACTCAAGCTGTAAAGCTTTGCGATAACTGGAACAAACATACTATTGTCCTTTGATTTGGAAGGGGTACAATTAACCAATGGGGCTTTTCCGTTTATGGATACCCATTTTCAATTTATATTCGTGTTTTTGAAGCCTTGTATAGGAAAATATATCTAAAATGTGGTAATTATTTGAAATTCAAATAATTGAGTAAAATCAGTAGCCTTATTGCTTATATTTCAATTTTTTCTCGATCGTCTCTATCATCACATTGGCAATATCCTTTCCGGTAGTATTTTCAATTCCTTGAAGTCCCGGTGAAGAATTCACCTCCAAAAGCAAGGGGCCTTTGTTAGACCGGATAAGGTCTACCCCTGCAACATCCAAGTTAAAGACCTTTGCAGATTTAATGGCCAATTTTCGCTCCTCTGGGGTTATCTTAACTTTTGATGCTGCCCCACCTTGGTGGATATTGGCCCTAAACTCTCCTTTTTCTGCGGTACGTTGCATGGAGGCCACCACTTTTCCGTTCACCACAAAACAACGAATATCGTGTCCATTGGCTTCTTTGATGAACTCTTGTACCAAAATGTTGGTCTGTACACTTTTAAAAGCGTTGATCACACTCTCCGCCGCTTTATTGGTTTCGGCCAAGACCACTCCTTTTCCTTGGGTACTCTCCAACAATTTAATTATGAGTGGGGCACCACTTACCATACGAATAAGATCTTTGGTATCCATCGGGGATTTGGCAAAGCCCGTAGTGGGTATATGAATATCGTTTTTGGAGAACAATTGCGACGCAAAAAGCTTGTCCCTGGATCTACCAATGGAGTCAGCAGAGTTTAGACAATACACCCCCAACGTATCAAACTGCCTTAAAAGAGCGCAACCGTAAAAAGTAACGGCGGGTTTAATTCTTGGAATCACGGCGTCGAACTTATCCAAAATGTTTCCGCCACGGTACCTAATCTCCGGAGTTGCGGCATCCAATTTCATGTAAACGTGCTCCACATTCAAAAAAACCACTTTATGGCCCCGCATCTCGCCTGCCTCAATAATTCTTTTGTTGCTATAAAGATTGGGGTTGCTTGCCAACAACCCCAATCGGAGTCCTTTTTTCTCCGTAGTGAAGGGTTGGTACTTTTGCTCAAGGTCCTCATCGGAAATATCTCCTTGCACAAAACTTTGGGATGGATCCACCAAATACCGTCCATTGATCGCCTCACGACCAAGCAGCATTCGATACTCCATGGTATCCCTATTGGCCAAGGTTAGTTCAATTTCAAAGACATTGCCCGCAATATTTACATTGGTCTTGATTACGGGACGCTCCTCTGCAATACCTTGCGAGCTTTTAACGCTACGCACATCGACCAATTTAGCTTGACATAAGATGGATATACTTCTATTGTCTTGAACCGGGTTTACCTCAAAACGTACCCATTCTTCCAGGCCTTTGTTAAAAATTTTAATCTTACTGGCTTGGATGGATGATGTTTTTGCCCCTGAATCTACTCTGGCCTTTATGGCCGGAATTCTCAAATCATCAAACTGGCACCATTCTTCGCTGCCCAAAATTTTAAAATCGTTCAAAACAAATATGTATTTAACTGATTAATCGCATAATGAACAGGTCCACAACCTCTACCAAAATCAAGATAATAATAATCCACTCAAGCCTGCTACTTTCCCTATGGTCCATAATATTCATGAACAGACTGAGGTTTTCCTTGATCACATTGCCTTGTTCCTTTATATTTCGGTACCTTTCCTTTAGGTCAAAGATTTGTTTTAAACCTTTGTCCAATCGGTCGAGCTCCAAATCTTCCCAAACTACTTCGTGGGAATCAAAAATATAGAGGTTTTCGGAAATTTGATTGTTAATGTTCAATACTTTGGCGATATGCTTTTTCAACTTTTTCCCTCCTATGTCCAACTTTCCTTTTTGCTCCAAATATGTGGTGTGTTGTCGGGTTTCTTTCATGGCCTCTTCCGATAGCCCCTCAAAATAATCCAGAGCCACAGATTGCGACAAATGCAACAATGCCAAACGAATACCTTCTACATTGGACTCCGGCAATATTACCCTATCGTGGTCTATGATTGCTTCTTCCCGATCCGATACCAATTCCATATCCATGGTTTCGGTGATGTAAGATTCCCGCCATTCCTTGCAAAAGGGCTTGATTTCGCTCAAAAGTTGGCTTATGTCCGCTTCACTGTATCCAAAAAAGGAAATAACACCGTATCTGAAGACATAAAGGTAACATGATGCATCGGAATAAAAAAGTTCATCCCTATCACCATAAACAAGTTCCTTGTCCAAAGCCTTCCTGCAAGCTGGAATATTGATACTAGCTGCCAAGTGCAGGGCCATTGCCTTTGATTCCATTTTGATAAAAGATTATATGTAAATCAAGAATTCATTCTTCTTCCGAAGCCTCAAGCTCATCAGTATCCAAATCTGAGTCTTCGCTATCATCGTTGTCCGAATCATCAAAATCCTCCATGGCCATCACCAAACGTTTGCTAACTTTTACCAAATAGGCGGTGTCTTCGGTACGAACCTCAACACACTCCACTACCTCATTATTGGCGTTCCGGTAGGTAACAATGTCATCATCATCGTATCCATCGGGAAATTTTTCCACAAGAAGGTTGAGCATGTTTTTATCCAACTTTTTGTAGTCTACGATCACTCGTTTTAAAACTGGTATTTGTCCTTTTCTCATGGCTACATGTTTAGTAAATAAGCAAAAATCAGGGGTGCCACAATGGTCGCATCTGATTCTACAATAAATTTGGGTGTATCAATATCCAATTTGCCCCAAGTGATTTTCTCGTTGGGAACGGCTCCGGAGTATGACCCGTAACTTGTGGTGGAATCACTGATCTGGCAGAAATAGCTCCAAAATGGCGTTTCTGTCTGTTCCAGGTCTTGATAGAGCATCGGCACCACGCAAATAGGAAAATCTCCTGCGATACCTCCACCAATTTGGAAGAACCCAATACCGTTTTCCGAGTTTTTCTGATACCAATCGGCCAAAAACGTCATGTACTCTATACCGGATTTTACAGTACTGGCCTTTAGTTCTCCTTTGATAACGTAGCTGGCAAAAATGTTGCCCATGGTGCTGTCTTCCCAACCGGGGACCACAATGGGCAAGTTCTTTTCAGCTGCCGCATACATCCAAGAGTCCTTTATGTCTATTTCGTAGTACTGCTCCAAAACACCCGAAAGCAGGAGTTTGTACATAAACTCATGCGGAAAATAACGTTCGCCATTGGCTTCGGCCTCTTTCCAAATGTCGTAAATGTGTTTTTGCAGCCTTCTAAAGGCTTCTTCTTCGGGAATGCAGGTGTCAGTTACTCGGTTTAGACCTTTTTCCAAAAGGTCCCACTCTTCTTGTGGGGTCAAATCCCTGTAGTTGGGCACTCTTTTGTAGTGGGAGTGTGCTACTAGGTTCATTAAATCCTCTTCGAGATTGGCTCCTGTGCAAGATATAATATGAACTTTATCGGTACGGATCATTTCCGCAAATATTTTGCCCAGTTCGGCCGTACTCATCGCCCCAGCCAAGGAAACCAACATTTTGGACCCCTTGTTCAATTGCTCTTCATAGCCTTTGGCCGCATCCACCAAGGCGGCAGAGTTAAAGTGCAAAAAGTATTTTTGTATAAATTGTGATATTTCTCCTTTGTTACTCATTATAATTACTATGTTTTTTGGAATTTTTGAAGGCAGTGTATTTGCTTCAAATCTTTACTCCGTAAAATCTTTGTTTTCTAAAAATTTATAGCTCAACATTTTATAGTAGAGCTTCGCTGCCAAAAAGTCGGAGGATTTATCAACATCATTTGGACACAATTCCACGATATCGAAACCAACAACATTCTTTTCTTTAAAAACCCTTCGTAAAAAGTCAAGAGTTTCGTACCACAACAGTCCGCCTGGCTCCGGTGTTCCTGTTGATGGCAATATGGATGGGTCAAAGGCATCCAAATCAAAAGTGATGTACACATTGTCCGTCATTAAATCGAGGGCGGAATCCATCCAAAAATCATCGGAAACCATTTCGTGGGCAAAGAACACCTTGTCCCTGTCCATCACCAATGTCTCGGCATGATCCATACTGCGAATACCTACTTGTACCAAATTTGTGGTCTCGTTGGCCTCATACAAGGCACAGGCATGATTGTACTTTGTGCCTTCGTACTCTTTGCGCAAATCGGCGTGGGCATCGATCTGAAGTACGGTGAGTCCCTCATAACATTCGTTAAAAGCTCTAATGGCTCCAATGGAAATGGAATGTTCACCTCCTATCATGGTCACCAATTTGTTTCGGTTGATGTACTCTTTAACGGTTTTGTGTACCGCTGCTACCATAGTTTCGGGCGATGCAAAATCTTCTATGGCATCTGCCAAGTAAACCCCTTGTTTATAAACTTCGCTATCCGTTTCAATATCGTAAACCTCCATATTTTCCGAGGCTTCCAAAAAGGCTTCTGGACCTTTGTCCGCTCCTTTTCCCCAAGTACTGGTACCATCATAAGGTACTGGCAGTAATACTACTTTAGCTTTTTCGGCCGTGCCGTATTCCTTTGGAATATCGGCGTATGTTCTTTCTGTTTTCATTTTTTTTTGATAATTCTTTTTTCAGTTATTGCTTGGTACCGATACATCTTCGGCCTCTACCCATATATCTGTGGACTTTTTGTTTTCATATCCCAGTATGGACAAAAACTCATCAGCTGTTTGTTGCTCTGCAAATACCGATGTTTTTATACTCCCCTCCTCATCTTTGTCAATGAGAATGTGTTTAGGATGGGGAATCAAGCAATGCTGCAATCCGCCAAAACCACCTATGGTTTCTTGGTAAGCACCTGTATTGAAAAATCCAATGTAAAGGGGCTTGTCCTTTCTATATTTGGGAAGATAAATGGCGTTCATGTGCTGCTCCGAGTTATAATAATCATCGCTATCACAGGTAAGTCCTCCCAGAAGAATACGCTCATATTCATCATTCCAACGGTTTATGGCCAACATAATAAACCTTTTGCTAATAGCCCAAGAATCTGGCATGGTGGTTATAAAAGATGAGTTGATCATGTTCCACTTTTCTCGGTCGTTCTGTTGCTTTTGGTAGAGTACCTCGTAAATGTTTCCACCACTCTCCCCAACGGTGAAGCTTCCAAATTCAGTAAAAATATTGGGGGGCTCCACGCCTGCTTCTTGACATGCCTGGGCAATTTGATGGATAATCTCGTCTACCATGTATTCATAATCGTATTCAAAGGCCAAGGAGTTTTTGATCGGAAAACCGCCACCAATGTTCAAGCTATCCAATGTTGGACACACTTTTTTTAGGTTGATATAGACCTTTAAGCACTTTAAAAGTTCGTTCCAGTAGTATGCCGTGTCCCGTATTCCCGTATTAATGAAGAAGTGAAGCATCTTCAACTCAACTTGTTTGTTGGGTTTTATGGATTGATTGAAAAAAGGCACTATGTTTTTATAGCCGATACCCAATCTAGAGGTATAAAACTCAAACTTGGGCTCTTCTTCGGAGGCAATTCGGATTCCAATCTGGAATTTTCCATCAATTACTTCGCCCAACAAATTAATTTCCTCGTAATTATCAATTATCGGGATACAGTTCCGATGGCCTTCATTGATTATCTTTGCAATGTTTTGGATGTATTGATCCCTTTTAAAACCATTACAGATCACATAGGTGTCTTTTGTGATTTTGCCAGCACTCTTCAAATGCTCAACAATATTGATATCAAAAGCCGATGAAGTCTCTATATGAATGTCATTTTTAAGGGCTTCATTCAAAACATGCTCAAAATGTGAGCTTTTGGTACAATAACAATAATGGTATTTGCCTGGGTAGTTATGATTTTTGATAGCTGTATTGAACCAACCCTTTGCCCTTTGGATATTCTCGGATATTTTGGGCAAATAGGTAAACTTTAAAGGAGTCCCGTAACGTTGCACCAAACCATAAAGATCTATTCCATGGAATTGTAATTTATTGTCTTCCAACTGAAATTCCTCTTGGGGAAAATCATAGGTTTGCTCGATTAAGTCGATGTATTTCGTTTTCATTTAAATTTCGTAATTGTATTATAAGATATTAATAAAATAGGAGGCCTGAAAATCAATGTTTTCAGATACGAAATTCAAAAATGGTATATGGTACAAAGTAAGGATTCCGTGAAAAATCACGGTCAATATGATATAGCTCTTCGAAAGTCAGCCCGTATATCCGGTGTCTTGATCTTAAGACGGCTTTTTGGGTAGACTTTCTTATCCCCAAAAGCCCGAACATGAAAAAAGTCTTCAAAGCTTATAGGCAATGCGTCCATATTCGGTGGACTCATTTATGGGGCAAACATAACTAAAAATCCAATACTGCAACTTTTTTTACAAAAATTTTTATTGATCATATTTTTTTGAATATCAAATAGTTACATATAAAAAAGTAAAATAAAAGTAATTGTAAACGAAAGCTGGCCAGTAAAAAACATCTACTGGCCAGCTTCTCTCTAATATTTAAATCAATGTGATTAACCTACTAACGGTGGTTTGTCATTAATGAAAGGTTGTTTGTAGAAACGTCTTCCTTTTGCTTTGTACAATGCATTGGATAATGCGGCTATGACAGGTGGTAAGGAAGGCTCTCCCAAACCGGTTGGATCAATGCCGTTATCAACAAAATGCACTTCTATATCTTTGGGTGCTTCGGAATTGCGCATGAGACGATAGGTATCAAAATTTGATTGCTCTGGTTTACCCTCCTCGAAAGTCAACGCACTGTACATTGAGTGGCCAATACCATCTACTATCCCACCTTCAATCTGGTTTTTTGCAGCCAATGGATTAATTACGATACCGCAATCCACGGCACAGGTCACTTTACTAACTCTCGGTATATCGCCGCCGCCATTTTCCAATTCCAATACTTGGGCCACATAGGAATTATGACAGTAATATGCTGCTACACCACGGGATTCGCCTGTTTCGGTGTTCCAATTGGATTTTTCCTTGACAAGTTTCAGCACTCCCGCATAACGTTCTGGGTCATAATCATTTTTCTCTGGGTCGCCCACAGGATTGTTTATGGCTCTATCGAAAAGTTCCAAACGAAATTCCAATGGGTCTTTGCCTGCCGCTTCTGCCACCTCATCCATAAAGGCTTGTTCGGCCCCTGCAATAAAGTTGGAACGTGGTGCTCTCCATGCTCCAGTGGTCACATTGGTTTCCAAGCTGTGCTTTTCAGCCAAATAGTTGTCCACGGCTCCTGCAGGAAAACGGTTTTCAAAGATAAGGTCATCGTTGGTACCTGCTCCGCGCACATGCCAAGCAATCAGGTTTCCGTTCTCGTCCAAGCCCGCTTTGTATTTTACTTTGTAAGAGGGTCGGTAGGTACCTTGGGTCATATCATCTTCCCTAGAGTACACCAATTTCACCGGAGCATTCATTTTTTGGGAAATCGCTGCTGCCTCCACTGCAAAAGTTCCATATAAGCGACGGCCAAAACCTCCGCCCATGCGGGTCATCATTACATCTATCTTTTCTGCTGGCATACCTAATCTGGACACCAATGTCTGTTCTAAAAATTCAGGAGTCTGTATTGGACCCAACAATTCCGCCTTTTCTGGGGTAACGTGCGCAAAAAAGTTCATGGGCTCCATGGTATTATGGGCCAAATAGGGTGCTGAATAGGTACTTTCAACAATTTTTGCCGCTTTTTTAAAAGCTGCCTCCACATCTCCATCCTTTCTTGCTGGTTCTTCTTGGGGTTTTTCCAAAAGTGATGCAAGAGCTTCTTCATGGTAAGAGGTACTTTCCAATTTGGACACTTCTTCCCACTCCACATTCAATGCTTTCTTGGCCTGCATACATTCCCATGTACTGTTGCCTACAATGGCGACCAGTTCTGGGATAGCACCTCCATCCGACCATTGTTTTTCTACATCTTCGGGATATGCCTCAAAGTGAAAAACATCTTTTATTCCGGGCATGGACTTTACCGATTCTGCATTCATGCTCTTGAATTTCATACCAAAAGCAGGCGGGTGCACGATCATGGCGGTAAGCATCCCGTCTTTATACACATCCAATCCAAAAAGTGGTTTACCGGTAACTATCTTTTTACCATCCACATTTTTCTTATCCGTACCTATAATAGAGAAGTTACCATTGTCTTTTAACTGTACCTCTTCGGGCACTTCAATACCGGTTGCAGCGGACGCCATATCTCCATAGCCTGCGGAATTTCCGCTTGCTTCGTGGGTCAGCACACCATCTTTCGTGGTAATTTCATCTGCCGAAACGCCCCAAGCCTGTGCTGCTGCTTCTTTCAACATGTGTCTTGCAGTGGCTCCGGCCATTCTTAAACTTTCCCATCCTTGTCTGATGGACTGACTACCACCGGCCAATTGCCGTGTGAAAATATCGGTGTTCAATGGAGCTTGTTCCACCAATACATCTTTCCATGCGATATCGAGCTCTTCTGCCACGATCATAGGCATGGATGTTTTTACATTCTGACCTATTTCGGGGTTGGGCGACATGATGGTCACCATACCATTATCCCCTACTTTGAGAAAACCGTTGAGTTCAAACCACTCATCTGGCAGGCTATTTACCTGCTCCGGAGTCATTTTACAAGAAGCTAACCAGCTAAACCCGATAACAAGTCCACCACTGGCCAATCCTGTATTTCGAATAAAGGCCCGTCGTCCAATTTTTGTCTTAACAAGTGTCATTATACTAGTTTTATGGGTTTATGATTTAGCCGCCAGTTTTACGGCCTTTTTGATTCTGGTATAGGTACCACAACGGCAGATATTGCCGTTCATGGCCATTTCAATTTCTTCGTCTGTTGGGTTTGGGTTTTTTTCCAAAAGAGCGGAAGCTGTCATAATTTGACCAGCCTGACAGTACCCGCATTGGGGCACATCGACTTCCAGCCAAGCTTTTTGAACTGGGTGATCGCCTTCTTCTGACAATCCTTCTATTGTAGTGATTTTGGAGTTTCCTACGGATGATATTGTTGTCATGCAGGCTCGCGTAGCAGTCCCATCCAAATGAATGGTGCAGGCTCCACATTGAGCTATTCCGCATCCGTATTTTGTTCCGACCAAGTTTAAATGGTCTCTTAAAACCCAGAGTACCGGTGTGGATGGATCCACATCGACCTCCTGCTTTGTTCCGTTGATGTTAAGTGTAAATTTCGCCATGATGTTGATTAATTCCTTTTGAAGTTAAATATTTCTTGCAACAAAATGGAATATTATATTAAACTTCCGTGAAAAATTAACATTGTTTTTAGTTTTTCCCAAGTTACTTAAAATCAATACAAATAAGAAGCGGGTAATTCATCCTGAAACCAATTAAAAAAGTCATCAAAAGTGTTGACCATTTGATTCGATTCAATACTTTAACCGCGCAAAAACGGGCAAGTGATCGGAGGGATATCGGGTATCCTTGGAGTCGCTCAAAATGGCACTCTTAAGCACCTCAAAGCTATCAGAAACAAAAATATAATCTATTCTGCGTTCCACAGGTTTATTGAATTCAAAGCCATTGAAAGTTCCTTGAGGGCCAAAAGCATTATTCCCGGCAGCAATGTGTGCATCCGCCATTTTACCCAAAATTACCCGCACACCCCTACTGTTGCTTTCCAAATTAAAATCGCCTATCAAGACCACCGGAAGGTTTTCGGTGTTCAATTCCTCTATTTTTTCGAGGATGAGCCTGGAACTTTCCTCCCTTGCTTTCACCCCAACATGGTCAAAATGAGTATTGAAAGCCATAAACTTGGTGCCATCACTTTTATTTTTAAAAATACCGTAGGTGCAGGTTCGGGGCAAAGCAGCATCCCATCCTTTGGACGGTTCATCAGGGGTTAGGGAAAGCCAAAAAGTAGATTGTTCAATAAGTTTCACCCTTTCTTTGTTGTAGAAGATGGCCGTGTGCTCCCCTCTTTCATCACCATGGTCGCGTCCTACGCCAAAATAAGCGTAGTCCTTTAAACCATTATCAATTTCTTTTACTTGATGAATCAGCCCCTCTTGAATACCAAATACATCCGGATTGTAGAAATTAAGCTGTGAGATGAGAAACTCCTTTCGGTTGTCCCAATTGTTGGGGGCATCATCAGGGTTGTCATATCGAATGTTATACGAAATAACGTCAATGGTTTGTCCTTGAACACTTAAGAATGTCCCAATGGCCAAAAGCATTAAAAAGGTGTTTTTCATTGTTCAGGTTTTTATGTTTTTTTTATTTATTCTTCTTGAGTAATAGGAACTGGGTCGAATGCTTTATAATTTAAGTATGCAAACTATTCATTTTATGGGGTATCTAGGTTACTAGATCTTTATTTTTCATAAAAAAAAGAATAATTTGTTTTAAGTAATTAAGGCATTACATCACTATTGTTCTAAAGGTAAGGTTGATTCTTGGTGTTTTCACCAACTTAGTTGGCGGTAACCGATGGAGCCAATGGCTTTGGGTACTCCCTTTCATTACTAAAAGGCTCCCATGGTCGAGGGTCAACCCTACCTTTTCCTTGGATTCTTTGTGCTTAAAAACAAACTTACGTTCAGCTCCAAAACTAAGGGAGGCAATGGCGCCATTTTTCTTCAAATCTTTCTCGGCATCGCTGTGCCATGCCATGCCTTCTTCCCCGGAATGGTACAGATTGAGCAGACATGAATTATAGGTTTCTTTAGTTAATTTTTCGGCAAGCTCCTTCAGCTTCAATAATTCTGGAGTCCAAGGCAATGCTTTTTTGGTGTAATTGGAATAGGTATATTCAAAAGGCTCATCGCCATACCAAGCCACTTTTCGCTTGGTCTCAATTCTTTTTCCATACATCAAGGCTACATCGTTCTTCCATGCAATGGTATCAAAAAGTTGTTGAAAATAGTGATTGGCTTCTTCATGCTTCATGATCGGGCCATAATAATTTACCACGCCATCTTTTGGCAACCAATTCTTATCGGGGTTTATTTGATTGGTGAACAAATCCATCTTTATTAAAATTAAGCGAACAACATTTCTTGGCTTTTTTTCAGGATATCGCCCACTCTTTCTTTTAATGCTTCCGGTTCAATAATCTTGGCATAATCCCCAAACATCAGGTACCATCTGGCAAAGCCATTTTCCAAATCGGTTGTCATAAAGGTCATTTCCACTTCTTTTCCCTTGACTTCTTCTGAAATTAGGCCATAGTACTTGCTTTGATTGCGAATATACTTGGCCACAGATTTATCGACCAATATCTTCACTTTTGTTCTGCTGACCTCCTCTCTTTTCTTCCGGTGCTCATCAATAGTGCCATGTTCCAGCATAAAATCCAATGATGTTCTAGCTATTCGGTGAATTCTATCTGTTCGAAAATGCCTGTAATCTGTCCGCAAATGACAATAGCCCAATATGTACCAAAATCCATTTTCATGAAAAAGTCCAACGGGTTCTATCCTACGTTCGGATGGGGTTTCTTCCCGTAATGATTCGTATCTTAAAAAAACCTGCTTCCGCTCTGCAATACTCTCGAACAAAATTTCAAGGGCATTGGTCACCTTTTCATTGAACAAAACCTGCCCCGGCACTATGGACACCTGGGACTCCAAGGTTTCCACCCAATCCTTTTCCTTTCCGCGCAACACCGATTTAAGTTTGTACATGGCCGACTCGTAGTAAGCCCCAAGGGATTTATCGGTAAACTTTTGCATGAGTTTTTCAGCGGCCACAAAGCTTCCAGCTTCTTCGCGGGTAAACATTACCGGGGGCAAACGGTACCCTTCCATAATGGTATAGCCCACACCTGCCTCGCTTACAATGGGCACGCCCGAGGCTTCCAAAGTCCTAATGTCCCTGTAAACGGTACGTAGGCTCACATCAAATCGGTCTGCCAGTTCTTGGGCCTTTACAATCCGCTTGGATTGCAACTGTATTAAAATGGCAACTATCCTATCAAAACGTTTTGCGGTATCCATTCCCATAATTGTGTGAGCTATCTCCCAAAGATAGGATTTCAATCCAAGGACGGGAGATCTTTTCTTGCTCATCTTGATTCATTTTTTACTATTAAATCCATGTCAAAACTAGGCAGGCAGAGTGACAACTGCTTGTCATGAACTTTTTTCCTACTCTTTTTTTTCTGCTGACAAAGGGCTGTCACATCCCCCTCATACTTTTGGTTTCAGAAACAATAAACCTTAAAAAAACAAAGCATCATGGAAAACATTACTAAAAAGCAAACCGAAGCACAAGTGATTACCCCAACACAATTTTTGGAACATTACCAAGGCCATAGAGCACTTACCCGAAGGGTAATCGAAGCCTTTCCGGAAAAAGAGTTCTTTAATTACAGTATTGGTGGAATGCGCCCTTTTTCTGAAATGGTAAAGGAACTTTTTGCCATTGCCGTTCCCGGACTTACCGAAATTGTTTCGGGCAAAATCGGTGATTTTGATGAAAACAAGGACTACGGCAGCACAAAGGCCCAGTTTTTGGAAAAATGGGATCAGGATACGGAGGAAATCAATAAACTATGGAGCCAGATTGATTTGGAGCGTTTTCAAGAACACGTAAAACTCTTTGGGCAGTATGAAGGTTCCGTACAGTCTTCCATTTTTTATTTTATTGACAATGAGGTACACCACCGCGGTCAGGGGTATGTTTATTTGAGGGCCTTGGAAGTTGAACCTCCATTTTTCTACGAACGATAGATTTTACCCGGGATGAAAACTATTTTAGTATTCAAGACGTCCGTTTGGGGCGAATCGCAAGTAAGGCAGTTGCGTCCCCTGTTGAACCAATTGGTAAACAAGGATGGGTGTTGGAACTTTGACCTGGAGGATTGTGACAACATTCTCCGGGTCGAGACCCAAGGGGTAACGGCTCCATCCATTGCTTCACTGCTGCACAGTCAAGGTTTTCATTGTGAGGAACTGCATTGATCGTAGATACATTATGTCAGGTTGAGCGCAGTCGAAACCTATTGATTAACAGCAATCATTAAATTCTTGACTGCGCTCGAATTGACATTGTACTGATTGTTTTGACAATTTTTTAAATTACAGAACAACCTTTTGCTTAAGCTCATTGAATTGGGCCAACAACTCTTGATAGCTGTCTTTTTCTTCTTGCCCCGGCACTTTGTCGGCACCGCTTAAAATATAGTAGAGATACGAAATTTGGGCTACCATTACCACTTCTGGATAGGCCCCCTCATCATTTTTGAGTTGTTTCAATGCTTCCTTGTATTGTTTTAAGCTGGATTCAGTGGCATTGTTTTTTTCCAGTTCCTTAATTTTTTCCTCAACCTTGTCTTGAAGTTGTCTAGCATCCGATAATAGGTCTATTACCTTAAACTGAAGCTCTTGTTGCTCTTTCATGTCTGACAAATAAACTCCTTCTTCTTCCAATCTAGGATCCATAAGCACTTCAAAAGGTTTCTCGAAAGACTCGTTACCAACCGTTAATTTAGCGGTATATTTTCCCGGCAATACCATTGGCCCGTTTTTGTAGCGTCTTTTCTTGTTTTTTGTCCAAGCTCCTTTTTGCTGCAGGTTCCATTCAAAACGGTTGATGCCCTTTTTGGTCTCCAGTTTTTCATCCATGTAAACAAAGGTCATGCTAAGGCTCATGTCCTCCACTTTTTCTGTGGTGGATTTCAATTTAGTGGAATCACTGACAATGGTTGCCACCTCTTTACCTTGTGCATCCATAATTTGAAGACTCACCCCTTCTGTAATGTCAGACGGGAGGTAATAATCAATAATCACGCTGGTTGATGGGTATTCTGGAAAATCGCCCCCGCCCCATGGTGTTTGGTATCTGTAGGTATTATCAGGCCTGAACAACACCGGTGTATCGCCCAATTGTGTAATATTCTCATCTTGAAGGGTAGTAACCTTGTCCAAAATCCAGAAACCACGCCCCATGGTGCTCAAAATTAAATCTCCTCGGAACAACGTAATATCAGTAATTGGGGTAACCGGAAGGTTTTGCTGAAACTTTTTCCAAGTCTCGCCATCATCAAACGATACAAACATTCCAAACTCGGTACCTGCATACAATAACCCTTCGCGAACAGGGTCTTCCCGTAAAACCCTTGCGGTATAATCGGATGGGATTCCGTTGGATTCGGTACTGATCAACTCCCAGCTCTCACCGTAGTCTTCTGTTTTATAGAGGTAAGGTGTTTCATCGCCCAATAAATGACGATCCACCGCAATGTAAGCCTTGGCGGGATTGAACTGTGATGGTTCCACAGACTCTACCCTTCCTCCTTTGGGGAGTTTTTTCGGCGTAACATTTTTCCAAGTTTTGCCCCCATCCTTGGTAATGGAAATAATCCCATCATTGGAGCCCGTCCATATTACGCCCTTGCTTATTTTTGACTCTCTGATGGAATACAAAGTGCTGTAATATTCTTCTCCGGTAATATCGCGAGTGATGGGATTTCCGGAAATAACTTGTTTGTCGGGTTCGTTGGCCGTAAGGTCGGGGGAAATAATCTCCCAGTTTTTGCCACCATTGCTGGTTTTGTGCAAGAATTGAGAACCCATGTACACCACTTCTGGATCAAAAGGGGATACATGGATAGGTGCTACGCGCTGGAATCTATATTTTAAGTCTTTAGGATTGTGTCCGTAAATATTGGATGCACCAATGGAATATTCGCGGCTTTGCCCCGTTTTTTTGCTGTACACGCTAAAGCGCCCCTTACAGTTGTTATAAACAATGTAATGATTGCCCGGCATGGGGATCACGGGACCGGTTTCGCAACCGCCCACATTCATCATAATGCTTTCATTGGGCGTGGTCGTAGCTTTGGGCGCCCTGCTTGGTATGGCCAAGGTGGTATTGTCTTGCTGGGCACCATACACCCAATATGGATACTGGTCATCCACAGCAACTTGGTAGATCTCTGCCGTGGGCTGATTGTACTGCGTAGACCATGTTTTACCTCCGTTATGAGAAACGTTTGCCCCGCCATCGTTACACTGGATCAATAAATCGGGGGTGTCCGGATTGAGCCAAATGTCATGATTATCACCGTGGGGCACACTCATGCGTTTCCATGTTTTTCCTCCATCCATGGATTTTATCAATGGGTTGGCATTGGAATACACGATATCGGGGTTGGTCGGGTCCAGTTCAATATTAGTGTAGTAAAATGGTCTGTTCACCAATCTCACATCATCGGAAACGTGTGTAAATGACTTTCCTTGATCTACGGATTTATACAATCCCCTATCTTCGCCTGGTGCTTCTACAACGGCATAAAGTATTTTTGAATCCGCTGGCGAAACCGCTAAATCAATTTTACCGATCAACCCTTTTGGCAAACCATTTTCCAGTTTTTCCCAATCTTTACCTCCGTTGATTGATTTGTAGATACCGCCTTCGCTGTTTTTTCCACCCGAATCAATGGTCCAAGGTGTGCGGCGTGCCTTCCAAGCGGCAGCATAAACAACATTTGGGTTACCAGGGAGCAGTTCCAAGTCGGCGAACCCTGTTTCTTCGGAAACATAAAGCACCTTTTCCCATGTTTTTCCTCCATCGGTCGTTTTAAAAATGCCACGTTCCTTGTTGGGTTTAAATGCATTTCCAATGGCAGCAACCCAAACAATGTTGCTGTTCGTGGGATCTATTTCCACGGCACCGATCTGGCCTGTATGTTCCAATCCGATGTGTTCCCAAGTTTTTCCCGCATCAATGGATTTGTACACCCCTTTCCCTGAAATGATATTGCTACGGATTCCATCGGAACCTGTTCCCACATAAACGATATTGGGATCATTGGCTGCGATTTCGATAGCGCCGATGGAGGGTGTTTTAAAGAAACCATCGGAAACATTGTTCCAAGTGGTCCCATAGTCATCTGTTTTCCAAACACCTCCGCCAGTGGCCCCAAAATAAAAAGTCCCCGGGAGCATGGCTGTTCCAGTAACGGTGGTTACCCTTCCTCCCCTTGCGGGCCCTATGGTTCGGTATTGTAATGCTTCGAAATCCTGTGCTAAGGTTACACAGCTTACTAAAAAAATAAAAAGAAAATAAAAAGAGCGTTGCTTTAAGGTCATGAGTTAGTAGAATAGTTGGTTTCTTCTCAAATCTACTAAATACTTAGTCAATCTGAAATTGAATAGAGATGGAATTATTACCCTTAATGAAAAGTTGAACGGTTCGGCTATTCATCCTTATGAAAAAGAAAGGATTCTTCTTAATGTATTTTACCTGTTGTGCATTATGATTGACATTCGTCAGTTCGAGTGATTTTCGGTGGTTGGGCGAAGTTGAAGCCGAAAAAAAATAAATCGTATCGAGAACCAGAATTTCAGGTCAAAACCCGATTCTCGATACCTGCCTTTGCCGGCAGGCAAAATCCCTTTGGATTTTCACTGGAATTGACGGCCTTTGGCGTATGAAGCCTTCAAAATGCACAACAGGCTACATTATATCAAATTGCAACTGCCCTACTGTACTTATTTAAATATTTTGATGGCGTCATGTTCGTAATCTTCTTAAAAGTATCCCTAAACGCTTTGGGGTCGTTGTACCCAACTTCATACATTACTTCGTTGACCGTTTTTCTTCCTTTTTCCAGTTCTTTCTTGGCAGCTTCCACTTTAACACGCTTCAGGTATTCGATAACCGTGTTTGAGGTAGCCTTTTTAAAACGCCTCTCGAAAGTTCTTCGGCTCACCGCAATTTTATCGGATAGCTCATCAACGGTTATTTTATCTTGATAATTTTGTTCGATAAATTCCTGAGCCCTTAAAACCTCCTTATCGTTATGGGATTTTTGCCCTTTGAAGATGATAAAAGGCGATTGGCTGACACGGCTTATGTCTATTTCAAAAACTTTTGAAGATAGCACCGCCATATCGCGACCAGCAAACTTTTCCACTAAATAAAGGTTTAGGTTTAAAGACGAATAGGCTCCCCCGCTAGTGTACAAACCGTTCTCATCGGTGATGATTTTATCATCCACCAGATTTACTTTGGGGTACATCTCCCTAAACTCACTTGCTGCCAGCCAATGCGTGGCACATTCCTTTCCATCGAGCAAACCTGTACCTGCCAATATAAATGCACCAATGCACAGACTCGCCACTTCGGCACCATTGCTATATTGATCTTTGATCCAAGGAATAAGTGCACTGTTTTTAGTAACTACCTCCTTGTAATCACCATGAATTGCAGGAATAATGATCAAGTCGGTTTTCTTTATATCTTCAATAGTGGTATTTGGTATAATATTGAACATCCCGTTACTTAACCTCGCTGTTTTTTGTGCGCCCACAAGGTGAGTGGCAAACATTGGGGCTTTGCCCGCTCTTTGCAGGGCACTATTGGTCATATTGAACATTTTAAAGGTTGCCTCCAAATTGCTCAGGCTTGAATCGCCTTCTGGAACAAGTATCGATATATGTTTCATTTGCTGAAAATCAATTGATTAACTTTAATTCAAAGGTATATTAAGTTGCTGTCGTAATCAACCCGTTATATTGACGTAAATATACCCCCAAAGTACAAATTAGTACACATATCTTTGGTAACTCCTTGATTGTTAAATAGAAAACAAGTGTTATGAGACAGGTTATTTTATCTATGCTAGTGTCCATCGACGGTTATATTGAAGGGGTGGACAATGATATCAATTGGCACGTTTGGGATGATGAAATGCAAGCTTATATGATGGGTTTTTTGCAAACCATCGACACTTTTATCTATGGTAGAAAATCGTATGAGTTGATGCTTGATTATTGGCCCGATCAAAAAGGTGAATTTGCAGACATAATGAACCAAACACCCAAAATTGTATTCTCCACAACCCTACAAAAGGCAAAAATGAATGCCAGAATAGCTCGCGGAAACGTCACCGAAGAAATACAAAAAGAGAAGGAAAAACCAGGGAAGGACATGGTGTTGTTCGCTGGGGCCAATATAGCCTCTTCATTTATAAAACACAATTTAATAGATGAATACCGAATTATTGTAAATCCTGTGGTGCTGGGAAAAGGAACACCTTTGTTTAAAACCGGGAAACAGCAACAACTCAATTTAGTAAGCGCCAAATCTTTTAAATGTGGCAATGTGCTGCTAACGTACAAAGCAAAAAATATGGACAGGAATATTTTAAAAGCGTATGATACCGCGACCTCAACGCTTATTGAGCTGCTCTCTTCGTTGACCAATGAGCAACTCAATATAAAGCCCACCAAAAATAGTTGGACCGCCGGGCAGGTCGGTGATCATTTGGAGAAATCATACGAAGTATCCAAAATTTTGCTGGGAGAAGTTGAAGATACCCAACGCCCCCCAGACCAAAAACTGGCTGAAATACGTGCGTTGTTTTTAAATTTTGACATCAAAATGGATTCGCCCAAAGCGATTGTTCCAACAAATGACCCCATTGACAAAAAACGTCTTCTTACTAGTTTGGAAGAGAAAATTCAATGGGTCAATACAAATTCCAAGAATATGGACCTGTCAAAAACCTGTCTGGATTTTGAAATCCCAGAATATGGGCCATTTACCCGCCTTGAATGGATCGGCTTTAATACCGTACATACACAGCGCCACATCCATCTACAACAAATCATTAAAACCATAAAAAATGACACCTAAACAAATCTGGGCAAATCTGGGCGTAGAAAATATTGAAAGAACACAAGAGTTTTATCTGGCATTGGGGTTTAAGCAAAACGGAACTCCCTCAAAAGATTTGGTAAGCTTTTTGTTCGGAGAGGATGCGTTTGTTATTCACTTTTTTAAAAAAGAAAAGCTAAAAACAAGTCTTGAAGGAGAGGTGTCCGACCTAAGCCAAGGCAATGAAATTATGTTCACCCTCTCCGCGGAAAGCAAGGAAGAAATCCACGAGTGCATAGAAAAAGTTAAAGAGATAGGGGGAACCATTCGTTTTGACCCTAGGAAGGACAGAAAAAGTTTTTACGACGATAACGGTTATTACGTTGGTGTCTTCGCCGATTTGGATGGGCACTTATTTAACCTCTTCTGCAATTTGAACAAATAATCCCTGCATCAAGCAGGCGGAGAACATAACTTAAACTAAAAAACATGAAAACTATTTGGTTGAACCTACCCGTAAAGGACATTAAAGAATCGAAGGAATTTTTTAAAGCCATCGGATTTAAAGAAAACCCAAGGCATAAAAATGCCGAGCATTTGGGAAGTTTCTATATAGGGGAAAACAATTTTGTGTTGATGTTATTTCCAGAGAACACTTTTAAAGGGTTTGCGCAGAATGAAATCAGTGACACCCAAAAAGGAACGGAAGTATTGATCAATATAGATGCCCAGAGTAAATCGGAAGTGGATACAATGGCTAAAACAGTACAAAAAGCCGGTGGCAAAATCTTTGCCGAACCTGGTGAATCCGATGGTTGGATGTACGCTTTTGGTTTTGAAGATTTGGACGGACACCGATGGAGTATGTTGTATATGGACATGGAAAAAATGCCCGGGTAATCTGATTTTCAGTGTAATGAGATTTATAAATACCCTGACTGACTGCCCAATGGATAGGAATTCGGAATGACGTACAAAAGAAATATTACAAACAATGAATTTTTAAAAACATTAATACTAAAGATCAAAAACAATGAAAGTAAACACGTATTTAAATTTTGACGGAAATGCAGAGGAAGCATTTAACTTTTATAAGACAGTATTTGGCGGGGATTTTATAGCAAATATGAAAATGGGAGATGCCCCTGATGCCGAGAAACTATCTGAAGAAGAGAAAAATCGCATCATGCATATCTCATTGCCACTATCAAACGATACTATTTTAATGGCATCGGACATTGTTCCCTCCATGGGACATTCCCTAAAAAAAGGCAATAACTCCTACATTTCCATTCATCCGGAGAGCAAGGAAGAGGCAGACCGTTTGTTCAATGGTCTATCAAAAGGAGGAGAAATTGAAATGCCAATGGCCAATCAATTTTGGGGCGATTATTTCGGGAGTTTTGTTGACAAGTTCGGTATTCACTGGATGGTAAACTATAATCCACAAAGCTAGTAACCCCATCAATTTTATAAACCGCAATATGGGCAACAGTTTCAATGGACAACAAACAACAATTGTAGAGGTGTTTTGTACCTCGGTAACCACTATTGAAAAAGCGGAATTCCTTTTGGGCAAACTCCAAAAGGAATTTCCTTCTTGTGAAATTAATTTTGATTTGGAAGATTGTGACAATATACTTCGGGTAGCCACAGCAGGAAGTACAATGGACACTGCTCCAATTATTAAGTTGGTAAAAAAATATCAAGAGGATATACAAATCTTACCTGATGAAATCCCTGTAAAGGGCACTGATACCCGCAATGGAACATCTAATTTCCATGACCATTACAATACAATTGCTTAAAATTGACTACTGATAACTGCAATAATCCATCTAAAGTGAAATTGAATATAAAGCCCGACTGTGGAAATGCCCCAAAAAAAGAGCTGGTCAAACACCTTACTTGCTATTTTGCCTCCAACGATATAGAAAAGGCCGTGGAGTTTTTGGATACCCATATCACATGGACTTTAGTCGGAAAAAAAACCGTAAATGGAAAAGGGCAATTTAGAACAGTATTACAGGAAATGCGTCAAAACAAAGTGTGCGAATTAACAATTCACAGCATAATCACCCACGGAAAGGAAGCCGCCATAAATGGTGAAATGTTGATGGAAGATGGGAGTGTATTCGGTTTTTCCGATTTCTACGAATTTACAAGTGCCAAAGGAAGCCGTGTCAAAACCATTGTTTCCTATCTAATTGAGAAAAACTAACCTAAATACTGACAGTACCAAGGAATCCAATCCCCATTCCTCCTAATCAAAAATTAAAAAGGAGGTTTTGTCTTTGAAGACTCTTGATAGAGTTAGGGTGTTCAAACCATGTATTCCTTTAAAAACCCAATATTTGAAGATTTTCTTAGACGGCACAAAGCCTTTACCTTTATTTGTCGAACTCTTTCCTCGCTCAGTTTTAACTCTAAAGCAATTTGTTGAATTCCCATGGATTCGCTATTGCCAACGCCAAAAAACATTTTGATCACAAAGGCTTCCCTGTAATCCAGCATGTTCAAAATACCATCTATTTCGGCATGTAACGATTGGCCTATCATGTTTTGTTCAGGACTTTCCAACTGGTTTGATGGAATAATGTCGTACAGATTTAGCTCCCCATCCCCGACTTGCAATGATTCGTCCATTGAAATAGGCCATGAAGCGTGCTGCATACAAACCTGAATCTCGGATAATGAGAAATCAATAAGTTCCGATACTTCCTCTGCGGTGGGCGATCTTTGGTGCAATTGTTCAAAATGGGAAGAAGCTTTTTTTATTTTATTTATGACATTTATTTTATTCAGGGGCAATCTAACCATCCTCGATTTTTCGGAAAGTGCCTGAATAATGCCTTGCCGTATCCACCAAACCGCGTAGGAAATAAATTTGAAGCCACGGGTCTCGTCAAATTTTGTAGCCGCTTTGACCAATCCGAGATTGCCCTCGTTGATAAGGTCATGGAGGTTAAGCCCTCTTGATTGGTATTGTTTGGCAACGGATACTACAAACCTCAAATTGGCAGACACTAATTTTTCCATGGCCCATGTGTCCCCGTGTCTTATTCGTATAGCTAGAGCCACCTCTTCATCTTCCGTGATCATCGGGATACGGGCTATGTCGTTTAAGTACCGTGTAAGCGATGGGGTATCCCTGTTTGTTATCAGTTTTGATATTGAAAGTGGTCTCATAGCTTATCTGTCTCATTAGGACTTCGTCCTTACGTAAATCAAGTTTCCATTGCCCTTTGGGTTTTTTCTGGAGCCAATTTCAATTTGGTTCAAGGATTTGACCAAAGGGGTCAATTTTCGGAACCCGTAGTTCCTGGCATCAAAATTGGGTTGTTTTTTTTGCAAGAGTGTACCAACTTCACCTAAAAAGGCCCACCCCTCCTCATCCTCCACATCTGCTATGGTAGTTAGGATAAGGTCTATCACTTTGGGAGTGATCTTATCTATTTTACTCTTGCTATTTTTTTCTGTGTCGTTGGCATCGCCTACAGGGGCTTTATGTAATATTTCAAGGTATATAAACTTATCACAGGACACTATAAAGGGATCTGGGGTCTTTCGTTCTCCAATTCCAAAAACTGTCATACCGGCCTCCCTTAATCGTATTGCCAAACGCGTAAAATCACTGTCGCTCGACACCAGGGCAAAACCATTTACCTTCCCGGTATACAAGATGTCCATCGCATCTATGATCATCGCACTGTCCGTGGCGTTTTTGCCGGTGGTGTATCCGTATTGTTGAACAGGTGTTATCGCATTTTTAAGAAGGACATCCTTCCATTTTACCAAACTTGGCTTGGTCCAGTCTCCGTAGATTCTTTTAATGCTGGGGTTTCCATATTTCGCAATTTCCTCCAGCATTTCTTTGACATATTTGGAGGGAATGTTATCGCCATCTATTAGTACGGCAAGGCTTAAATCTTTATCCATAATAAATATTACTCCTCGTTTCTTTTTAAATATTCATTCTTATAGACGGCCTTTGCAAGTTCTTCCCTTTTCTCTTTGGATTTTTTGGTAAACCTTTGGTTTTCCCTAATATGTTTTAACTGTTGGGTGTTCCGCACCTTGTTCCTATATCTTTTCAAGGCTCTTTCAATATTTTCACCGGGAACTATTTTAATTTTTAGCATATGTTTTGTGCTTTAAGGGTTCATGTAATTACAGGCAATCTAAAACATAGGCCTGTTGTCCAAGGATATGTTTGATCCTTGGAAATGCATATAGGGACTTTAGCCATGCAAGCATCAAAAAGATGAATATTCAAACAAAAAATAACCTAAGAAATAGCCTCTTCTGAACTAGGAATTAATAGGGAGAAAGCTGTCTTGATATTTAAGGATTGGAGTACTGATTGTCCATTATCCGCAATGCACAATAAAGGAAAGGATTTAAATTGGATTTAAGCCGCTTTTGTCCTTTTATTTTAATTCCGGTGGAAGGTTCTTTTGCATTTGTGTCGGTTAAAATCCCAAGAAAGGCTATGCTATACAGCCAAAGATGCGGAAGAAGACCATAACTTGGCTGAGGAACCATCCTATCAACAAAAGAAAGGACAACTAAAACAAATCCTGCTCCATAAGATATTTTAACTGATTAAGTTGATTTTAAAAACATATCAAAAAGAGCGTACATAACGGAGCTCAAAAAAAAATGTCGAACAGAGCTATGCCAGAGGCGACGACGTAGATGATATACCTTGACCGTCCTATCCACTTAGCACTGTATTGGAACTAAGTTTATGTGGCACTGATTTTCCGTAAAATTCTTATATTTAAGACCATATCCCCCAGAGACTTATTGAATTACAGAAATGCCATGCCTTGCATTAAAAACAGAAGACTTGGGCGTAGCCAACCTATTTGGTGTTGTATGCAGAAGAAAATTGGATTAATAAACAAGTTGAGCCACATAGAACCAATATTTATGATATGAATAAATTGCTGTTTTTCAGCCTAATAGCTTTAATTCTGATGGGCTGTAACAAACCGCCAAAGTATGATTTAGTCATTGAAAAAGTTAATTTATTTGATGGCTATGAAGACCTAGGCACTGTGAATGTGGCTATAAATGATGATACAATAGCCGCAATAACCGCAAAAAAATTACATGCAGGTTCAACTATAGACGGGTCAGGTAAATTCATGATACCTGGACTAGTCAATGCCCATGTACATGCCAATAGTTTGGAAGATTTAAAAGAAGGCTACCCTTTAGGTATTTTGACTCTTTTGAATATGCATACAGGATTGGAAGAAAGGGAAATTGGCTGGAAAACAATGACAAAAGATTCAATCGGTTTTTCCACTCTTTATGGAGCTGGTCATGCAGCCACAGTACCAGGTGGGCATCCTACTCAATTCAGCCCAGATATGGAAACAATTAATGACTCGCTTTCTGTTGAGGACTGGATAAATCATCGAATCTCCAAAAAGGTTGATTACATAAAAATAGTTCACACTTTAGGTGGATGGATGGATGAGCCAACAGCCCCAACTTTAGACTATGATAAAATTAAGAGGCTTATAGGACTCGCACATAGTAATGGATTCAAAGCTGTGGTGCATGTCGGGGAAGTTGAAGAAATGGAAACCATTGCAAAATTTAAACCCGATGGTTTTGTGCATATGCTGAGTATGAAAAAAGATATTCCAGTCCCGGACAGCTATTACACCACAATTTCGTCTAGCGGTGCTTTTGTTGTACCTACTGCAGGTATTAATTTAAAATCGATGGATGGACTTCCTCCGTTTATGCGGGAATGGATATCAAATAATCTTTTAGACGCAACTGAAAGTGCCGAAATAATAAAAAAAATGTATGAAGCTGGGATATTGATTGTGGCAGGTACTGATGCACAAGAAGGTCAAATGAATTTTGGGGAAGATTACTTTTTGGAGCTAGAGCTATACAAAATGGCAGGATTGTCCAACATTGAAGTACTTAAAACAGCAACTGGAAATGCAGCCAAGGCTTTTGATTTACCTATTGGAGAAATTAAAAAAGGAAGTAAGGCAACTTTTGTCCTTCTCAATGCAAACCCCTTAAATGACCTTGCAAACCTTAGAAAAGTTGAACAGGTTTGGAAAAATGGTAAGACCAATTAATAAGTTACTGTATATGTCAACTAGGTTATAATTAAAGTGGCTTATATTAACCGTTTGAAGTGGTTCTCGGTATCCGACCGAGCCAGATAGAGCGCAATGATGTATATTTAGAGAAAACAAAGACCACCCCTATGCGAGCGATCCTTGGTGAAATTTTTGTCCATGATCCGTCCCAGCCCGTTTATACCAAGGAAGCGCTATTGCGGTTGGACATGAAGATGGCCTTCATGCAGCGTTTGGCCCGTCACTTAGGACTGCTCTTCATAGATGGGGAGGCATCGGAAGGCAATCTGTGCTATGCCTTTGAACCAGGGCTGAACCCAGATTATATCAGCTCATTTACAAAGGTGGACATCAAGAGGTTTCTCGAAAGGACCTTGACAGCCTCCCGTTACCATATGGGAAGGGATGCCGTGGAATTCCCAAAATCCCTGCATTTGGAATAACATCCGCGTGAAAAAACCAACACCCGGACAAAATTATGAAGAAAAGGGACAGACAAGCCCAAATGGCTAGGATTGTATCCTTTTTTTGCTTTCCATACCTTTTTATCCTAGCCCTTTTGGTCAAAGGCCACCAGGTTGAAAAGTTGCAACAGTATGTCCGACCATTTCACCAATACAACCTTTCTTATTGAATTAGGGTGGTTTATTTGTTGTTCACCACGAAAATGACACGGCATTAAACCATATAAATTACCTGAATTACGGGTTTTACAACCATTATTGCCGGATTGACATTCAGTACTTTAATTTTTGAAAGTCAATCAACTATATTGCTGACAAAATATTGTTTTAAATGAAGAATATCCTTTATACAAATAGAGTCTCCAAGTATTTTAGCCCAGGCGATCATGAGCTTATACACCCACTAACCGCAATCTCCCCATAACTTTAAGTACCACAATGTAGCATATGATCTTTCTCTTGGAATCAACGCATCTCTCTAATCAGAAAAGTTAAAGGTCAATCCAATCAAAATGGTTGCTGCTAGTATTGGATAGTAAATAAATAACTTCCAGATTGCAATTCCATGGTAAGCCATCCATTGGTTTGATTTATTTGTCCAATACCCTCCTTAGCTTTAAGTTTTTTTCCAGATTCCTTCACCTTTTTAATAGAGGCGGCTTTTAATGTTAAAGTTGCCGTGGTGTTGGCCGGTACACTTACTCTATATTCCCATCCTCCATCAATCAGTTTCCACTCGCTTTGTATTCTTCCGTACATGGAGTCGTAATATCCCTTGGCATAGGTCATTTGACCCGTGGGATCGGGTATGGGTTCCAAAATAAAGTGTTTAAAACCAGGATGGTAGGGATCTCTTTGGATACCTAACGAGTAATTGTACATCCAAGCTGCAACGGCTCCAAAAGAATAATGGTTAAAAGAGTTCATACTGTTATTGCCCCCAAATCCATCTTCAATGGTATAGGAATTTAATCGTTCCCAAATGGTAGTAGCCCCATTGACCACCGGGTAAAGCCAAGACGGATAGCTAGTTTGCTGTAATAATTTATATGCTGTTTCGTGCCTTCCGTTTTCGGAAAGTGCATGGTTCAAAGAGGCAGTTCCAATAAAGCCCGTCATCAAGGAATACTCGGGTCTTTCAACCCCAAGTTCGTCCACATTGCTACGGACAATGCTTTCCACCAATTGATCCACGGCTTTTTCTTTGTTTTGATCATTAAATGCCTTTAAATGCAGTGGTATGGCATAAGACGCCTGGGTATCCACCAAATCCCCTTTTTTGGGTCGGTCTTCCTCTGATGGCGGTGGGCCAAACCCTTGGCTTACAAACCCGGAATGCACTGTTTCCCCTGTGTTTTGGTTGATATATGTTTGGTTAAAAAATTTCTTTTTTTGCTGGTATTGCGTTTCGTAGTTAGAAGCATCGTTGGTGTTCCCGAGAATGGAAGCGGTCTTCTTCAAGATGTCCAAATTGTACAGATGATAAGCCGTCCAAAACAAGGTATTATCATTTTTAAACCCTTCTGGACTCAACCAATCCCCTAATGGACCTTCATTCAAAATTCCAGATCCTTTATCAATTTTGGAGTCCAAAAATCTCACATAGCGTTGCATGGCTACGTAGTTTTCCTCCAAGACCTTGACATCGCCATATTGTTGGTACATCTCCCAAGGTATAACAATACCTGCGCTTCCCCAGAGTGTTCCTCCAAATCCACCACCAACAGGTGCCACATCGGTAAACCTGCCATCCGCTCTCTGAATATCGCGCATAGACACTAAGTGGCGCCTTAAAAAGGGTTCCACGTTGGCCAAATAGGTAGATGCCTCTGAAAATACATTGATGTCACCACTCCAGCCCATTCGCTCATTCCTGGCCGGGGTATCCGTGGGTATGGAGAGGAAATTGCCCCGCAAGGACCAGGTTATGTTTTTCCAAAAACGATTTACAAGTTCGTTCGAGGTTTCATAGTGGGATGCCAGTTCCTTTATGGAACTGACCACTTTTCCTTTTACGCTGCCAAGTGGAAGCGCTTTATCAATACCTGTTACCTCCAAATATCTAAATCCATGGAAGGTAAATCTTGGCCTGATTCTTTCTTCCCCTCCTTTTCTAATATAGATGTCCTGAGCCAAGGCCGCCCTGATATTTTCAAGCATCACCATACCAACATTATTGCCAGATTCCTCAAGATCGGGGTAGGTTACCTCGGCATAACGGAGTGTTATGGTATCTCCTGCTTTTCCCTCGGGTAAATCAATCTCCGGAAAGCCCACCATGTTCTGTCCCATGTCGTAAACAAAAACGCCTGGCCTGACTTCTTTTACCGCTTTGGGCATCAAGGTTTTTACTATGGATGGGTTCTCCCCTATTTGCCCAACCAATTGCATATCGTCATAATCCAGCCCTTCGCCTATAAAAGCGGTTCCTTCGAGTGGAACCTCGCTGGCAGATTTCCAAGAAGAATCATCATAGGTTGAAGTGGACCAATCTTGAACGGCCCTCTCTTTGTTGGCATCATAGACCTCGCCCTGAAAGAAGCTTCCATAACGTACGGGACCATCAGTGAACAACTTCCAATCCGTTGTATTGGTGGTCAAAATTTGTTCCGTTCCATCAGTATAGTTGACAACCAATTGACCAAATAAGGACTGTCTGTCCCCAAAATAGTTCCAGTTTTCACCACTATAGGTAATATTGCCGCTCCACCAGCCTTCGCCCAACCAAGCACCAATTATGTTTTCCCTTTCTCCTGATTTCAATAGGTCGGTAAGGTCATACGTTTGGTACATGTGGGTCTTGTTGTACTGCGTAAGTCCGGGGGCAAAATAGCTGTCCCCAACGCGTTCTCCATTAAAGTAAATTTCATAGATACCCCTTGAGGTAACATATAATCTGGCTTTTTGTATCTCCTTATCTTTTACGGTAAAGCTTGACCGTAACATGGGAGCGGCATTTTTACTTGGGTCGGCCAAAATGAGCGCACTTTTATCATCGCCATAAATACTGTATCCATCTGCGGAAATTGTTAATTGGTCAGACTTGGAAGCGGTACTAAAAACACCCAAATAGGAATCTGAATCTTTCAATTTTTCATGAAACAAAGTATTGGAAGGTTGACGGAAGTTCTTCACTTTAAGTTCGGATATCACCATTTTTTGGCCCTTTTTGGCCCAAAAACCAATGTCTCCCACCATAGGGAAACTGATGTAATTGTTGCCCCTGCCCACTGGGTTGAGATTAAACCCTTGGCTCCCCCAAGGTGAAGGGTTTTCCAAATCGGATTTGGAAATCCTGTTCTGCTTTTCCCTGCCATCCAAGTAAACATCAAATAACCCAAAGTTGCAGTCTATATAAAAAGTATGTTGTTCGTATTTATTCGCTTCGTTGACCAACGACTTTGGTATGGAGAAACTAAAAAGTGGTGCATCTTTTGAATCCCCAGTATCGTAACCTACTCGGTAAACATGCAATTGTGCGCGTTTATTTTCTGAACCGTCCACTTGGGAAATATCCAATTCAAACGCGATAAAGCTTTCATCCAAGCCATTTTCAACACCTTGGACGTTCAAATCCCTGTTCATCAATCGTTTGTCATTGGCACCAAATACAAAAGCACCTTTTGTGGATTTTGATTTTTCATCCAACTGTATGGCATATTCCAATTTATATACGGATATATACTGGGAGTAGAAAACCAAATCCTCATCGTCCCCCCCTATCCATTGTGCTCCATTCCAAGCTTCGGCATTATCGTCGCTTTCCAAGAGACCGGTTTCAAACCAAGACTCCCCCTCGAAAGTGTTTCCTTTTTCGTCCCAAACCGTGATTTTCCAATTGTATCGAGTTCTTGCTTGTAGCGTTTCACCGCTATAGGCTACCCCTAAAGATTCGGCATTGTTTTGTCGTTTGGAATCCCAAACCAAGTCTCCATCCTCATCGGTTACAACAATTTGATATGCTCGCTGCCCATATCCTCTTTCGTTATCGTCGGCCTTCATCTGCCAACTGAAATTAGGATTGGAAATATCGACTCCCAAAGGTTCTTCCATATAGTCCACTCTTAAGTTTTCTATGGAAAGTTGGCCTATGGCCAAAAAAGAAACATTAAAAAGCAGCAGAAAAAGAGCGAATGTACTTTTTCTCAAAAGGCTCGATTGCCTTTGGTTATAATTATCCATCCAAGTTTGTTTAGTTTTCTATCCAATTATAAGGTATAATTCCCAAATAACCGTTCTTATCTGTTCTGACGACAAATATGCTTTTTTTATAGGTTGAATGTGTTGGTTCCAGACTTGATCATAGTACTTTTTCCTTGCCAAACAAGCTCACCTGTCACACCATCCGGCAAGGTAATCGTAGCCTCTAGCTTTTTACCTGACTTCTTGTAATCCACGGATATCATTCCTGCAGGGTGAGGCATTTCTCCTCCAATTTTTTTGATGTCACCTAAATTTGGGGCAATCCTTACGGTTTTAAAGTTGGGCGAAGCACTTTCTATCCCCAAGAGAATTCTAAAAAACTCAATGTTGGGACTGGAACCCCAAGCGTGACAATCGGAACGAGTGGTTTCCACTTGCGAGGTTTCCCCCCATGTGGTCAACCCTAATTCCATATTCTTTCTCCAAACATCCAACCATTCCAAATATTGGTCGCCATATCCTGCCTCATTTAAGGCCAAATGCAAATAGTAACTAAAATAAATGGAAGTTGGTGCCAAAGACTCATTCTCCAAAAGGGATTTACCAATGGCCTTTTTGGTATCCTCATCCACGATGTTGGCTAAAATGGCCAAAGAATTGGCATGTTGGGAATACTTTTCTTTAGCCGGGGTATCGGCGAACAATTGTTTGGATTCGTCCCAATACTTTTGTTTAATGGTTGCTGTCAATTGATCGGCCATGGTGGTATACAGCGTTACAAATTCAGGTTTTCCCAATTCTTTTTCTAAAGCAATCCCTGATTGTAAAGCATGTAACATTTGAAGGTCCAAAGCCGCGGATGAACCGTCTTCAGCCATTGGGGCCATACCAAAGTTCCATTCCGGTACCCAATCGGTGTAATTCCACCCGGGAACATTTTTCAAAGAACCATCATCATCCAAATAGGTGATAAAATAGTTCAATACTTGACGGGAGCCCATCAATTTTTTGGCGATAAAATCAGCATCGCTACCGTACATCATATAATCATAGAGCATGCTCACATACCACAAGGAATAGGTTGGAATGACTTGATCTTGTCTATCTGGATATCTGCTCAAGGTATGTCCGTTGGGTTGTCTTGAATAATCAATCAGATTAATGGCATTTTTGATCAAACGATCATCTCCACTATTGTAAAAGGAAACAAAATGTTGAATCCTGGTATCTCCCACATACTGTAACCTTTCGTAATAAGGACAGTCCATATAGGTGTCCACGGCACAAAGACGTGCTGTTCTCCAACCTATTTCCATCATATCGGAAAGCTCTTCCCTATCGGAGATTAAATTGGCCTTCATTTGGAAAGGATATCCTGTGAACGTACCATGGACATCATTGATAATCAATGCCTCATCTTTGGTCTTCACATCCAACTCAACATACCTGTAGGTTCTATAGGTCAATGAGGTATATTCTTGATTGGCCATACCATTGGAAATGATACTGTCCCTTCTTCCGGTCATGGTCTTGCCTTCGATAATATCACGATTTCCTTTGGCTCCCTCGCTATCGTAAAGTCCCTCGGCATATTGAACCGTGATCACACTATTTTTCCCTCCACTGAACAATAGGGTCAGATAAGCATTGGTCAAATGTTCCTGGTCCAATAATATTTTGATGTGCGAATTGGCATCCACTTTAATATCTGTGGGGTTTTCTGGAAAAGATGAAGGAACTTTCACCCCTTCCGATTTTCTTACCGTGGCCAAACGCTCCTTGGTCAATTCCATTTCGGGTAAAATTGATGGTACCAAGTTCCACCCTTCTTGTTGCCTGAATCCAAAACCTTGCTGTACCGCTTCAAAAACAGTAGTGGCCAAAGACCATGAACTATCGTCAAAATCTATGGCTTTCCAATGGGTTAGCGTTTTGTTCATATCTATAAAATCTCCTGCTCCGGCAGCGTAATATCCTCTAATATGCTGTTCCAGAGGGGTATAACTTTTATCCTCGATAACCTTCCAACTTTTATCGGTATCCACCACTTTGGCCAACTCGGTTTGTCCTTGCACTATCAAGGCAGTTTTATAGGAAAATTGAGCTACAGCACGCAAATCGGCTTCGTTCCACACTTTTACGGCCAAGGTATTTTTCCCTTGTCTTAAGTGTGAGGCTATATCCACAGTTTGGTAATTCCAATGTTTGATATCGCCCCAGTTGGGCCCAACAGAGGCAAGGGTACCGTTTACAAAAAGTTTGTAGCGGTTATCCGCCGAAATACGGATGGGAAATTCATTTGGAGCCTTATCCAAATTGAATGATTTGCGGAAAAGATACATTCCGGCCGCTTCGGCATCGGAACCTCCAAGGGTAATCCATGTTGCCGTCCATTCGGGTTCGGCATCGGATCTACGCTGCCCCATTAAGGTCAGGGTCGAAAATAAAATCAGTAATGTTAGAAAGTTTCTCATGTTGTTTGTAAATAGCTTAGAATTTATATGCTGATCAATCGTGTTTATGGCAATCGTCCAATTTCTCGCCACATGGCCAGTTCTTGGGAAAATCTGTTATGTATCACCTTACATTTTGTGTCGATACGCATGGTCGGTCTTGTTTCCAAATTATAAGCAGGCCAATGGGGTAAATCCGTTGCATGCGGTATCCCTGTTTTGGCAAAACCCGTCCAATACGCGGCCATATTGTGTGAGGCAATGAAACGCTCCGGCCTTCCCCCTCCAAAAAAACTGGGTTGGTCGGGTTCTCCATCTTTGGGCGGCTGCTCATTGTTGAATTTAAAGGAAATATCCATGGCATGGGGCGTTCCCATGGGGTAATCGGTTCCGGGGATCAGTTTTTCGGATTTATATCCAAAATTGTACAAAAACACGGGTGCCCCAGCTTGCTTGGCCTTCCGTTGTGCAATTTCAATGGATCCCAAGCCCATCATCACAATGGAAGAAACGGCTACAAAGATATCCGCTGGGGATGCCTCGGGCCGTGCTTTTTTATAGGTTTCGATAACTTTTGAGGTATCCGCTCCAAACTGGGGCTCCAACCTGGTTTGTAATCCCCAAAAATCGAGTGTGGCAAATTCCGTGTCCTTTCGTTCCCATGCAAAGAAGGTATATTCGTCCTCGTTCCAACCGACCATCAAGGGTTTGTCCTTGGAAATATTCGGCGCGGTAGGATCAAATGGGTGATTTGGAAGCACCGTGCCGTCCACCACAGGGCCAAAACCACCAACGGTGGGTTCCGTTAATCCTCCGGTATGTTTCTTTTCTTGGAATGGTGGCACAAATGGAATTTTAGCCTGGACCTTCAAAATTTCATCCGTGGGGACCTCCAACAGTTTTTTCCAAGTGTTTTTTGTGAGACCAAATTCCTTAAGTACCAATTCAGTATTGCGAGCAGCCATATCCTTTGTAAGCATACGGACACCAGGCCCACTTTCTATGGAGGCCTTATTGAAATATGGTGATGCATCGGGCATGGCATACAAACAAGAGGTTTTTGCCCCGCCACCAGATTCACCAAAAATCATCACATTGTCCGGGTCACCGCCAAATACATGAATATTTTCATTTACCCATTTTAAGCCTTCGGTAATGTCCAAAAGCCCCATGTTTCCAGAACCGGCATAGTCAGGTCCGCCTATTTCATCCAAATACATAAAACCCAGCATGCCCAAACGGTGATTGGTCTCCACGACCACCACATCAAAATTTCTTGCCAAATTGGCTCCATCTTGCCCGGCAGAGCCTCCTGATCCGATTACAAATCCACCCCCATGGCTATAGAACATCACCGGACGTTTTTTATCATCATTGGCCGGAGTCCAAACATTTAAAAACAAACAATCTTCCGAAGGGGCAGGCTCGTTTCTTCGAGGGGCTTGAATGGCAGGTGGTCCCAATTCAAAAGTATCTCGAATCCCTGTCCAAGAAGCCAATGGACCCGGTTTGCGAAACCTACGGTCACCGGAAACTTTTCCAGCATACGGTATACCTTTAAATATGTTCACACCTGCCGAACGCATTCCTTTTATCTTTCCTTTGGAGATTTCGGCTTCTACCCACTCCTCAGGTATATCCCATCCGCTATACCCAAAGGGTAACATGGTACCTGGAAGAAGCATCAATGCTGATGATGCCCCCACTGTTCTAATAAAATTTCTTCTTGTATTCATTGATACTATTCCTTCAACCAGTCTAATTCTATGTTCGACCAGTCCTTTAGTTTGTGCCTACAGAGTGAAATATATCACTCACTTTTTTAGCCATTGTAACTGTCCCGACAATTTACAGCTTGCTCAATCTTGACGCAAAATTTTGACCTCACCCAACAAACCAGATTCAAGTAATGGTTCCTGACCTTGATAAAAAGGCATGGTGGTAAAGGTTATTTTTCTTTGAATATCTGGTTGGGCATCCCCTATCAATCGGTTGACCCAAACATTGGTCACTGCAATTTCCAGTTGATTCTCGCCATTTTTTAAGGCATCGGTAATTGCTATTTGGAAAGGTGTTTTCCAAAGTACACCGATTGGCTGTCCGTTCAAGGTGACTTCGGCAATATTCTTAACCTTGCCTAAATCCAATATAAATGATGCTCCACCATCTGTTTTATCAAAATCAAAGGTTTTGCGATAGGTAGCCGTACCAGAAAAATATTTTATGCCCTCAACCTTGTTTTCCGTCCAAGATTGCAATGCATCAAAAGTTACGGATGCAGGCGCTCCCCTCTTTTCTTGGAATTCTACATCCCATTGCCCCTCTAAAGTTAGTACTGGCGCTTCGGAAATCTGCGGTATGCTTAAACTTTTTTGATCTGTATCTTCAGCAAAAAGTATAAAATAGGCATCCCAAGACTCAAAATCAAGCTCTACCCATGTAGTTTCGCCTTCCATAGCATAGCTAACATCGGAAATTGTTCCTGTTTGCGGATGCCAAAGTTTGGGTTGTTTGCCCGTAACCCTAAAACCTATTTTTGCCGTTGTAGGCTCAAGATTGCGGTTGTTCAACCAATAGATATGTGAATCACCGGAAGCTCGGTGACGGAACAAGATTTCATGATCGGTTTCGGTAATCTGGACATCGGGTGCAATGTCCAAACTTACATTTTCCCCAACATTGGGCTTTGCCCAAATTTCATCAGCAAGGGATTGAAAAGCTGAAACGTCATCCGACAAACTTGGTGTGGTCAAGGGCTTGGTTCCTTTAATTTTTACCCCTGCGTTGGCCAATTCTGCCAATTTATTCAACACGGCCATCGACATTTTTTGTGTTCCCTTGTCCAATTGGAGTATTTGATACCTAACACCACTTAGCGCCTTTAATTGACCATCTTCAGCTGAAATGGCTTCTTGCAAAATGGTTGGACTGACAAAATCAAACTCATGCCCTTTTGCAATGTCCGGCAGGCTTTCTTGGGTGATATGGGTAACATTGTCATTTTCACCATAGAGATAGAGCACATCCGCCACATTTTGCCCTTGCTGTAATAGATAGCAGCTTCGCGACAGATAACTTATCCAAGATTGAGCACCGGCACCTGACCACGTTTCCTGCCTTGTAAAATATTGACCAAAGGGACCCAAGGAGAAACCTGGCATCTTATCATCAAGTGGTTGGTGTACCGAGGTATGTATGACAAATCTATTAAGCCCAGATGCCAACTCCAGATCGGCTGTACGCTTTAACTTTTCGGGATGCCAAGAAAATCCATTTTGAATGGAGGTCATGGATTCTGCCGCCACAAATGGTTTTCCGTAAATGTTTGCAACAGAGGCAGACTCTCGGATATCTCCCTCACTACGCACTTCCTCATCCATTCCTCCCGCCAAACTACCAGGGGTCCACATGGCACTCATGGGTATATCGGCATTTCGTTTGACATCCATCCCATCGGCCAAAAAGATACGGTTGCCTTCATGGCTTTCGGTATAACGTTTCATGCCACGTTTATGGAGCTCCTCTCCAATAATATCGTAATGGTTGTCAGAAATCATTTCACCAATGGTCTTTCTAAAATCCCAAAGAAACCTTTCCGATGCCTCCCTGCTTTCGATTACTCGACCGGTAAGCACAGGGATCCAAGTTCTCATATCATAGCCCCTACGGGATGAAAACTCCTCGAACATATCGTGCGTCCAATTCATGTGGCCCGCTTCATAACTATCCAGAATGACATAACCCAAACCGGACTCGCCCATTTGGCCTCCAGTGGCATCTTGGTACAGATCCAAATAGTGGTTGATGTACTTTCGTACTGCATCTTCATCCAATTTATCCACTTCCAATCCAGTGGCTTCCGGGGATGCCGGATGGTTTTCACGCCCTGTTAAAGAGTATCCCAACCTGATGATCTTCCAGGTACCTTTGGGCACCTCCCAAACTAAGGTTCCATCACCCTGAAACTTGTCAGTTAAGTCAATTACATTTTCTTTTCCAATGGCATCTTCATCATTCCCGCTGTCCACCGAATCGGATTCCTTCCATGCCGTAAAACCTGCTTTGCCCTCATACCTGTCCACTCTTGAAGTATTGGTTAAGACAAACTCGGCGACATCGACGCCCTCTGGTTTTGGTTCGCTCACTACCCCGAACAAAGCTTCCATTCCCGGTGGGGAAGGAGGCAAAGTTTTGTACACAAAACGCCAATACTTGGCTGTGGTCGGAGGAAAAGAACCTGTGGTCTGGGGAACAATACTCCCAGGAATGTCTACTAATTTTTTAAAGGTAACCCCATCGTCACTGATTTCAATGGACCTATTTTGAGGCATGCCCCTAAATACGGCCATTGAGCCTATTTTTGCCCCCACCACGGAATAACTTTTAAAGGATACGGGTTCATTAAACGCATATTGAACCCAAGTCTTTTCGCCCACTGCTGCCGGGGGCAAGAAGCTTCCGTTGTGCAAATTCCCATCGGTTAGGGCATCCAGTAAAAAGTTTCCGCCACTTGAGGTTACACTGGGATTCAGTTCGGACAAGGAAACTTCTTCTTCCGGAATTTTGTAAGCAATCACCGCGGCATCCTCATAAAACTGGGGAAGTTCCCTTTGTTCACCATCCATACTAAAGCCTGTTTCTGGCGGAACATTTTGAAATGTACTTGTCTCTTTTGGCGGTTCCGGTAATTTACTGTTAAATGTATCGCCTCCTTGCACCTCAATTTCTGACCAAACATATTTTTTCATGCCATCCCTGGGTTCCACCCACGGACCTCCGGTCTCGGACCATCCCGGAGAACCCGCAATGGCCATTTCAAAGTCTTTTTCAATGGCTAAGTCCGTAGTGAATTTAAAGGCCTCTTTCCAATCCGGGGTCATGAACACCAATTTTTCATCGGTGACCAATGGAGTGAACAGATTGGCATCAAAATTTTGAAATCCGCCTATTCCGGTACGTTCCATCCAATCCAAATCTTTTTGGATGCCATCTTTGGTGACATTACCGTTCATCCAATGCCACCAAACCCTTGGCTTGGCTTCATTCGGTGGGTTCTTAAATCCTTCTTCCAATTGAACTGCATCAAAGGTAGGAGCTTCCTCTGTCTTTGGTCCACAGGATATCATCAGAAAAGCCAGTGAAAAGTATATGGTAAAATGGTTTGTGTGCTTCATTTGGCAAAATTTAAGGTTTAACAATTTTATTGACGTACCGCTTCCAAGCGTTGTCCGTGATAAACAACCTGTACAGAAACCACATTCCCTTGAGCATTTCTTTGCAATTTAACGCTATTTTGAGCGTCCTCTTTATCTAGATAAAGATTGCTATCCTCTTTACTAGGTACCAGTTCAATGGTCGTTTCTGCTATGGTCAAATAATAGGTGTCTTGGTTTTTGTTCACCGTCAATTCATCAAAGAAACCGCTAGTGGTTTTGTAAGTTCCCTCAAAACCTGATTCTTTAAGGTTTTCCATTTCCACTTGGGTCGTAAAATAATATTCACCGGATGCAAGGTCCAATTCAACCGATTCTCCTTGTGAGGATAGTATGGTTACCCCTTCTGCCTTTTCCAAAGCCTTTTTACCTTCTTTTAGGCTTTCCATGGTTCCAAACGGAAGCGTCACATGGGCCATGGTGTTCACGGGAACCTTTATTGCTTGGGTAAAGGTTGAATTTTCCAATGTCCAACTGCTGGCTATTTCACCATAGTAAGTTTCTAAACTGGCATCCGCATGGGTAATTTCCCCGCCAGGAATAATTTTTATATTAAATTTCTTGTAACCAGGACCTTCCATACTAGGTTGAATTCCTCCTATATTCTGATACATCCATTCTCCAATGGCACCATATGCGTAATGATTGTAAGAGTTCATGCTCGGGGTCTGGAAGGTGTCATCCGGCTTTATGCCATCCCAGCGCTCCCATATAGTAGTCGCCCCTTTGGTAACAGGGTACAACCAAGAGGGATAGGTATCCTGCAACAAGAGTTTATAGGCCACATCGGCATGTCCAAACCTGCTCAAAACATGGTTCAGGTAGGGTGTTCCCAAAAAACCTGTTGTTAAATGATAGCCGTAATCCTTGATGTTTTCCACCAATCTATCGGCTGCTTCTGCCCTTAGGTTTTGAGGGAGCATATCAAATTGAAGGGCCAATACGTAGGCCGTTTGCGTACTGGACACCAATCTCCCGGATGGGGTAACATATTCTTTTTGAAACGCAGTTTTAATATCCTTTACCAATTGTCCGTAAAAAGCCTCGTCTTCTTTTTTGCCCAAAACTCGGGCCGCATTGGCCAATAATTGGGTCGAATGGGCGTAAAAACATTGGGCAATAAGGTATTTATCCGTAATTGCCGCTTTCCCATCACGATCGTCATCCGGGGAATAGAACAACCAATCACCGAAATGAAATCCCGTTTGCCAAAGATAGTCCTCACTTTGGTCACCAATATAATCCACCCATGCCTTCATACTAGTATATTGATCCTCCAAGAGCTTTTTATCTCCATAAAGTTCATAGGCATACCAAGGTATTATGGTTGCCACATCGGCCCATCCCGCGCTACCCCCTGCTGTTGGTCCCAACACATTGGGCACCACGAAAGGCACTGAACCGTTTTCGAATTGATCGACGGCTACATCCTTCATCCATTTGGCGAAAAAATTATTTACGTTCATATTGTAAGAGGCCGTCCTAAAAAAAGCCTGGGCATCGCCCGTCCACCCCAATCGTTCATCCCTTTGTGGGCAATCCGTTGGCACATCGATAAAGTTGCCTTTTTGTCCCCATTTTATATTTTGTTGTAGCTGGTTCAGCATGGGATTGGACGTCGTAAACTTTCCTGTTTCCTCCATATCCGAATACAGTGCTATGGCCTTAATATCTTCCGCAGTGGGCTCTTGCGGCAAACCAATTACCTTAATATATCGAAAGCCCTGAAAGGTAAAGTGCGGTTCCAAAATTTGGTTGGGTTCGCCATTCAATATGTAGGTTGTTTTTTGTTCTGCCGAACGCAAGTTATCCAGATACAAATCACCATCACCATCCAATACTTCAGCGTGATGGATTTCCACTTTTTGTCCTTTTCTCCCTGAAATGTTCAATTGTATCCAACCTACTAGATTTTGTCCAAAATCAATAATGGTCTCTCCGCTTGGAGAACTAAGAATTTCCTTGGGTACAAACTCTTCCTGCTTTCTGATGGGTTCGTTTTCAGTACCTATTAAATTGTCCTTTTTAAATTGCGCCACTTTTACCAGCTCCCAATCATCGTCTTCATAAGTTGGTTGGGTCCAATCCTCAATTTCCAAGGTTGAATCGTACAGTTCACCGTCATAAATCTCAGAATTTAGAATAGGTCCTGTTTTCCATTTCCAGGAACCATCTGAAATCAGTGTTTGTTCGGAACCGTCCTCAAATTGAATGTGAAGTTGCATAAGAAGTGCAATGTCATCTCCATAATGGTTGCGCCTTTCGCCCCAAGCCAAGTAGTCCCGATACCAGCCATTGCCCAAAACAACTCCAATAGCGTTGGTTTTGCACAGCATTTCGGTCACATCATAAACTTGGTACTGCAGTCTTTGGTCATAACTAGTCCATCCCGGGGTTAAATAATCTTCGCCTATCCGTTCACCGTTAATGTGAGCTTCATAAAGTCCGTGCGATGTAATATAGACTGTTGCCTTTTTTACGTTTGCATCTGAGGTGAGACCAAACTCTTTCCTAAAATAGGGGCTTGGCCTATTAATGGTATCTTTTTCAAAACTCGGTGCGATCCATTTGGCCTTAAATTCTTTCGCTGGATTCAAAAGCCCCATTTGCCAATAGCCAACATGGCTCCATTTGGATTTACGTCCATGATTGTCCCATACTCTAACTTGCCAAAAGTAGTCCTTTCCGGATTCCAAAGAGGGCCCCGAATACAGATTCATTATGGAAGATCCGGAATCAATTTTTCCAGAACTCCAAAACACTCCATCCAAGCCTGATTCATTTTTGTTTTCCGATACTCTTACCTCATAAGATATTTGCTTGGTATCCCGTTTATTGGAAATCATGACCCAACTAAATCTTGGCTGGTCCGTGGTGATTCCCATAGGGTTTACCTTGTTCTCTACGTATAATTTGGATACCTCTATCTGGGCGTTGGCGGCAAGGAAAGCAAAGACCAATAAAAAGGTGACTATTTTTTTCATAACGATACTATTATTTAAAACAACATTGAAATGAACCAGGCCCAGCATGACCAACATAAACCGGACCTGTTTCAACTAACTCACCCTTATTTGTTGTTTTCTACATTAAAAATTCGGGTTCAACAAGGCCTCGCTTGCCGGTAATGGAAATAGCTCGTAAATAGTGGTAAAGGCAGCAGCGGGCGGGCCAAAACCTTCAGGGAAATAATAATCCTGCGGATTTGCCTTTACACGATCGCCAAAGGCCGTCATTACAGATTGGGCTGTTCCTGTTCTTACCAAATCGAGCCATCTTTTGTTTTCAAATGCCAATTCAACTCTACGCTCATCCATAATGGCCTGTCTCATCTCGGTTTGGTTTAATCCGGTCAAAGGAGCTAGACCTGCCCTATCCCTTACCGCATTCAAATAAGGTTCAGCATCTCCGGGACGATTTTGCTCGTTAACCGCTTCCGCCATAAACAATAATGCCTCAGAATAACGGTAGATAGGCATATTGACCCCTGTTAGTCCAGGATTGCTGTGTGGTTGCCAAAACTTATCGATATAGGGGAAATAGGTTCCATCCACTTCGATACTATCCACGGACACCGATTTTCTTAAATCTCCATCCTCATAGCTTTCCAATAAATCCGGAGTAGGTATATTAAACCCTTCTACGTTTGATGCTTGAGAATTAGGCACACCTGAAACCAAAGCTACTTGTTCAGCTGTTAAAGGCATGGGCAACCATTCGTACATAAATGAACTGGCAAAACCTTCGGTTCCTTCCAAGAATTGCACTTCGAAAATAGATTCTATACTGTTCTTATTGTTTAGATCGAAAACATTGGCATAATCAGCCAAAAGGTCATATTCATCCGAAGTTATCAAATCTGACAAAACAGATTCTGCGCTGCCCCAACTTTCCTGTACCATATGTACATTTGCCAACAACATTTGGGCAGATCCACGGGTGGCCCTACCTTCCTCTTGAGAAGATTTTAGGGGCAGCAAGTCAACAGCTTCGCCAAGGTCGCTTAGAATCTGGGTATAAATTTCTTCTTGTGTTGATAAAGGTAGAGCAGCGTCATCCCTACCGGTTACAGGAACTAAATGCAATGGCACGGCACCAAAATACTGAACCAAATCAAAGTAGGCCAATGCCCTTAAAAAATAGGCTTGCCCCTTTACATTGTCCTTAACATTATTATCCTCGAACTCAACTTCATCGATCAATGCTAGAATTTGGTTGGCCCTTGCAATGATCAAATAATTGGAGGTGTATTTGTTGGTCAAAATACCATTACCGTTGTTTACATAAAAATCGGCCATACTTTCTCCATCCTGTACTGCCCTGTAATTAGGATTATACTTGTAATAGGTATTATCGGAAGTCATCTCCCCCATGGCCCAGGCACCTTGCCCCTGCACTTCTTGCAAATCACGCAATGGCACATAAGCGGCATTGACTGCCTGTTCAAAATCGCTTTGTGTTTCAAAGAAAACGGCCTGGCTCAATGAATCTTCCGGAGGAAGCTGTAAAAAATCATCCGTACATGACGTAAATATGCCAGTCGCTATTAATGTTATTATTCCTATTATTTTTTTCATGACAGTATTTTTTAGAATGATAGGTTGAAGCCTAAAGTGAATGTTCTCGGAACCGGATATGCACCCCAATCGTAACCCAGAGCCAATGCATTCGACTGCTGACCTTGGGTAGTTGTGCTAATTTCTGGGTTCACCCCTCTATAACTTGTAAAAACAAAGGCTTGCTGAACTGAACCATAAAGCCTTGCTCTCTTTAAAAAAGAGGTCTCTTTTAGTGGAAAGCTATAACCGACTGTAATGTTTTTTACGGAAAGGTAACTTCCATCCTCAATAAATCGGGAACTGAACCAGTCGCGCTCCATAAAAGTGGCACTAGTGGTTTTACCATATCTCCCACTTCCCGGATTTTCGGGTGACCTCCAACGATCTTTCACATCGCGAAGCACATTGAAAACACCGTCCAAATTGGTAGTCCCTTGGTCATTGGTTACGGCAATATCATTACCAACGGACCCTGAAATTACGATGCTCGCATCCCAGTTTTTGAATTTAAAATCGTTGGTGAGACCGAAAATATAGTCTGGGAATGGGTTGCCGATAACAGTTCTGTCATCGTTCTCGTTCCCAAAAGTAATGACACCATCTCCGTTTACATCTTTAAATTTTACGGTTCCGACTTCAGATTCCACGGCACGTGGTGAGTTATCAAACTCCTGTTGGTTGTCATAAACTCCATCATGGATCAATCCCCAGAACTGACCTAAAGGCTCTCCAGGACGTGTTATACTGGTATAGGCTCCACCGGGATTGAAGATTCTATCCACACCATCAGCCAAAGAGATCACTTTATTTCGATTAAAAGCAATATTGAAGTTGGTATTCCATGAAATGTTCTCGTTGGATATGTTTCTGCTTACCACGGCAAATTCATGCCCCCAGAATTCTATTTCTCCCACGTTATCGTTAAAATTGGTAAAACCTGATTCCTGTGGAATATCCACATTGAACAACAAATCCGTGGTGTTCTTTTTGTAATAGTCATAGATAAACTCCAGTCTGTCATCAAAAAATCTCATATCCAAACCAATATCCAATTGCTTGGTACGCTCCCAACCCAAGTTAGAGTTTCCTAAGGTGGTAAGGCCAGCCCCACTAACAACGGAATTACCGAAAACAGCATTCAAGGAATTGTCCACCAAGGCATATTGGGTGTAGTTCCCAATATTGTTGTTACCGATAATACCGTAACTGGCCCTGATTTTACCAAAGCTGACGAAATCCGTATTTTCCATGAAGGATTCATCAGAGAACACCCAACCCGCAGAAACTGAAGGGAAGTTACCCCACCTGTTATTGGAACCAAATCTTGAGGATCCGTCACGACGCAGGGCGAGGGTAATCAAATACTTTCCATCATAATCATAGTTCAAGCGAGAGAAATATGATGTCAAACTCCACTCATTAATATTGTTGAAAGAGCGAGTTCGGTCAATATTTAATGCAGATTGAATCGTTTGAACCCTATCATCAGGAAAATTGGACAAGTACAATTGCGTATTGTCCGCTTCATATTTTTGATAAGAGATTCCGCCCAAGATTTCGAAATTGTGGTCTCCAAAAGATTTTGCGTAGGTTATTGTATTTTCATTCAACCAGCTCAAGTAATTGCTATCTCTTCTGATAGAAGTTGCAATTGCCGGAGGCAATGCGGCAAATGTGGTCGATACTGTTGACGGACTAAAGTTAAAGAAGGATGAATTTCCGAAATCCCCATTAATAGAGGTCTTTATTTGCATACCATCAATAGGTTTATATTGTAAATACACATTTCCCAAAACCCTCATTGATTTTGTTTCGTTAGTAATCTCTTTGGCCGCTCGGTACCAGTTTGGAGTCGGAAATGCACTGATTCCCGGAATCCAGGCCGTTAATGGCAAAGTTCCATCCTCGTTCTTGTATGGTAGAATTGGCCAGGTCTGCATGGCATTGGTTACCAAACCTCCTGGTATACCGGCGTTTACATTGGTCGCATAAAATGCACCATCGGAACTTGGCAGGTTGTCAATCGAGTAAGTTGGCGCTACAGAAATCCCAAGATCCAACTCATCGTTCAATTTAAATTTGGAGTTTGCTCTTAAGGAATATCTTTTAAAATCCGAATTGACCATAACACCCTCTTGCTGAAAAACCCCTGCAACAACAGCTACGGAAGATCTTTCTCCCCGAGCATTCCAATTAATGTTAAGGCTCTGTATCGGTGCTGTTCGGAACATGGCATCGTACCAGTCATAACCCTCCCCGTACTGTTCTGGGTTTTGAAATGGTTCTGGTACTGGTTGTCCCAAATCCTCAAAAGATTCCTTTTTGAATTGGGCAAACTCCTGACCGTTCATCAAATCCGGCCGTCCTTTTTGTGGAACTACCTGGACTCCTCCGTAATAACTGATGGAGAAACCGCCCTGTTCCGTTTTTCCAGATTTGGTCGTAATAAGTACAACCCCATTGGCCGCCCTTGAACCATATAGGGATGTTGAAGCGGCATCTTTCAATACACTGATACTTTCAATCTCATCTGGATTAATGGAGCTGATGTCCCCAACAATTGGAAAACCATCCACTACGTACAACGGGTCGCTTCCAGCTAAAATAGAAGCTTGTCCACGAACCCTTACCTGTATTCCCTGACCCGGTTTACCTGTAGTCTGATTGATTTGTACCCCCACCAATCTACCTTGTAATTTTTGGGTGACCTGTGGCACTGGGATATCGGCCAACTGTTCAGAATCGATTTGCTGTACCGCACCGGTTACCTTTCTACTGGTCTGGGTACCATATCCTACGATTACAACCTCATCCAGTTGTTGGCTATCGACCGATAAGCTCAAGTTGATTTGCAATCTTCCGTTAACGGGTATGTTTTGTGATGCATACCCCACGGAAGAAAAGGTCAACACCCCATCCGAAGCCGTTTCGATGGAATAATTCCCGTCAAAATCGGCACTTGTACCATTTGTAGTGCCTTGCTCAACAACAGTAACCCCCGGCAAGGGCTGACCTGTTTCGGCATCTGTAACAGTTCCGTTCACTGTAATCCGCTGCTGTGCATTGGCTGTAAAACCACAGCAAACCACCATAAAAAGAACCCCTAACCATAATGTCTTTTTAGTCCTCATAGTTTGTTTTTAGTTAATTAATTTGTGCAATCGACCTAAGGTTTTTGTATCTGAGTTTGGCCGAAATAAATCCTCAATTACCTGTAAGGCAACTGATTCTCCACAAGGTTAAGATATTGTCAGGGGAAAACTATTCCGTTCTGTACTGTTCTGATACGGAATGGTTTTAAGATATAGTAAGAAGTAAAAATTATAGACTACAAAGAACTTCTCTGTATCACATGGAAAGGATTGTCCATATAACTGGGCTGGTTCTTCAAAATGATTTCCGCGGCTTTTTTTCCTAAATTTTCAAAATCAGTGGATATTACCGTAATGCCGTCCAAAAGCACCTCTTTCAATGGAGTTTCATTATAGGATATAATACCTACATCCTTTCCGAGAACATATTGGGTTTGTTTGATTTTTTTGATCAAAACAACCAAATCATCTTCTTTTAGGTTAATGTAAGCCGTATCCTTTTCTATTTCGCTCGATTCTATCTCTTCGATGATACCAAACTCATAGGCGAACTGTCCGCAAAACTTGATAAAGCCTTTTTTGATCTCAATAGGGTGATAGGTCTTCTTTCGGAGCAACAACTTGATCTGATGATATTTTCTAAGTTTTGGGTTCAACTTTATCAATGCTTTGTATATATCCGTTTCAAAATCCTGGTAAATGGAAGACACCTCATTGGATAGCCCATCCAACCGTTTGTCCAGCACAATCAGTTTTTCCAATGGAATTTCCTTCTTTACAAAGTCCAGCACATCATCTCCCCCCTCTTCAAAATGAGGGATAATTACATAATGGGTGTAGGTGTAGGAACGTTTTTTTGAATCCAATATCAGCTCCTTAAAATGTCGGTAATTGTTTTCATAGATAAAGAAATCTATGGTGGCACTATCGCCCAAAGTGCGGGCAAATGCATCGTAAATAATTTTTTTATGCGAACTCAATTTATTGAATAACAGAAAAACTTTGGCCTTTAATGCCAGTTCATCCTTCTTCACGTAGTACCCCTTGCCCGGCACCGATTCAATAATTTTATTTTTTTTCAAGTGATCATAAGCCCTGACCACGGTATCCCTGGAAATATCGAACTCGATCAACAACTCGTTTACTGAGGGCAACCGATCGTCCAGTTTTATTTTACCATTTTCTATGGCGGCCAAAATGGAATCCACAATTTGCTTATACTTAGGCACTTTAGATTCCTCTTTTATATCGATCAATTCCAACATTTTACTAACTTTTAGGACCGGTTTGCTTAACAGTACAGAACACTTATTAAAAATTGGGTAAGTACATTTACCGACAACAATAATAAAAAAAATAACCTGATGGGGATTAAGACTTTTAAACACGTGGATTATTTATGGGACGAAAAAAAGGCGTTGGAGCTTGGTGATGACCAAGTGGCCCTTTTCCTGTACCGATCCAATATTTTAGGCTCCGATTTAAGGATCACGAACTACGGAGGGGGCAATACCAGTTGTAAAACCATAGAAAAAGACCCGTTGACTAACGAAGATGTTGAAGTTATGTGGATCAAGGGTTCTGGAGGTGATATTGGAACCCTTACCCGTTCAGGGATTGCAGGTCTTTACACGGAGCGTCTAAGAAACCTGAAAAAAGTCTACAAAGGATTGCATGATGAGGACAGAATGGTCGGCCTCTTCAACCACTGTATTTACGATTTAGATAGTCGTGCTCCTTCCATTGATACTCCATTGCACGGTTTACTGCCCTTTAAACATATTGACCACCTTCACCCAGATGCCTTAATTGCTGTTGCGGCAGCAAAGGACAGTGAAAAAGTTACCAAAGAAATTTGGGGAAACACCATGGGTTGGGTGCCATGGCAAAGGCCGGGATTTGACCTTGGGCTTCAATTGGAAAAGTGCCTTAGTGAAAACCCTGGGATACGTGGTATCGTATTGGGAAGCCATGGATTGTTTACCTGGGGCGACACTTCTTATGAATGTTACATCAATAGTCTGGAAGTCATTGAAATGGCATCAGAATTTATTGAGAAAAAAATAAAAGAGCAGGGCGAAGTTTTTGGCGGACAAAAGGTGGAATCATTGCCGGCAGATGACAGAAAAGAAAAAGCGGCCCGGTTGATGCCTCTCCTTCGCGGATTGTGTTCTTCCGAAAATCGCATGATCGGCCATTTTACAGATGCCGATGTGGTAATGGAATACATCAACAGCAACGATCTGGAGAAATTGGCCCCCATGGGAACTTCGTGTCCAGACCACTTCTTGCGCACCAAGATCCAACCCTTGGTATTGACATTGGATCTAAAAGAAGATGTATCCAATGCTGATGAAGTTTTGAAAAAACTGGAACCCGCATTTGAACAATATAGACAGGAATACGCAGCCTATTACGAAAATTGCAAACACGACAACAGCCCGGCAATGCGTGATCCCAACCCGGTCATTATCATTTATCCCGGTGTTGGAATGTTCAGTTTCTCCAAAAACAAACAAACCACCCGTGTGGCAAGCGAATTTTACATCAATGCCATTAATGTAATGCGTGGAGCAGAGGCCATTTCAGCTTATACCTCCTTGCCAAGGCAAGAAGCATTTAATATTGAATACTGGTTGCTCGAAGAGGCCAAACTACAGCGTATGCCCAAAGAAAAACCCTTATCCAGAAAAGTGGCACTGGTCACCGGTGCAGGCGGAGGGATAGGAAAGGCGATTGCTGACAAGCTTGCTGAACACGGAGCAAATGTAGTATTGACCGATATAGCAGAGGAACGACTTAAAGAAGCGTTGGAAACCTATCCAAGGGATGTTGCCAGTTACGCAATTTGTGACGTCACAAGTACCGATTCCATAAGCAAAGCTTATATGAATGCCTGCTTGGAATTTGGCGGTGTGGATTTGGTAATACACAGTGCCGGGCTGGCCATTTCAAAACCTTTGGAAGAAACCACGACCAAAGACTGGGACCTGCTCCAAAATGTATTGGTCAAAGGGCAGTTCGAGCTCTTTAAGCAAGGAGTTGCCATTATGGACAAACAAGACCTTGGTGGCGACATCATTAGCATCGCCAGTAAAAATGGATTGGTCTCGGGACCGAACAATGTCGGATATGGAACTGCAAAAGCCGCACAACAGCACATGGTACGTCTATTGGCTGCAGAGCTTGGGAGCAAGGGAATCCGCGTAAACACCGTTAATCCAGATGGTGTAATCGTAGGAAGCAAGATTTGGGAAGGGGATTGGGCCGAAGGTCGTGCGAAAGCGCATGGCATAAAAGTGGAAGACCTTCCCGCTCATTATGCCAAAAGAAATCTGCTCAACAAAATTATATATCCGGAAGATATTGCCAACGGCGTGTTCGCCTTTGTCGGTCTGCTGGATAAGAGTACTGGAAACATTATCAACGTGGATGGTGGCATGGCCAATGCATTTACAAGATAGGTTTTTAGTTTAGTTATTTACTATTCAAGTTTCCGCAGGTCAAGTTTTGGCCTGCGGTTTTTAAAGATTATTACACCCTATGATTTTAGATAAAGAACAAATAAACTCCGAAAACCAAAGCAATTTTGACAAGCATAATCAAAGCTTTGATTTTTTGGCCAATAGCTTAACAAACAAAGGGTACGATGTTGAAGGTCTACTAAAAAAGATATGTGACTTCCAAGTCGCCATACCCAGTTGGGCCTTGGGCGCAGGGGGAACACGATTCGGGAGGTTCTCCTACCATGGAGAACCAGGTACATTGGAGCAAAAAATAGAGGATGTCGGATTGATCCATTCCTTGACACAATCCGCAGGGGCCATTTCACTTCATATTCCATGGGACGTTCCAGAAGATGTCCAAAAAATCAAGGCGTTGGCCAAGTCCCTTGGACTCAAATTCGATGCTATGAACTCCAACACCTTTCAAAATCAGCACGATCAAGAACATTCCTATAAATTCGGTTCGCTTTGCAGTACCGATGAAAAGGCACGGCAACAAGCTGTTCAGCACAATATTGATGTCATCCGCTTGGGAGAGAAACTAGGTTCCAAAAGCCTAACGGTATGGTTGGCGGATGGTTCCAGTTTTCCTGGACAGAACAATTTCCAGACTGTACTTAAAAATACACAGGATAGCTTACAGATAATCTACAAGACCCTACCCGAAGATTGGAAGCTTTTTATTGAATACAAACCTTATGAACCCAATTTTTATAGCACGGTGATCCAGGATTGGGGCACCTCCTTTATGTTGGCCAACGAATGTGGACCAAAAGCCTATACCTTAGTGGATTTGGGGCACCATTTGCCCAACACCAACATAGAACAGATTGTTGCCACTCTTATGATGAAAGGTAAATTGGGTGGTTTTCATTTTAACGACAGTAAATATGGGGATGATGACCTTACTGTAGGAAGCATCAAACCATATACATTGTTTTTGATTTTCAACGAACTGGTCCACGGCATGGAGAACAATCCGCAAAACCCTTACCCAGCCTGGATGATCGATGCCAGTCATAATCTAAAAGATCCCTTGGAGGATTTGATGCAATCGCTGGAAGCCATCCGATCTTCGTATACGAAAGCACTTTTAATAGATCAAAAGGCCCTTCGTGAAGCGCAAAATAAGCACGATGTGACCTTGTGCCAAGAAATTTTACAGGATGCTTACCTGACCGATGTAAGACCATTATTGGAACGTGCCAGGATTTCCAAGGGAGGAGCTTTGCACCCCTTGGACACGTACCGACATTTAAATATCCGCAAAAAATTAGTGGAGCAAAGGGGTAAACATTCAATGGCTACGGGACTATAATACAAATACTATGGCAACAGAGGTAATTGCGGTTTTCGATATTGGAAAGACCAATAAAAAGTTCTTCCTTTTTGATTTGGATTTCAAGGAGGTGCATCGCGATTATACCTATTTACAACCCATCAAAGATGAGGATGGTCATCCTACAGAAAACCTCACCGAACTTCAAAACTGGATAAAGAACAGCTTTCATGATATTCTAAAATCCAAAGATTACAAAGTAAAAGCGGTCAATTTTTCATCTTACGGAGCTAGCTTGGTTCACTTGGACGACATGGGCAACGTGATTACTCCATTGTACAATTACACCAAGCCCATTTCGGAAGAAGTCATTGCTAAATTCTACGGAGAATACGGGCCCGAGATTGAATTCTGCAGGGAAACCGGAACAACCAGAGAGGGGATGCTTAACTCTGGAATACAACTCTACTGGCTTAAAAAGGAAAAACCGGAAGTTTTCTCGAACATCAAGTATTCGCTGCACCTACCGCAATATCTAAGCTATTTGTTTACGGGAATCCCCGTTAGTGAATACACCAGCATTGGTTGCCATACCGCCCTCTGGAACTACGAAAAACAGGATTACCACAACTGGGTCTACCAAGAGGAAATACATAAGGTATTGCCTTCCATTGTGGATACGGGAACCAGCATCAACACCAATCTTCTGGGACATCAAATAAAAGTCGGAGTTGGTATTCACGATAGTTCTTCGGCGCTTTTACCCTACATCCGAAGTATTGACAAAAAATTCCTGTTGCTTTCTACAGGAACATGGAGTATAGCGCTGAACCCTTTTTCCAAAGAGCTTTTGACAGATAAAGACACAAGTTCCAATTGCATCAACTATATGCGCATCAATGGGGAATCTGTGAAAGCCGCTCGTTTGTTCCTGGGGAATGAGTACGACGAAAAAATTAAGGAACTGGCCAAACTTTTCAATGTGTCCGAAGACCACCACGAGTCCGTAGGTTTTAATCCTGAGTTGTATCAAAAACTAAAGTGCAATTTCACCCACACGTTTAAATGGACAAGTATTGATGTGAAATTGCCAAATACCCTCACCCCCATGAATTTCGACTCTTATGAAGAAGCCTACCACCAATTGATGATGGAATTGGTGGAATTGCAAGTGGACCGTATAAAAAGAGCTATTGGTAATGATGAAATCAACCAATTGTACATTGATGGTGGCTTTGCCAATAATGAAATTTTTGTGGAATTGCTGGCCCATGGTTTTGATAACATGAAGGTGAAGACCACCGATGCATCTTTAGGTTCAGCACTCGGAGCGGCCATTGTCATTTCCAACGTGGAATTGGACCAAAAGTTCCTCAAAAATAACTACGCCTTAAAAAAGCACAGACCCTTATTTACCAATTGATATGGACCAAAGTTTTGATACCCGTTATCCTTCCGTTGATGATCTGAGGGAGAAAGCAAAAAAAAGAATCCCGCGATTTGCCTTTGAATATTTGGATGGCGGTTGCAACGAAGACATCAATATTCAAAGGAACACTTCCGAAATAAGGGACATCACCCTAAAACCAACTTACATCAAGGATTTTAAGGGTTCCAGTATAAAAACAACATTGTTTGGAGAAGAATACGATGCGCCATTTGGTGTCGCACCTGTAGGTCTTCAAGGGCTGATGTGGCCCAACTCCCCCGAAATTCTGGCCAAAGCGGCCAACAAGCACAATGTGCCCTTTATTTTGAGCACGGTGACCACCATGAACATAGAACGAGCAAGCGAACTTACCGAAGGTAAAGCCTGGTTTCAACTTTATAATCCAGTGGAAGATACTGTAAGAAATGATATTTTGGATAGGGCGGCCGCTGCAGGCTGCCCTGTTTTGGTACTGCTGTGCGATGTGCCCACTTTTGGATACCGACCAAGGGATTTTAAAAACGGCTTGGCCTTGCCCCCAAAAATGGCAATGGCGAACATCCTGCAAATTTTGGGCAAACCAAATTGGGCATTTCAAACCCTAAAACACGGTATTCCAACTTTTGAAACCCTAAAACCATACACCCCGGAAGGTCTCAACCTAAAGCAACTGGGCAAGTTCATGGACAAAACCTTTTCGGGGCGTTTGAACGAGGAACGCATCAAACCGATCCGTGATAAATGGAAAGGAAAGTTAGTCCTGAAAGGTGTGGCATCCGAAGAAGATACCGAACAGGCCATTAGACTGGGATTCGATGGCATCATTGTTTCCAATCACGGAGGTAGACAATTGGATGCGGGGGAATCCACCATTGCTCCATTGACCCGTATTGCTGAAAAATACAAAGATCAAATCACCATTATGATGGACAGTGGTATGCGCTCTGGTCCAGATATGGCACGTTCCCTCGCACGGGGAGCCGAATTTACCTTTATGGGGCGCTCCTTTATGTACGGTACCGCTGCCATGGGCAATAAGGGAGGAGATCATACCATGACCATCCTTAAAGTACAGTTACAACAAATCATGGACCAATTGTGCTGCGAGAACATCCAAGACTTGCACAAGCACTTGATCTAACAAACCGGCACACTAAAATTTAACGATACAAACCTAACTACATGAGCCAATACAATATTGACGAAGAAATTGAGGAAATAGCAGGTGGCGAATTCGAAAGAGAACCCGTGCCCCAATCCAAATTAAAAAGTTGGAAAAGTTTTTTGGGCATGTACGCCGGAGAACATGCGGCAGGTACGGAATTTGTTATTGGCCCACTTTTTTTGACCACGGGAGTCAGTGCCTTTGATTTGATCATCGGGCTTCTTTTGGGAAACCTTTTGGCAGTGTTGAGCTGGCGTTTTCTTACGGCTGAAATTGCCGTCAAGTACAGGCTTACGCTGTATTATCAATTGGAAAAAATAGTGGGCAAAAAATTGGTCATAGGCTATAATCTCGCCAATGGTATTTTGTTTTGTTTCCTGGCCGGGGCCATGATTACCGTATCGGCTACAGCAGTCGGTATTCCCTTTAATATGGAAATGCCCAAATTGACCGATACCATGCCCAATGGAATTACTTGGGTGATCATCGTATTGGCTATCGGAGCTGTTATCTCCTTGATTGCAGCAAAGGGTTATGAGACCGTTTCCAAAGCAGCCAACTATATGTCACCGATAATTGTTCTGGCATTTTTAGCGAGTGGAATTGTTGCACTTCGCGACCTTGATGTAAACAGTTTCTCCGATTTTTGGAACATTTGGGGAGAAGGCGGCGAATCTTTTCCTGGACAGATCAAGTATACGTTTTGGCATGTGATGATCTGGTCTTGGTTCGCCAATGCCGCTATGCACGTAGGGATGTCCGATCTCTCCGTGTTCCGATTCGCCAAAAAGGCCAGTGCTGGATGGACCACGGCCGCAGGAATGTACGTGGGCCACTATATGGCTTGGATTGCGGCTGCCTTGCTTTATGCGGTGTACCTAAAATCACCTGAGGCACAAGCAGCTTTGTCCGGTGGAAGTGCCCCCAATGTTGCTCCAGGTCCGCTAGCTTACAACGCATTGGGAATATTCGGTGCCATTGCCGTGGTTTTGGCTGGTTGGACAACGGCCAACCCCACCATCTACCGTGCAGGATTGGCGTTTCAAGCCATTATTCCAAAAACCTCAACATTTTGGGTAACCATTATTGCCGGTAGTGTGGCCACCTTGGCGGGATTATTCCCCGCTTTTGCCATGAAGCTATTGGATTTTGTGGCATTGTACGGTTTCATTTTGGCACCTATGGGAGCTATTATCGTATTTGAGCATTTTTATGGTAAAAAGGCCAATATCATATTGGATTATGCGGAAAAAAAGAACGTGACATTCAACCGAGCGGTGTTTTGGTCATGGGCCATCAGTTTTGGGATGTGCTATTTTGTCTCGGTCACATTTGATATATTCCTTTCATTTATGACATTGCCCGCATGGTTACTGTGTGGCTTGTTATATCTATTAATGGCGAAAAAAGGGTCGGCACAAAACTGAAAAACAGTTTTGCAACAGCAAAAAATGATCCGTTGTTTTTTAGTGTATCAGGACGTATTTTACCTTAATGGTATATTAAAGAATTCTATGAAAACTTTTAGACCAAAAAGAACGGAAAGCCATTCTTTTAAATTTTAGAATGGCCTTCGCTTTATTGAGAACCGATAGTTAAGTAGGTTGCCAATATTAATGAATTGGAGGTTTTAATTCCAGCCACCGCCTAAGGCGCGGTACATATTTACCTGGGCCAACAACTGATCTTTTTTGGTCTCAACAAGCTCCATGCGGGATTCCAAGGCCTCTCGTTGTGCCAAAAGCACTTCGATATATTCCACCCTTGCGGATTGGAACAAGCGAGTAGATAGGTCTATGGATTCCGTCAATGCCTGTACTTGACCATCCTTTAATTCATAGCTCTTTTTTAAGTTATTGATGTTGAACAACTGGTTGGCCACTTCGATGTAAGCATTCAAAATGGCCTTTTCATATTCATAAACCGCTTGCAACTGTCGGTCCGTAGCATTCTTATATTGTGCCTTAATGGCATTCCTGTTAATCAATGGAGCCACCATATCACCAATAGCTGAATACAAAACAGATTCTGGCGTGGTCGTCAGGTATTTGGTATCGAACGCTTCCAGTCCCAGACCTGCTTTTATCGTAAACTGTGGATAAAAATTGGCTTTGGCCGCTTTCGAATCCAACTTGGCCGCTTGCAATTCAAATTCAGCGCTGCGCACATCGGGACGGTTCTGTAACAATTGCGAAGGTATTCCTGCGTAAATCGTATCAATCGGTGTATCGATAAAATTATCGGATGCCCGTTGAATATGTTGAGGCGTTCTACCAATCAAAAAGTTCAATCGGTTCTCCATCTCCACGATTTCCTGTTGGATTTCGTATTTATGGCTTTGGTTTTTCAAAACTTCCGCCTGAAAACGCTTTACCGCCAATTCCGTGGCACGGGCAGCCTGCTTTTGCAGTTTCACCATACGCAACGCATTCTGCTGAATCTCCAAGTTTTGATCTATGATGGCCATTTGATTGTCCAAGGCCATTAATTCGTAATACGAATCGGCAATTTCCGCTACCAAATTGGTCACCATAAAGTTTTTGCCCTCCACGCTGGACAGGTATTCAAAGACCGCTGCTTTCTTCTCGTTACGGAGCTTCTTCCATACATCGAGTTCCCAAGTGGCGAAGGCCCCGACCATATAATTGGTCAGGGGTTCGGGGAACTCTTCGCCTTCCTTCACCTCAAGGTTCTTTTCTACAGCACCGTTACGGGTATATTCTCCAACTTTTTCAACTTCTGCACCTGCTTGGATGTTCACAAAGGGCAAATACTCTCCTTTTTTGGCCTGAATCCTGTTTTGGGCCATATCCACTTGCTGTAACATAATGTTTAGCTCTTGGTTTTTGACCAAGGCAGTATCGATCAATGCAATGAGGTTGGGGTCTTTAAAAAACTCCTTCCATTCCACCAATCCGGTATTTATGGTATCTGTGGATTGATTCTGATAGTTCTCCGGAACAGCAACGTTCTCTTCCCTGACCTCACGGGTGGGCACACAGGAATACAGGACTACCGTCGCTATCATTCCAATTAAAAGTGATTTTCTATGCTTCATTTTGGTTGCCTTTTTTATTATTATTTCCATTTTTTGAAGTCGTCATTTTTTTCAAACGCTGATTCATCAAGCGCAGTCGGGCCTTCAATTTGAAAACCGTGTCATTGCGATGGAAAAACTCTTCCGACATCGGTTCATCGTGCTGATCTTTGATAAGACTTTTGCCATCCGCCATTTTTGCAAATATGTAATATAGACCAGGAATCAATAGAACTCCGAAAATAGTTCCTATAATCATACCGCCCATCGCCGAACCGCCAATGGTCTTGTTCCCAATGGCCCCTGCACCAGTAGCAATCACCAAAGGAATCAATCCGGCGATAAAGGCAAAGGAAGTCATCAAGATCGGTCGGAAACGCTGTCTGGCACCTTCAATGGCGGCATCAAGTATCGTGGAACCTTCCCGACGTTTTTGTACGGCAAATTCCACAATCAAAACGGCATTTTTGCCCAGTAGTCCCACCAGCATAATAATACCGATCTGGGCATACACATCGTTGGCCAGTCCCATCGCTTTCAAAAGGAAAAAGGAACCGAAAATACCAACAGGAAGCGATAGAATCACTGCCAAGGGCAGCAAGAAACTCTCATATTGCGCAGCAAGTACCAAGTACACGAAAATCAGAACCACGATAAAAATGTAAAGCGACTCATTTCCGCGCTGTGCCTCATCATAGGACAAACCTTCCCATGCAATATCATAACCTCTGGGCAAGGTTTGTTCCGCAACCTCCTCAATGGCCTTGATGGCGTCACCACTAGTAAAGCCAGAGGCGGGCAAACCACGTATGGCCGCAGAATTGTACAAATTGTATCGGGTAATTTCGTTGGGACCCAACTTTTTCTCCATGGTCATAAAAGCGGAATAGGCTACCATTTCACCCTCTTCGCTCTTTACAAAGAGTTTTTCAAGGTCAGATGGCATACCTCGGTATTCCGGGGCGGCTTGGGTATAAACTTTAAAAAATCGACCAAAACGGATAAATCCTTGCTCGTAGGTACTACCAATAAGAATGTTCAGGTTTTCCATCGCTCTTCCTATGGAAACGCCTTTCTGCATCGCTGCTTTATTATTGATTTTCAACTCATACTGCGGATAATTTGCAGCAAAGAAAGTGAACAGCCCTGTCAGCTCTTCGCGTTCACGAAGCGCATCCATAAATTCATTGTTGATACGTTCAAATTCGTGATAATCGGTTCCATCGGTCTTGTCCAACAAACGCATGGAGAAACCACCTGATGAACCAAACCCGGGTACCGCTGGCGGCTCAAAGTATTCAATTACCGCTCCAAGGTCTTTGGATTCTTCTTCCAGTTCTTCCATGATCTCGTGGACGGAATGTTCTCGCTCCGACCATGGTTTTAGGTTGATGAGACAAGTACCCGCATTGGAACCGCGCCCTTCGGTCATGATCTCATATCCCGCCAAAGAAGAAACAGATTCCACACCTTCGGTCTCCTCACAGAGTGCTTGAAGCTTTCTGGCCACCTCATTGGTCCGTTCCAATGTAGCACCTGGAGGTGTTTGGATAATAGCGTAAATCATTCCTTGATCTTCATTGGGTATAAATCCTGCTGGAAGTGTTTGATTGGTAAAGAAAATTCCAGCACAGAAAGCTATCAATGCCCCAAAAGTGACCACTCTCCGGTTTACAATCTTGCTTAAGACACCAATATATCTACCAGTGAGTTTTTCAAATTTTCTATTAAACCAATCTATAAAGCGATTTATAGGTGATTTTCTTCTGGGTTTCCCGTGGTTGTTCTTCAGCATCATGGCGCATAGCACGGGTGTGAGGGTAAGTGCCACCAAGGCGGAAATAATAATAGATCCCGCCATTGTGATGGAAAACTGTCTATAGAACACCCCAACGGGACCAGTCATAAAGGAAATTGGAATGAATACGGACACCATCACCATAGTAATGGCAATAATAGCACCCCCAATTTCTCCCAATACTTCGTAAGAGGCTTTATATGGCGTCAGGTTTTCCTTTTCCATCTTCATATGGACGGCCTCTACTACAACAATCGCATCATCCACCACAATACCGATGGCCAAAACCAAAGCAAATAGAGTAATCAGGTTAATGGAGAGTCCAAAAAGCTGCATCACAAAAAATGCCCCGATGAGCGATACCGGTACAGCAATAATCGGAATCAAAGTGGAACGCCAGTCACCCAAAAAGAGGAACACCACTACCGCAACTAGGATAAAGGCATCACGTAAAGTATGCAGTACTTGTTCAATGGAGGCATCCAAGAAGTTGGATACGTCGTAACTGATTTTATAATCAATTCCCGGAGGCAATTCTTCTTCAAGCTCGGAAAGCTTGTCTTTTACTGCATCAATCACATCACTTCCATTACTGCCAAAGGTCTGCTTTAACACAATGGATGCGGATGGGTCGCCATCGAGATTGGAGTAAATATCAAAAAACTCACTTCCAAGTTCCACATCGGCGACATCTCCGAGTTTCAGCAACTCCCCTTCTCCATTGGCTTTAATAATAATGTCCTTGTACTGCTCGGGCTCATTATATCTATCTTGATATACCAATACGTATTCAAGGGACTGTGCCCGTTTCCCGGAGCTACGCCCCAATCGACCCGGTCGAGCCAGAATACTTTGCTCCTCCATAGCCGTGAGAATTTCTTCCGCAGATACCTCGTAGGCTCGCATTCTATCGGGTTTTAACCAAACACGCATCGCAAACTTGCGGCTACCCAGAATTTGGGCGCTGGCTATTCCGTTGATACGTTGTATTTCAGGAATAACCTTGGTATACGCATAATTGTACAGGAACTTTTCGTCATTGTTTTTGGCATCGCTATACAGGTTCACGTACATCAACATACTGGGCTGTACGGGGGTAATGATCACCCCTTCGCGCTGCACCAGTTCCGGTAACAAGGGCATTACTTGATCTACCCGTGTTTTTACTCTAACTACGGCTTGATTAGGGTCGGTTCCCGGTTCAAAAATCACTCTAAGGGTTCCTTCCCCAGCACTGGTGGCATCGGACGCTATGTACCGCATACCCTGTACCCCATTAATGGATGTTTCCAAAGGAATTAGGGTTGATTTCACCAAAACATCAGCACTCGAACCCGGATAAGCTATAAAAATATTTACCGTGGTGGGTGCTATTTGTGGGAACTGCGAAATGGGCAGTTGTTTTATGGCCAACAGTCCCGTAAACACAATTATGACCGAAATCACAATGGCCAATACCGGCCTATGTATAAATTTTTTAAACATTGCTTAAGATTATGGGATTGTTACTCAGAATACAACTCTAGGTGAGATAGTATGGATTCAGGTTTCTCGAACTCGTAATGAATCTTTTCCCCGTTCCGAACCATACGGATACCTTCCAAGAGCACTTTATCGCTTAATGTAAGTCCTTTTTCCACCACAAAGAGATGAGGCAGCTCTGCACTTACAACTATTTCCCGCTGTTGTACGGTATCATTCTTATCGAGTACAAACACAAATTTTTTGTCCAATACCTCAAAAGTTGCTTTTTGAGGGATAAGCATGGCGTTGTCCAGGGGCACTTTCATCAAAATGCTTCCTGTCTCGCCATGTCTCAAAATACCATCGGGATTGGAAAAGGTTGCCCTAAAGGCAATGTTACCCGTTTCGTGGTTGAATTCTCCTCCGATGGTCTCCACGACCCCCGACTGGTTGAACTTTTTGTTGTTGGCCATTAACAGTTCAACGACCTGTTTTTCGTTCTTTTTGGAACTGGTTATGTAATCTAGGTATTCAGCTTCTGGCACATTAAAGTACACCCACATCTTGGAGTTATCGGATAGAGTCGTTAAAAGTTCACCTTCGTCCAAAAGACTACCTTCCCTCGCTTCCAAGTGGTCCATTATTCCATCGAACGGTGCACGGATATCGGTAAAGCCTAAATGGGTCTCGGCCAAACTAACTTCTGCTTTGGCTCTATCAAACTCTGCTTTGGCCATGGCAAGTTCGTTGGCGGAAACTACATTGCCATCTGCCAATAGTTTGGTGTTCTTGTATTCTATTTCGGCCACTTCTGCCTCTGCATTGGCCTTTTGCAGGTCAGCTTGGTAGACATTGGGCATAATATGGAACATTTGCTGCCCCTTTTTTACATGTTGTCCTTCATCCACATAAATGTGCTGTAGGTATCCTTTTTCCAAGGCCCTTAGCTCAATATGCCTAATGGAATGGATTTGACACACATAGTCCTTGGTAATTGAAGTATCTTTTTGAATGGGGCTGGACACGAGATATTTGGTTTCTTCCTTGTTCTCATGTTTTTTGGAATCGCAGCTTGTGCAGCAGATTACTACAAACAAGCCGATGAAGATCGAAAATCTCCTCATAGTTTTATTGGTTTAAAAATTGATTTAGAAATGGTCAAGGGAAGTCCGAATCCACATAAAGGGACCTACCCTTGGTTAATGATTATTACCCAAAGGGTTGTAGGGGTTTTCGCGACAAGCGGCTGCTTCGAACGCAAAAGGAAAATTCTAAATTCGGAATACCTGAAACCTAACGTGCTTCTTTATTGATGAAGCGGACTTGGGTATAGAAAACCCACGATTTGTGTTAGATTCCAAAAACAATTGCCCCCAAGAGGCGGCAAAAAAATGGGCAGTTAAAAAACTGCCATACGCTGAGGAAAAATTATGTGATGTTGCTTCTTCCTCGCGCTCTTCTTGTTCTTCAATGTCGATTTCTACACAATGTCTTTTTTCAAGACCTAATTGTAATGCATTGAATACAGCAGAGGAATGTTGGCCTTCTACATTTTGAAGATAGCAAGCATTATCCGTAACCGGTGTTTCTTGCAAATTTGCTTGCAAGTTGATGAATCCTCCCAGCAAAACAATGCACAGAGGAAACAAATATTTTGCAAAAGCCTTTTTCATTTGGGGAACAAAACTAGGTTACGTTATCATTACACACAAATATTTTATTGAAAATAGCGCTGTAACAAGTTTTCAAGTTATATTTTATGATTCCTTTAAGGATTTACAATAGTTTTAAAGTTTGGGGTGCCTTTAGTTCTTTGCACTTTCTTAATTCTTCGAATATTTCGTGAAACCAATCTGCTAACCTATCTCCCTCTGACATTTTGGGAGGAAACAAAAATTTTATTTGATAGAGTAGGATGTTCTATTCTCGTAAGCTTATATCTATTGCAATAATAAACCGAAGCATTATCCTTAGAAAAATCATTCTGTGGCTCTGGTGGACTATCCATTTCATCCACATAGATTCTAAAATCCAACCCGCTTTTATAGTTTTTCAAAAACCTTATTAAGCTATCTTTCTGTGGTTTTGTCAGGAAATTGTATTGTTTGACACCATTTTTTTTCAACCAATAGTTGGCGATATGGATGTTTACAATGCCTGTTTCATCACTAATTCTATAGAAGTTAATTTTAGGGAATTTGGACATCAGCATATCCGCCCACCTAAATTTTGGCATTAACACACCTTGCAACCCTTTTGGAATATCCTTGTTTTGCAGCCAATAACATCGTTGCCTAATTTGTTACAAAAAGATGCACTTGGCATAAAAGACATGATGGCTAAAGAATGTAACCATAATTCACGAGACAAGTATAAAAACAATCATTATTCATGGAAAGTAATCGTTTTTCATATTATGTTTGTAATTGAATTTCATAAAAATCAATTGTGAGTAATCATTTTTCACGAAAAGTAACCGTTTTTCATGGTCGAACCCTACCGGAAGAAGGTTTCTTGGCCGGTTATTCCCTGTTGATTTCAGAAATAAAAAGCAAGCTCGGTATAATGGTCCCCTTGCCTGATACTTTATCCATTGCAACGGAAAAACACCAACGCTACAATACAAACCAATGGCAGGTATTTACCATTAGGTACAAACCTAAGGATGACCTCAAAAGTCATTTGGCCTTTGCGCTAAAATATGAACCTTTGGATCTCTACATCCTGAAAAAATTCTTCGAACTTACCGGGGAAGTGATCATATTAAAAATGTTGGAAGAGGAGCCCACTGGACAATACACCAGAAGGGCCTGGTTTTTATATGAATGGTTGACGGGGAAGACGCTTGAAGTACCTGGTCTAAAAACAGGTAATTATGTGGAAGTTGTTGATTCTTCTCTACAATTTACCGGTCCATCTGAAAATTCCACCCGGCACAGGGTCAAAAACAATTTGCCCGGGGTTCCCGGTTTCTGTCCCATGATACGAAAGACAGAGAAACTGGAACAGTATATTAAAAAAAATCTGTCGGATGCCGTTGAAAAGGGTTTGGGAAAAAGGGACAAGGACCTGATACGGAGAACCGCTGCTTTTTTATTGCTCAAGGATTCCAAAGCATCCTTCGCCATTGAAGGGGAGTACCCTCCGAACATGCGGGCAAGGAACTGGGGGAAGGCCATAGGCCAATCCGGAAAAGTGCCCCTTACTGTTGAAGAGATTGAAAGGCTACAGCACATTGTGATTGGAAGCAAAAAACTAAAGTATATGGGCATACGCAAAGGGGAAGGCTTTATCGGGGAACACGATAGGGACACACTGGCTCCCATGCCCGACCATATATCGGCCAGTGCCAAAGACTTACCTTTACTGATGCAAGGATTGCTGGAGACCAATGCCCTTTTACAACAGGGGCAATATAACCCTGTTTTGGCTGCGGCCACGATAGCTTTCGGTTTTGTATTTATCCACCCCTTATCCGATGGCAATGGAAGGATCCACCGGTATATCATACACCATTTGCTCACGCGGATGGGCTACACCAAAAGGGGGATGATTTTTCCCGTATCCTCCGCCATTTTGGAAAGGATAGATGCATATCAGGATGTTTTGGAGCATTTTTCTTCCCCAAGGGTTGATTTGGTCCAATGGGAGGAAGCACCGGACCACAATGTTAAGATCCTTAATGAGACCATAGATCTGTACCAATATTTTGATTTGACCAGGCAAGCGGAATTCCTATACGAGTGTGTGGAAGAAACCATTGAAAGGATCATACCAGAAGAATTGGACTACCTTGAAAAATATGACCGACTGACCCAATTTATCAATGCCCGCGTAACCTTGCCTGATACAAAAGTGGATTTGTTAATCAAATTCCTTGACCAGAACAACGGCAAATTGTCAAAGAAAAAAAGGGACAAGGAATTTGAGGAATTGACCCATAATGAAGTACTTGAAATAGAGGATGCGTTCCAAAATATTTTTATGTAAACCTTTCAATTCGCCTTTGGTGCAATTGCAAACAAGCACATTTTGACCCTTTATAATTTATGGGAATAAAAAAAGAGTCCGGTTTCCCGAACCCTTTTAATATTATCCATCCTGAGGACTAACCCCTTCAGATCTTCAAAAGTCGATTTGTGGACACTGAGGTCGGAATATCTTCCCTCAAATCTGATACGGGCGTAAATGGGAATCCGTCCATCCTTTTTTTTGGCTGATTTTTTTAGCCAAAAAACTGATAATGAATGAATTAGAGCTGTTCATGTGTTTTCGCTTTAAGTGGAACAATCCGTTGAGCGAAAGTCAAATCACACGAAAATCATATCGGGAAGTACAAGTTAATGAATTTACCCCGACAAAAATAGGACATCCTCACCCTTGATTTCAGACCAAAACAAAAAAAGCCATAAAATATTAATTTTCTGGCTTTCAATTTATTATGGTTTTCATTGTTGCCAATAAAACCATGGTTGTCGGGGTGGCAGACTTAGCAATAACCCCACAAAACACTGTTATTCAATTATTTATATGCATTTATCAAATTTTGCACACCTGATTGCACAACAACACCAAAAAAGAGCTTTTGAAATAAGATTTGCGCTCATTTCATAATATAAAATTATAAAAAGAATCAATAGGAATTTATTAACCTCCAAGAACACTACTCAACCTGAACATCGGCAAATATATGGATACCAATATGACCCCTACAAAAAAACCGATCAACACAATGATCACAGGTTCCATTATAGTGGACAACATTTTGGACTTTTGCTGCAGTTCGATGACATATTGCTCGTTCAATTTTCTAAAAATATACTCGGTCTGATTGGTCTCCTCGGCCACTTTTACCAATGAGATGTACACTTCATTTTCATGATAAACCAATTGGTGAAGGGTAAGCTGCAGGTTTAACTTTGGCAAAAAGTTCTGTTTTTGCCAAAGTTTAATACTTTTGGACAGAGAGGCTATGGGATAGTGATTCTCCGACTTGATTCCCTGCTTTGATAAAGTTCTAAGCCCTTTGGGGAATATTATTTTCCGAACTTTGCCGAACAAAAAGTAATATGGCGACCATCCAATACATATCGGACCTTCATTTGGAATTTCCTGAGAACAAATACTTTATTCAGGACAATCCCATCCAACCTCAAACGGATACCCTGGTCATGGCAGGGGACATTGTGTTGTTTTCCACATTGGGTAAATTTGATTGGTTTTTCGATGACCTATCCCGCAAGTTCCAACAAGTATATTGGATTCCAGGAAACCATGAATATTATGGGTCGGATATTAGACATAGGACGGGCTCCTTTAAAGAAAGGATAAGGGATAACATCTTTTTGGTGAACAATCAAACCATCGAAGTCCAGGAGGTGGAATTGATTTTTACCACGCTTTGGACCCAACTCTCCGATAAAAACCAAGGACATATCACCGGAATGCTTTCTGATTTCAGGGCCATCCATAACAATGGGGAATTGCTGTCCCCTTCCGATTATAATGCCCTACATCAAGAAAGCCTCTTCTTTTTGGAGCAAAACCTGAATAAGAGTTCCAAAAAAAAGGTGGTGGTCACCCACCATGTCCCCACTTTTTACCAGTATCCCAAAAAATACCAAGGTGATCCCTTGAACGAGGCTTTTGCCGTGGAACTGGACGACCTGATGAAAAGATGTTGCCCAAATTATTGGATCTATGGGCACCACCATTCCAATATAGCCCCTTTCCAAATGGGAGACACCACGCTTGTGACCAACCAATTGGGCTATGTACGGATGGGTGAACACCTTCAATTTTCCTTCGATGCCATAATTGAACTTTAAGAACACTATTGTATCAATTACATGGCTGTACTTGTTCACATACTTAGTGAATCAGATGGCTACATCCATCTTTGTAAATTTTATCAACTGGAACCCCTTCTTGTTATACATAAAAAGAAAAACAGATTTCTATCCTAATACAAAACCTTCTTCAGGGCTTCAATCAATTCATTGTATTTGGTAGGATTGGCCTCTTTTAACTTTTTCAGGTTCTCCAATTTCCATTTAACGGCAGGAAATTCTTCAAAATCATAGATTTCCCAATTGGGTTCAAGACCTATTACACTCATTAAAAATGTTTTGTCTTCTTCGGTTAGGCTCTCGTTTACTGTCTTTATAAGTTCAACCCGTGTCTTTTCAAAATCTTCGTAAGAAAAAGGAACAGCACTCATTCCGTCAAAATGGTTTTCCATAGCATGGCGCTGGTCCGTAAGATTTGGGTTCAATATCTCATATAAAGGTCTGTTGCTGCTCAAAAGACAAAGGATAAAGCCTTCCTTTATCCCTTTGGTAAATCCCTCATGCTCCATCAACAGTTTAATATCGAACAAGTCCCTTGGATGCTGTCTGTCCAAAGCGGCACATATCTTACCTCCATAAAGTTGGGACAGTGAAACCACAGTAATGGCGGCAAATGCATTAAATTCATCCTGTGCCCTTTGACAGAGCATCATTTCTTTTGGAGTTTCCAAAACGCCCCTATTGGCCTGATTGACCTCCAATTTTATCTGGGCAGAAGGGGTTGAGATCAAAAGCTTCAGTATTTTTTCATCAAGGGTTATGTGTACCTTGGGTACAATGGACGCTATATTTGCCTTTATACGTTTTAACGCTGCTATAATTTTTGACAACGAGGTGGCCCTGTCCTCGATAGGCATATAGGTGATGTCCAAGTCCACGGAGAGTCTGGGCATTTCCCTTACAAAAAGATTGATTGCCGTACCACCATGCAATGCAAAATCTGCTTCCTTGGCCACTTCGGGCAATACCTGTAACAAAAGTGCTACCTGTATTTTATAAACTTCCTTTATTTCCATTAATCCTCCAGTTCTTTAGGTACCGTTATCCTATATTTGGAATTATACACCCCACCTTCCCTGGCGAAGGCACGTTTACCACTCCCAAGATGTACCTGTTCGGTATCAACATAGTCAAACCAACGATGATTGGCCTTTTCTGCCATATAAAGGAACAACCGTTTCACTTTTATGGATGTGCACTTTTCCAGTAAAAGTTGGACCTGTTTGGGCCTGAGATTGTTCATTCCCTCCATGACTTCATAACATTCCAATAAGGAATGGACCCTCGGGGTCAAATAAAGACATTCCAATAGGGCCCTTTCCGGATTGGCCACTTTTAAGGTAAACGTTTTGTGAGGTATCGATGTCAATCCTATATCGTAAGGAAGAAAAGAGGTGTGTATCGGGGTTATCCTGTACCCCCAGTCATGATTCAAAAACCAGGACGGAAGCGTACTATTGTTCCCGCAAAACAAAAACAACTGTTGTACATTCAAATCCAAGTAATGGGCCCTGCCCTGCAAGGCCAAAGCGGTCTTTCCTCCCAGATGCACTGGCACCCCACCTTGCTGCTGCAAGGTATATAAAGCTCCCTCGTAACCCACTTTATCCCCGGTTCTGATCATTGCGCCGGAACCTATAGAGGTCAACCAGTTACTGCTCTTGTACCTCCGTAAAAGGTCATGGCTATACCCATGTTCCACAAGCCATGAAGACAGAAATACCGTCCCTGACGGCTGTGATTGCAAGAGTTGGTTTATTTTTATTCTATTTTTAGTACTCATAGTACTAATTTAGTATTTTTTTTAAACCAAGACAAAGAATAGTTTGTTTTAATTGATATTTTGGTACTTATAGTACTAAAAAAAGTATGTTTTTAAACTATTCTGAATATACTGTGAATACTATACGGAAGGTCCAGCCTCCAGCTTTCTTCACGGCTCTGCTTGTAAATGTCCAAGAACTGTCGTTTGGTATGATTGGACTTGCAACATAAAAATGATCAATAGGGGAAATGTCATTGATAGCAAACCCCAAGACAAGTTTGACTTATTTTGTATGCTCAGGTTTGTTTATTCAAAAAACCCCTGATAGGCCTTGGGCATGGATTGGAGTTGTTTGATTTGAATATCGCGATAAAACACCTCTGCGGCTTCGCTTTGCAATTGGATCCTGCCCTTTACCATATCCACGGCCTCCCCATCGGTTCGGGTATAGCGGGAGTTCTTAAGCACCATCACGACATGTCCGTTGACAATATGCAGGCTTTTCCCTCCATAACTAATCAGTTCCAATGTGGTCCACTCATCGGCCGGACTTTCAAAGTTTGCCGAACGAAGGCAAAATCCATCACTCCCTTCCTTGAAGCTCCGAAAGGGCTGGGTCTCATCTGCCACACTTGACATCAGGCTGCCTTCAGATGGAAAGGAACGAATATCTATGGCCGAGTTGGCTTGCCGCCAAAAATCACCCATATGCCCTTCCATTACCTGGAATTCTTGGGAGAGCATCCACGATCGCCAATATTCCACTCCAGCCTCGCCAATGGAATGGTACAGTATTCCGGAGTCTCGCAACTTATCCTGTCTAGGTTCGTATTTCTTATCCCCCCACTTTACCTGAAGTTTCAGATGGTAATTTTCATAGGACTTCCGGGTGAACAAACACCCATAAATTTCCCCACTTACCTTTAATACGGGGCCGTTCGGCTCCTTCAATACGGAAAATACGTGAGTACTGTCCCTATTATAACCAATTGGGGGAATGGGTTTGCCCAAGGCATCCATTGGTATATTTCCATCATAGTCGGCTTTATGCCTATAGCTCAAATAGGTTTCCCATTGCGTTAAATCCTCATCCAATAATGGAACCCACTCCTTGCTTTCCTGCACTGAAAACTGTAAAGTTATTAGGGCTACGGCCACTATAGCTGCAACATATATTTTTTTGTTCATACTATCCCATTGAAATTATTATCAAAACGAAAAACAAAACTAAGTGCCTTCGTAGCCATTACACTTGTACTTTTCCAATATTAATACGTACTTTTCCATTTCATTTCATGCTATGAGGCGATACACTTTGAACTCCCCCTTCAATATCTATCATTTTGAAGCCTCCCATTGGGAACATCCCCTCCACAACCATACCTATTTTGAAATCATATTTATCTTAAAGGGGAACGGAAAACATCAGATCAATGGAAATGTCGTCGATTATGGTGAAGGGGATGTATTTCTACTGGGGCCGGAAGACTTCCACCATTTTGAAATCGATAAATTGACCGAATTCTGTTTTATCCGTTTTAATGACTATTTCCGTAAAAGACAAACTGCCGAAGGGGACAGTTCTTGGGGTAACACCCTGAAAACCTTGCTGCACACCGCTTCACGCAGCCGGGGCTCCATTGTGGGCGAACACAGGGAAAAGGAAAAGCTGCACCATCTTTTACATGTACTGGAGCAAGAGTACCAGTCCAGCGAATCGCCTTATTTTGAAACGCTCAGGGACAGCTTGATGCGGAGCATCCTGACCATTTTGGCTCGCAACCTATTCGTGCAGTCCAATAAACGCAGTTGACCATACAAAACAAGGCGTGTTTTTATTCAACTACTTCTATGCAGATGATTTGAAGCAGAATATAAAAATCTGGGAGTGTACTGCGGGTTGGTTTCAACAAGAAACAGGCCTAAACAACTCAACTCTTCTTCTACCAAAAAATCTTGAAGAGTCACAATATAAAATTATCAATCACTGCCGTTGGGATAGTCTTTTGGACATTTTGCCTTCCCTGATTTTTAAAAAATCCTTTAAGGAATATGTACTTGAAAATTTCTATAGAAATAATGTAGCAGCCATGCCCATATTGTATAAACGTATATAAGGTTATGGAATTTAATAATTTGCTTAGCGACTTAAAAAGAAGAGTCGGAACCAATCATCCAGAAAAACAACGGGATAATTAAATGTGCCAACTTTTCCGTGATGCCCCGATTCTCTAGTGATGACCAATACCTAAATATAGGAGCAGGTCATCATGTAAGGTATAGCTCAAATTTTCCGTTTTTAGGAGCCTCCACCATACGGCCCAACCACGCAATTCTAAGTTCAAAAAGTTTTACCCGTTAAAAATTTGCGCAACTAAATAACTGCATATATATTTGCAGTTAAATAACTGCGCAATGAAATTAAGAAGAGACGTTTTTCAGGCCATCTCCGACCCAACAAGGCGAACTATTATCACCTTGGTGGCCGCCAGTGCAATGACACCAAGCGCCATTGCTGAAAACTTTGACTATTCCAGACAGACCATTTCAAAACACATTCAAATTCTAACGGAATGTGACCTATTGAAACAAGAGCAAAAAGGAAGGGAAATCTACTACCAATTAAATCCAAAGGGGATGAAGCAAATAGCTGATTTTATAGAACCCTTTAGGAAAATGTGGGAGGACCGATTTAACACCTTGGAGGCTGTAATGAAATCCAATATGCACGAACACAAGAAATAAAATGAGCAAGAAGTGAATAAAAAACAGCAATCAAACACTAACTAAACAATGGAACAAAAAACCAAAATCGATGTCCCGGATGGCGGCCAAGAACTCGTCATTACCCGGGAATTCAACCTTCCCGTAGAACTGTTGTACAAAGCATATGCGGAGGCTGGGTTTGTAGCCCAGTGGATGGGAACCAAAGTGTTAAAACTTGAGCATAGAAACCATGGGGGTTACGAGTTTGAAACCTCGCACGAAGGCAAGGTAGTGTTTAAAGCCAATGGAACCATACATAAGGTTGTACCCAATCAACAAATCATACGAACCTTTGAAATGGAAAACCTACCGTCAAGTGTCCATCTAGAGTTCCTGGAATTTGAAAAACTTACCAACGACACGAGTAAACTGACCATCCAAATGATATATAAATCCGAGGAACACCGTGCAGAGCAGCTTAAACTCCCCTTCGCGTATGGCTTGAACTTGGCTCATAACCGACTTGAGGAAATACTGAAAAACTTAAAATAATTCAACATGAAAAATAGCAACAAAATAATGTATTGGGTGGTTACCATCTTCCTTTCCATTGGAATGTCAGCCGGTGGTATACAGCAATTATTTCAAGTTGGTGGCTATAACGAAATCGTAACAGAGTTGGGCTATCCCCTATACTTGTTAAGTATTCTTGGAGCTTGGAAACTATTGGGTGTCATTGCCATCCTCCTACCAAAATTTCCTCTTTTAAAGGAATGGGCGTATGCAGGTTTTTTCTTTGCCATGTCCGGTGCGTTTATATCACATCTCGCAGCGGGGCAGCCATTTTCTGAAGCAATACCTTCATTACTATTAATGGTGGTAACTGTTTTGTCTTGGTATTTGCGTCCTATGAGCCGAAAAATAACAATCATCACTAGTAGAAATGAACAATAAGGTAGCTAAGTACATTGACAACATTAAAAACTGGAAAGAAGAAACCATTTTATTGAGAAACATCTGTTTGGATTGTGGTTTGGAGGAAGATTTCAAATGGATGCACCCTTGCTACACCTATCGAGGTAAAAATATTGTCCTCATCCACGGCTTTAAAGATTATTGTGCATTGCTATTTCACAAAGGAGCCTTGCTGAAGGACACTGCACATATTTTGGTACAACAAACCGAGAATGTTCAATCGGCCCGTCAAATCCGATTTTCTGATTTGCAAGAGATAATGGACTTAAAAACTGCTATCAAAACATACATCTTTGAAGCGATCGAAGTGGAAAAATCAGGTCTCACGGTTAAAAAGAAAAAGACTTCAGACTATGAAATGCCAACAGAACTGGAAGAGGCATTCAAAAAAAACCCTCAATTGGAATCCGCGTTCAACAAGCTAACGCCAGGCAGACAAAGAGGGTATCTCCTTTATTTTTCACAAGCCAAACAATCCAAAACCAGAGCTTCAAGAATTGATAAGTCGCTTCCTAAAATATTTGAAGGCAAGGGTCATAATGAAAATTAAGTCCGGGGAGCGGTTTCTTTCATTTCTATAATGGGGGTAAACGTATGCTTTAAATCAGACCACTCTTGCGTACATATTTCCTGTTTTTTACCAAATACAATTTGCGCAAGTAAAAACTTGCATATATATTTGCAAGCAATCACTTGCTTAAAACCCATACTGATGAGACGGAATATATTCAATGCCTCTGCAGAACCATCAAGACCGACCACGATAGACTTGATAGCCCCGAAGTATGCCAATTTATACGCCATTACAGCACAATTTGACATTAGCATACCAGCAATTTCATTATATCCAACAACTTCATCTGTATGCGATGTTACCTGTTCAGCAAAGCGACAGCGCAAGATGATATAAACCAAACTTGAAAAATGAAACGAAGTGCATCAATGGATCGAACAGTACCGAAAATAGCAACACCACCAATAAAAACTATCAATAAATCAAAAAAGAAAACATGGAAAATAGTGTAAAAACCGATGAAATCTTCATTGAAAAAATCTTTAATGCAAGCATTGAAAGTGTTTTTCAAGCTTGGACAGACCCAGAAAAATTAATGAAATGGTATGCACCGGATGGCTGCACTATTGCTTTTAAAAAACTAGAAATAGAAAAAGGTGGAACCTACCATTCTTGCATTTCAAACCCCCAATATGGAGATTGTTGGTGTATTGGGGAATACAAAGAAGTGATACCGAATTCAAAAATTACATTTACAGTGATTAATGCTGATGAAAATGGCAATCCAATAAATCCCGCTGAAATGGGAATGGACCCGGATTGGCCAGGGAATACAGTTGTGACCGTAACACTGACGGAAGAAAATGGAAAAACCAAACTGCAACTTCGCCAAACAGTTTCGCAAGAATTGGCAAAGAAAACAGGTGCTTATCCCAGTTGGTTACAAATGTTGGATAATATGCAGGAATTACTGATACAAATAGGTTAATGTGAAACGTACAGCCATACTTTTTACTTTAGGGCTTCTGACTTTCGTTTCGTGTAATCAAACTGCTCGTTCGGAAGGAGAGAAAAGTAAGCGAACCCTTACAAATGATACTTTAGTTTTCCAAAATGGCTATTCGGAAGTCAACGGAATAAAAATGTACTACGAGATGTACGGTCAAGGTAAACCATTTGTTCTCATTCACGGAGGTGGGTCAACAATTCAGTCGACCTTTGGGAAGGTTATCCCGTTATTCGCAAAAAACAGACAAGTAATCGCAGTTGAACTACAAGCTCACGGACGGACGGACGACAGAGACGCAGAAGTGTCTTTTGAGCAAGATGCGGACGACATTGCAACCCTTCTCAAAAACCTGAATATAGACAAAGCTGATTTTTTTGGCTTCAGTAACGGAGGAACAACTACTTTACAGATTGCCATTCGCTACCCTGAAATCGTTGATAAAATCATTGTAGGTTCTGCTCTTGCCAAGCGTGATGGTGTTCCTGAATGGTTTTGGGACTTTATGAAACAAGCAACATTGGAGAATATGCCAGCGCAACTGAAAACGGCGTATAAAGAAGTGGCGCCAGACACAAATGGTTTGCAGATAATGCACGACAAAGATGCCAAGCGAATGGTAAATTTCAAAGACATTCCAGATGAGCAGATAGCATCCATTAAAGCACCGACTTTAATCATCATCGGTGATAAAGACGTCATTACACCTGAACATGCCATTGAATTATATGGACAAATAACAAACTCACAATTAGCAATTATCCCAGGCGGACACGGTGATTATATTGGAGAAATAACAACACTGAAACCTGGCTTTAAAGCAAGTGAGCTTGTTGCCGTTCCAATGATCGAAAAGTTCCTTGGGCAGCAAGTAGAATAAAACAACGGAACCGCTAACATTTTTGGGGCAGGTCACAAAAAGGATTATGTGCAGAAGTATGAACTTGCTTATGCATTTACAAGCAAATGCTTACTTAAAAAATACCAATGATGAGAAGAGATGTATTTAATGCCATTGCAGACCCTACGCGAAGAGACATTTTAATGTCCCTCACAAGTAAAAAACAAAATGTTACGGCTCTGGCCAACCAATTTGATATGACAAGACAGGCCGTTTCCCTACACCTAAAATACCTTCAGGAATGCGGTGTCATTTCCATTGAGAAAGAAGGACGGGAACGTTACTGCCATTTGGAAGCTGACCAGTTAACAGCCGTTGCCGACTGGCTTGAACCTTTCAAGATCTTATGGGAAAAACGTCTCAATAAACTGGATGAATTATTGATAAAACTAAAAAAAGAAGAAAATGAATAAGACAATTTTTAAAGCAGAAAACAACGTCCTTACTGTGGAAAGAACATTTAACGCAGCTGTAAATTTAGTCTGGAAAGCTTGGACAGAAGCAGAACTCCTGGACCAGTGGTGGGCACCAAAACCGTGGAAATCCCAGACCAAATCCATGGATTTTAGAACGGGTGGTCAACGTCTCTATGCGATGGTGGGTCCAAATAATGAAGAACACTGGGGAATTACAACTTATACTAACATTGAACTTCAAAAACACTTCTCCGGAGAAGATGCCTTTTCTGATGAAGACGGAACAATCAATCCAGAATTTCCGGTAGCAAAATTCGACAATCATTTTGATTCTGAATCTGAAGACACCAAGGTAACCATTGTAACTACCTATGCCAGCGAGGAGCATTTAAAACAGGTTATTGAAATGGGTATGAAAGACGGGCTTACGAATGCCTTTAAAAACTTAGATGAATTATTAAACAACGCCCAACCTAAATAAAATGAAAAACAGAATCGTATTTGTATTAAGTCTGCTTTTGGGCTTGATGTTTATCAATGCCGGCCTCAACAAATTCTTTAATTATATGCCCGTTCCTGAGGATATTCCAGAAAAAGCGATGAAGATGATTATGGCAATGACAGAAATCACATGGTTAATGCCCTTATTGGCAATTGTTGAAATTATCGGAGGTGTATTATTCATGATCCCAAGGTTCCGAGCATTGGGCGCTCTGGCCATTTTACCCATTATGACGGGGATCATAAGTACATCATATCACCCTTGGGGAAGGATTGCTCATTTCCGTGGCAATGGCTTTCATTTTAGTATGGGCAATGTATGAAGAGCGAAGAAAATATCTTCCGCTGATACGCAAAACAACTATTTGAAAATCAAATAATATTTTGAATCAATAAATACTCCGCATATGGAAAATATCAACGAAAGTTCCATTAAAATGACAAAAACATTTAATGTTCCAGTTCACCTTTTCTGGAGAGCAATTACAACCCCTGAATACTTTAAAGAATGGTGGGGGCCTGATGGATTTACCAATACAATACACAAAATGGACGTCCGTGAAGGTGGGATATGTTCATTTACGATGCACGGACCTGATGGTACAGATTTCGAAAATGAATATGTGTATACCAAGGTCGTTCCTTTGAAAACTATAGTCATGGAACATCAAAAAGAACCTAGATTCACGATAAGCATTACGATCCTGGCCAATGGTGACCAAACCCAGGTTGAATGGTGCAACATATTTGATTCCGTACCCTCCAAAGAAGAGGCAATTAGGGCCTTCAAGGCTGACGAGGGATTACAACAAAGTCTATCGAGGTTCAATGAATACTTGAAAAGGAATACGGTTTTTTTGAACCGATAAACACGATAGCACCAAACTTTTAACCCCAATTATATCGCAATAAAACTGGAAATGATCAAAACTGAACCCTTAATCTCCGTAAAAAATGTCGCTCAGCGTTCCATCTGGCACCAAAGGTTGTTAGGTTGTAAAAGTGGACATGGAGGAAATTCCTTTGAAATTTTAAAAAACGAAAAAGGTCATCAAATTCTCTCCTTACACAAATGGAGCATTCACGGTCATCCCACATGATCCAATTCCAAAATTACTGCGGGCAATGGTCTTATTCCATATTTTTTGGTGGATAATTTAGATGTTGTCTGGAAGCGTGCAAAAACAATGGATGCCATTATAGAGCAAGAACCACATGTCAATAAAAATTCAGGTCGAAAAGAATTTTCGTTATGTGATATCGATGGGTATGATGTATCCATTTGTCAACCTCAAAACCAGTAACGCTCGAATTTTAATTTAGCCTTGTCCTGCTGGTATTCCCAACTGCCAAACATGAAATAACCATACTAACGATCTAACGACTGTAAACAACCACATAGACTAACATGCCTTACAATTTTCAAGCAAAAATGAAATCACATCTCACTCCCCTATTTATATTTTTCATAATTCCATGTATAACCCATGGACAGCATTCTATAAAATACTATGACAGTTGGATACGCCGGAGCATGTTGACCCCTCTACCGGAGGTCGTTTAGGGTACTGCCATTCCGGCGGATGCTGACCCCTTTTGAAAATATAAAAGTTATCTGGTTGGAGTCATATTCCGGAGCATGTTGACCCCTTTTCGGGGAAAATCGATCAAGATTCCGGAGTATGTTGACCCCACTGGTCATTGTTTTATTTGATTTTGGTTTTTTTGGTGTGAACCACCAAAAGATATTTAATGGCAGGAAAACCAAAACGAATGAGCCAAGTAAAACAGATACTCCGTATGCATGCGCAGGGCAAAGGGATCAAGACCATTGCCCGGGAATTGTCCATCAGCAAGAATACGGTCAAGAGCTATATCAAAAAAGTAAGCCGGGGCGGGCTCTCCATCACCGAGCTTTTAAAAGAAGAGGACCCTGCCCTGGAAGCTAAGCTCTGGTCAGGGAACCCTTCCTATAAGGATGATCGTTATGAGTACTTAAAACAGCGCCTTGACCACTACAACAGGGAACTTAAACGGGTAGGCGTAAACCGGCAGCTCTTATGGGAAGAATATTGTCAAGGTACTTCAAATCCCTATAGTTATACCCAATTTTGCTATCATTTACAGCAATTTAGGCATAGCAGCCGCCCTACGATGGTACTGGAACACCATCCCGGGGACAAGCTTTACATCGATTACGCGGGCAAACAACTGTCCTATTTTGACAGGGTTACCGGCGAGGAGATCTTTGCGCAGGTCTTTGTCGCCTGTCTCCCATATTCCGATTATTGCTTTGCACTGGCCGTACCCAGCCAGAAAACAGAAGATTTCATCCACGCTTTGAACTGCTGTTTACAATCCTTTGGAGGTGTCCCTCAGACCTTGGTCCCCGATAACCTGAAAGCAGCTGTGGTACAAGCCAACAGTTATGAGCCCACCATTAACCGTGTGTTGGAGGATTTTGCCAACCATTACGGCTGTTCGGTCACACCGGCACGCCCCAGAAGGCCCCGGGACAAATCATTGGTGGAGAACCAGGTAAAGCTGATCTACAGCCGGATATATGCCAAGCTTCGGGACCGGACCTTTTTTGACCTGCACTCCATGAACGTGGCCATAGCATCGAAAACCAAGGCCCATAACCAGACCCGGATGCAACATAGGGAATATTGCCGGGAAGAAAAGTTCCTGGCCGATGAGAGACAGCACTTGAAGCCCTTACCTGCCACTATCTTTGAGATCAAGTGCTATCGGGAACACAAGGTGGCCAATAACAACCATATCCGGTTGGGTATCGATAAACACTATTACAGTGTCCCCCATACCTATATTGGAATGCAGGTCAAGGTAATCCATACCCGGTCCCTGGTGAAGATATACCACAAGGGAGCGCTTATAGCCACCCATCCCAGAGGCCGTCGCAAAGGGGGCTATACCACACAAAAGGAGCACCTGTGCTCCCATCACCGGTATTACAAACAGCGGAGCCCTACGTATTATCTCCAGCGGGGATACAAACACTCCGAGGTGCTCTACAATTATATGGAAGCTTTGTTCAAGCAGGACAAATACCCGGAACAACTTTACAGGACCTGTGATGGCATCCTGAACCTGGCCAGAAAAACGCCTGCCGATACCTTTGACAAGGCCTGTCAAATAGGTTTAAAGTACCAGAATTATACATACCGCTTTTTAAAACAGGTATTGGAGAATAGAATGACCGAATACATGGAGGAGCCCAAGGAGGAACCGCTCCCAGGGCATGGCAATATCCGCGGTCCACAAGCTTATAAATAACCATTTTTAAATTTATCCATATCATGAGTACCATTGAAAACCAATTCACTGATTTACGGCTCCATGGGATGTATGCCCGTTGGAAAGCCATGGTAGAAACCCGGGAACACCACAAGCTCTCTTTTGGCGAAGGTGTTGAAGTCCTGCTGCAAGCAGAGGCACAGGACCGGGCGAACCGGCGTTTTGACCGGCTGACCAGGGCAGCACAATTTAGGTACCAGGCCACTATTGAAGAGCTTAACCTGGAAAGTGCCCGGGGCATCAACAGCTCACAGATCACGGAGCTGGCCACCGGAACCTACCTGGATCAAGGGGAATGTATCCTGATCACTGGGGCCACCGGTTGCGGAAAAAGCTTTTTGGCCTCCGCTTTGGGATACCAGGCCTGCGGACAAGGAAAAAAGGTGCTGTACTTTAATACACAAAAACTATTGATGAAAACCAAAATGGCCCGTATTGACGGGAGCTTCCTCAAGCTCTTTAACAAACTTGCCAAAACCGATCTATTGATATTGGACGATTTTGGACTCGCCCATCTGGACAAAAAACAGCAAATGGACCTGATGGAGATCATTGAGGACAGACATGTCAGGTCATCGACCATTATTGCAAGTCAATTGCCGGTAGGGAGTTGGTATGAAATCATTGGGGAGGCAACCATCGCAGATGCCATATTGGATCGGTTGGTACACACCTCACATCGCATCGAATTGAAGGGTGAAAGTCTGAGAAAAAAACTGTAAGTTTGTCAGTAACATATCTTTTTGACCAAAATCTTCACAGGGGTCAATGACGTCCGTTACGGGGGTCAACATTAACGGAATATCCAACAGTCTGGGTTTAAAAGGCAGTACAACCATTTATGATTACAACCATAAAAAATGGATGTATACCGATGAGCAAGACGCCAATGTTGCCACCTTACCTGCCTCAACATTCAAAATCCTGAACTCACTGATTGCCCTAGAGTACAAAGCTGTACAAGATGAGACTGAAATTTTAAACTGGGATGGCAAACCAAAATCACACTTTGGGACTGTTATTAAAGCTTGGAACAAGGACACAGACATGCGGAGTGCCTACAAAAATTCAACAGTATGGTTCTATGTTGAGATGGCCAAAAGAATTGGTAGGAAGAAGTATAGGAAAATCCTTAAAAAATGTAACTATGGCAATGGGAACTTCTCCGAAAAGGGAACCGATTTTTGGAATTATGGAGATTTCTCCATTACCCCTAAAAACCAAATTCAACTTCTGATCAAGCTATATGAAAATGAGCTGCCCTTTTCCGATGGGAACATAGATAAGGTCAAGGAAATCATGATTTCCGATCGCTCCGATACTCGCGTTTTACGCGGTAAAACCGGATGGACCAGGAAAGATGGAATCGATATAGGCTGGTGGGTTGGCTATGTCGAAACCACTGATGGCAATATTTTCTTTTTTGCCACTCGATTACAAAAAGACGTGCAGGACACCAATACCAATTTTTCAAGGGGACGTATCGCAGTAACAGAACGTATCTTGAATGATCTCGGGGTCCATTGGTGATTAACTTGATTATGTGATGTCATTTACATTGGCAAACAAAACCAAAATAGTAAACCATTGATGCTCAAAAACAAAAACGCAATTATTTATGGGGCAGGTAGCTCTTTGATCAATGCAGTTGCATGTTGGCAGGTGGATAACCTTAATTGTACATCGGATACTTTAACAGCTGTTGGAGCCAAACATTACGAAGGGATTACAGACAGAAACGGAGGCAAGATCAGCTTTGTCACTGCTTCCGTCATAGCTCCCTTCGAAACTATTTTAGAGATGATGTTCAACCACCAATTTCTAGACACTTTAAAAACAAATACCCCTGACCAATGGAATTAAAAGATGGCAAACCGGCCATATATTGCCGTACAAGAATGGAATGGCGACAATGGTTAACTGATAATTGCCAAACTGAAAAATCAGTTTGGTTAATACTCCATAAGAAAAATAGTAAACAAGCGTGTGTTAGTTTAATCGAAGCTACCGAGGAGGCTGTTTGCTTTGGCTGAATCGATAGTTTATGTAAAAAAAGGGATCAAGAAAGTTATTACTTGACATTTACACCAAGAAATCCCAAACGGAGCAATTGGAGTGTTCGCAATATGGAACGCGCAGAAAGAATGGTTCAAGAAGGTTTGATGACAGAGCACGGTCAACAACTCATTGACCTAGCTAAAGCACAAGGAAAATGGACTCTTTAGAAATCTACATAGCTAATAAGGAACATAAAGGCATCTGATTAAAGATGACCGATAGGAAGAGCATTATTGCTACTTGTAATTATTTGTTTGCCAAGATGGTATGCCAACAAATAACACACAAAACATTAACCTTTAAATCTGATAGGTATCATGTATGATCATAACAACAACATAGTGAAACTCTGTACAGAAGGTATGGAACTTGAAGGGCAAGGAAGAAAAGATGAAGCTTCAAAGCTTTTTAAACAGGCTTGGGATGAAGCTTCAAATAATTTTGAAAAGTTTACCGCTGCCCATTATGTAGCACGACATCAGGAAAGTGTTGCAGACAAATTAAAATGGGACAAGATGGCATTGCATCTTGCACTAAAAATTGATGATAAAAAAGTAAAGGGAGCTTACCCATCCTTGTATCTAAATATTGCCAAGGGTTATGAAGATCTAAATGATTTCAGGAAGGCTAAAATCAATTATGATGTAGCATTTTCATACACCAAATTTTTATCGGATGATGGCTATGGGAATATGATCAGGTACGGTATCAAAAATGGTATGGAGCGGGTTGCAAGTAAATTCAAATAACCAACCACGTTTTACCAAATGAAATTCTGGCCTGTTGTTATTGTAATAGGATATCCAGGTTAACCCATGCCCCATAGCGATCAAAAGATGTTACAGGGATACAAAGCCAATGGGAGATTTTCATGGAAGACCCGTAGTGTTGGACATCAACCCGTTCTTCAATAATTTACAACTGATAAGGCAATAGGTGTAATTGTTTTAGGTAGCCCCATGGGAAAATAAGTATGTTAAAATTAAAACCATTTAAAATAGATGATTGGGAATATCTTCAAAAATGGATTTCAAACGAATCAGAATTAATTCAGTTTGCAGGCCCGATTTTTACGTATCCCATCGACCAAAGACAAGTAGCACTGTATTTGTCCGACACCAAACGAATTGTATTTCGAATAGAACACGGGCATCGCAAAACAGTCGGTATTGCAGAAATATATTTGCCAAAGAAAAATGTGGCAAAATTGGCCCGTATTTTAATCGGAGAAAAATCAATGAGGGCGCCAAAGGCTTGGGGACGGCATTAATGAACATATTGGTTGATTTCGTGTGCCGTGAACTAAACAAAGAAAAGATTATTCTAAACGTATTTTCTTGGAACATTGGGGCCATCAAATGCTATGAAAAAGTGGGTTTTGTTCAAACTAACAAACCCATTGAAGTAATGAAAGTCGGTAATGAGGAATGGGAAATAATGGAAATGGCAAAAAACGGTGTAACAGGTCGCAATTAATCCTTGGGATTCAATTCGCTTTCTTATCAGGAAGATACAGGATTATAGCCCTCCCCTTTCCAAACCACCTCAATCCTCAAATTTTCAATTGAAATAGTGCAATTCATCCAAAAGCAGTTGATTTTGTTGAAGCAAAAATTGTGTAGTTAAATGACTTCATTTATATTTGTAGCCAAATAACTTCATAATGAAATTAAGACGGGATATTTTTCAGGCTATTTCAGACCCAACAAGGCGTGCTATATTGGTGTTACTTACCTCACAGACAATGACAGCTGGGTCCATCGCAGAAAAATTTGATGCCGCAAGACCCACCATTTCAAAACACATTCAAATCCTGAATGAGTGTGATTTGGTTGAGGCCAACCAAAAAGGTAGAGAGATATACTACGAGCTAAAGGTTGAAAAAATGAAAGAGATCGATATGTGGCTAGCGCAATTTAGGGCCATTTGGGAAAACCGATTTAACCAACTTGATAATGTATTGGAAACACTTAAAAAGGATAACGATGAAAAATAGCCTATTATTCAATTTTTCTGTTGACAAGGAAAATAAAACCATCAACATTAAACGGGAGTTTAACGCAGAACTTGAACTGGTTTGGCGTGCGTGGACAACCCCTGAAATACTAGACCAGTGGTGGGCACCAAAACCCTACCATATAGAAACAAAGCGTTTGAATTTGGAAGTTGGAGGAATGTGGCTTTATGCAATGGTAAGCCCTAAAAATGAAAAAACGTGGTGCAAAGCCGATTATAAGACGATTACAACAAACAAGCTATTATCTTGGTTGGATGCGTTCTGTGATGAAAATGGCAATGAAAACACGGTAAAGCCACGTTCGCTATGGACAAATCATTTCTCGGAAAAAAATGAGGTTACCCTGGTAGACATTACGTTGAAACACGATAGGCTTGAGGATATCGAGACATTACTGGAAATGGGCTTTAAAGAAGGCTTTACTTCTGGTCTTAAGAACCTGGACGAATATTTACAAATTCAAAAAAATAGAAGCAATACATAGTCGTACCCAACAAGAACCAATAAAAAATACAAAATGAAATATCTACTAATGGTATTGGGATTATGTTTTAAGTTGTCAATACTAAATGCACAATTACAACCCAATGTGGCCACTTACGCAAATACAAATGGTCTTGACATGTACTATGAAATATATGGGGAAGGTGAGCCATTGATCTTGGTACACGGTAGTTTTATGACCATTGCCACTACCTTTGGACAATTGATCCCCGAACTGGCCAAATCCAATAAGGTCATAGCTGTGGAGCTTCAAGGTCACGGGCACACAAAGAATATTGAAAGACCTTTTTCCTATGAAAATTTTGCCGATGACATTGTTGGACTAATGGATCATCTAAACATTGACCGTGCGCATCTTATAGGGTATAGCTTGGGGGCTACAATTGCACTTAAAACGGCCTTACGTTATCCTGACAAAACAAATAAAATTGTATTTATTTCTTCCGTTTACAGTATGGATGGGTGGCTTCCCGAGGTAAAACAAACATTTGCCCATATGAAGCCGGAATACCTGACAAATACGCCGTTGAAATCCGCTTATGATGAAGTAGCTCCGGACGCAAGCCAATGGACCAGTTTTGTAGAAGGAATGATAGCGTTTGAAAATCAACCTTTTGATCTAAACATTGATGAAATCAAAAAACTCAATCTTGATCTCTTGATCATTAACGGAGATTACGATGGTGTAGATTTAAACCACAGCCAAGCACTATTTCGAGCTGTTGGTGGGGGTGGTTTTGGAATTATGGAACCACTTTCCAATTCACGTTTAGCGATAGTTCCAGGTACTACCCACATTACACTTATGCAAAAAACCGAGGTCTTATTGAACTACATCACCCCCTTTTTATTGAATATTTCAAAAAAGTAAGTATATAAACTTGGGTTTGTGTAGCCTTACCCTTTTCGGACATCGCTAAATTCATAAGATTATCATGCTATATTGGTTTTGTAGAAAACTTGTTCTAAAGATCGGGGTATCTACAATTGTAAAACGTTTTTTGGTCATAGTGAGGATTTGATAATTGAACTTAATTTTTTAATTGCAAAACATCATGAATCGAGCAGCAGTCCATTTTTAAAGATTTGCCGGTAAACAATTTGCGTTTCAAATAAATCAGATTCCTGTTTCAACCATTTCATCCGATCTTCTTGTGTACATATCCATCGATACAGTCGAGCGATACTCCACTTTTTAAGGGGCATTCTGGAATATAAATTGGGTCGGCAAGGGACTCCATAAAGCTCACAACTTGGTGGTGGTCACTTTCTCCACCAATGGGTTGACATTGATTCCTAAAGAAAATACATGTAATATGTTAATAGGATGGCCGACATATTGTAGATGCCATGCGCCACCATGGAAGCCGTAATGCGTTTGGTCCAAATGAACAATACCGTGTAAAGTATGGTGGGCACCAAAATATCAAACCAATCCAAGGCGCTGCTCGGCATATGGCCCAAGGTGGAAACGCTGGACATAGTAGACCACCTTCGCCGGATCAAATTGAGCACCCTCGAAACCAACACAAAAACTTGACTTTCAATCTTCTAAATCCAAATACTGGATAGCTCAAATTTTCCGTTGTTGGTGGTCTCAACCATCCGGCTTATCCAGTTTGCCCAAGAATTCAATCGTATATAGTTGATTTTATGTGTTTTAATACATATTTAATGAAAAGTGACCTATTCGGCGAGCATAAAAACTTTAAGGGCTTGAAACCCTTATTTATTGGGGTTTCCAGAGATGGGTTGTAGAGCCCCTAGTAATAATTATATGTAAAAACATATAATTCTATAAAAAATAGTTGTTTTATATGTAAAAACATATAATTTAGTATATTTGATTGGTTTTATATCTAAAAGCATATAATGAATACATTATCCGAATTTGTAAAAACCCGTAGAAATGAGGTAAATCTCACACAAGAAGAGTTTGCCGAACGCGCAGGAGTGGCCTTAACCGTAGTCCGAAAAATAGAGCAGGGCAAAACCAATCTGAACATGGACAAGGTTAACTTGGTCCTGAGCATGTTCGGCCACACCCTCGCCGCCGTACCCTTGAATACCATAAAACATGGAAATATAGAAACACAATGAGGAAAGCCATTATATTCTATGATCAGGTCAAGGCAGGCGAACTTATTGAAACCAATGATGGTGATTATGTTTTTCAGTACGATAGTGACTATGTGAAGCAATATCCTGACCAATTCATATCGTTTTCCATGCCTGTGCGTAAAGAACCTTTCAGAGACAATAAATTGTTTCCTTTCTTCGAAGGCTTGATTCCCGAAGGATGGCTATTGAACATCGCATCAAAAAACTGGAAACTCAACAAAAATGATCGTATGGGCCTTTTGTTGGCCTGTTGTCAAAATTGTATCGGAGCAATCAGTGTTGAACCTTTAAGGGAAAATCATGACGAATAAGTGTCTATATTGTTATAAAGCGTTGGATGGTGAAATCGATTTTCATGAAAAGTGCAGTCTTGCCATCTTTGGAAAAAAAGACCCTCCAAAATTGGAATATAACTTGGATCAAATGTCCGAACTGGCCAAAAATGTCCTAGAACGAAGTGTTTCCGTACCGGGTGTGCAACCCAAGTTATCAATGTCACTATTCAATGAGATAGGGGGCACTGCCGATTACCGATTGACAGTGGTCGGCGCACTTGGGGGGCACTATATTTTTAAGCCCCCAACAACAGAATATCCGGAGATGCCCGCAAACGAACATCTGACCATGCGCATTGCAGAAGCATTTGGTATCCAAACCGTCCCATCCAGCCTAATACGCCTGAAATCCGGAGAAATATCCTATATCACCAAACGGATTGATAGAACTGATGAAGGCCATAAGATCCATATGCTCGACATGTTCCAAATAACAGAGGCTTTTGATAAATATAAGAGCTCCATGGAAAAGGTTGGAAAAGCCTTAAAGCAACATTCTGCCAATACTTTGTTGGATATGATTTTCCTATTTGAACTGACCCTGTTCAGTTTTTTAACGGGAAACAACGATATGCACCTAAAGAATTTTTCCATGATACACTCCTCATCCGGATGGATACTTTCCCCTGCTTATGACCTGCTCAATGTATCAATTGTCAATCCTGAAGATAAGGAAGAGCTTGCGTTGACCTTGCAAGGCAAGAAAAGTAATTTGAAGCGTATGCATTTTGAAAACCTTGGAAGAAATATGGGGCTGACAGAAAAACAGGTACAAGGTGTTTTCAAAAGATTTTTGAAACGGAAAAAGGATGCCTTAAGATGGGTGGACAGTTCCTTTTTATCCAAGGATATGAAAGGATTATATATTGATCTGCTTAATAATCGGTACGATAGAATTTATAATTAGCGACATAAATGATGGGAATCTGAATCCAACCTCCTACATTTTTTGCAATCAACTTACACACGGAATAGAATAAATTCTCTATTGCCTACGGATAAAGGTTAAAATTAGATGTAACCATTTAATAACCTGCACTTAATATACTCATGTCAAAAAAAGTGACCTATTCGGTGAGCACAAAATTTTAAAGGGCTTGAAACCCTAATCTCCACTAAAACACCATCAAAATGCAATAACAAACATGTAAATTACTGATTTACAGGTTTTTTTGTTTTATTAGGTTTCATGGATACGCCGGAGCATGTTGACCCCTCTACCGGAGGTCGTTTAGGGTACTGCCATTCCGGCGGATGCTGACCCCTTTTGAAAATATAAAAGTTATCTGGTTGGAGTCATATTCCGGAGCATGTTGACCCCTTTTCGGGGAAAATCGATCAAGATTCCGGAGTATGTTGACCCCACTGGTCATTGTTTTATTTGATTTTGGTTTTTTTGGTGTGAACCACCAAAAGATATTTAATGGCAGGAAAACCAAAACGAATGAGCCAAGTAAAACAGATACTCCGTATGCATGCGCAGGGCAAAGGGATCAAGACCATTGCCCGGGAATTGTCCATCAGCAAGAATACGGTCAAGAGCTATATCAAAAAAGTAAGCCGGGGCGGGCTCTCCATCACCGAGCTTTTAAAAGAAGAGGACCCTGCCCTGGAAGCTAAGCTCTGGTCAGGGAACCCTTCCTATAAGGATGATCGTTATGAGTACTTAAAACAGCGCCTTGACCACTACAACAGGGAACTTAAACGGGTAGGCGTAAACCGGCAGCTCTTATGGGAAGAATATTGTCAAGGTACTTCAAATCCCTATAGTTATACCCAATTTTGCTATCATTTACAGCAATTTAGGCATAGCAGCCGCCCTACGATGGTACTGGAACACCATCCCGGGGACAAGCTTTACATCGATTACGCGGGCAAACAACTGTCCTATTTTGACAGGGTTACCGGCGAGGAGATCTTTGCGCAGGTCTTTGTCGCCTGTCTCCCATATTCCGATTATTGCTTTGCACTGGCCGTACCCAGCCAGAAAACAGAAGATTTCATCCACGCTTTGAACTGCTGTTTACAATCCTTTGGAGGTGTCCCTCAGACCTTGGTCCCCGATAACCTGAAAGCAGCTGTGGTACAAGCCAACAGTTATGAGCCCACCATTAACCGTGTGTTGGAGGATTTTGCCAACCATTACGGCTGTTCGGTCACACCGGCACGCCCCAGAAGGCCCCGGGACAAATCATTGGTGGAGAACCAGGTAAAGCTGATCTACAGCCGGATATATGCCAAGCTTCGGGACCGGACCTTTTTTGACCTGCACTCCATGAACGTGGCCATAGCATCGAAAACCAAGGCCCATAACCAGACCCGGATGCAACATAGGGAATATTGCCGGGAAGAAAAGTTCCTGGCCGATGAGAGACAGCACTTGAAGCCCTTACCTGCCACTATCTTTGAGATCAAGTGCTATCGGGAACACAAGGTGGCCAATAACAACCATATCCGGTTGGGTATCGATAAACACTATTACAGTGTCCCCCATACCTATATTGGAATGCAGGTCAAGGTAATCCATACCCGGTCCCTGGTGAAGATATACCACAAGGGAGCGCTTATAGCCACCCATCCCAGAGGCCGTCGCAAAGGGGGCTATACCACACAAAAGGAGCACCTGTGCTCCCATCACCGGTATTACAAACAGCGGAGCCCTACGTATTATCTCCAGCGGGGATACAAACACTCCGAGGTGCTCTACAATTATATGGAAGCTTTGTTCAAGCAGGACAAATACCCGGAACAACTTTACAGGACCTGTGATGGCATCCTGAACCTGGCCAGAAAAACGCCTGCCGATACCTTTGACAAGGCCTGTCAAATAGGTTTAAAGTACCAGAATTATACATACCGCTTTTTAAAACAGGTATTGGAGAATAGAATGACCGAATACATGGAGGAGCCCAAGGAGGAACCGCTCCCAGGGCATGGCAATATCCGCGGTCCACAAGCTTATAAATAACCATTTTTAAATTTATCCATATCATGAGTACCATTGAAAACCAATTCACTGATTTACGGCTCCATGGGATGTATGCCCGTTGGAAAGCCATGGTAGAAACCCGGGAACACCACAAGCTCTCTTTTGGCGAAGGTGTTGAAGTCCTGCTGCAAGCAGAGGCACAGGACCGGGCGAACCGGCGTTTTGACCGGCTGACCAGGGCAGCACAATTTAGGTACCAGGCCACTATTGAAGAGCTTAACCTGGAAAGTGCCCGGGGCATCAACAGCTCACAGATCACGGAGCTGGCCACCGGAACCTACCTGGATCAAGGGGAATGTATCCTGATCACTGGGGCCACCGGTTGCGGAAAAAGCTTTTTGGCCTCCGCTTTGGGATACCAGGCCTGCGGACAAGGAAAAAAGGTGCTGTACTTTAATACACAAAAACTATTGATGAAAACCAAAATGGCCCGTATTGACGGGAGCTTCCTCAAGCTCTTTAACAAACTTGCCAAAACCGATCTATTGATATTGGACGATTTTGGACTCGCCCATCTGGACAAAAAACAGCAAATGGACCTGATGGAGATCATTGAGGACAGACATGTCAGGTCATCGACCATTATTGCAAGTCAATTGCCGGTAGGGAGTTGGTATGAAATCATTGGGGAGGCAACCATCGCAGATGCCATATTGGATCGGTTGGTACACACCTCACATCGCATCGAATTGAAGGGTGAAAGTCTGAGAAAAAAACTGTAAGTTTGTCAGTAACATATCTTTTTGACCAAAATCTTCACAGGGGTCAATGACGTCCGTTACGGGGGTCAACATTAACGGAATATCCAGTTCATTTATATTCAATTAAAATCAATGTAAAAGGCACCAAGTCGATATCCAAAAAATGTAAAATTCCTTTGCAGTACTTTTTTATCAAAAAGACAAGCGACTCGATAAATATGGAAACGCAGGACATAGAACACCACCTTCGCTGGATAAAATTGAGCACATTCCAACATGACACAAAAATCTGAATTTCAAATCACTACTACCAAATATTGGATGGCTCAAATTTTCCGTTGTTGGTGGTCTCAACCATCCGGCTCATCCATATATATTCCTAAAATGTAATAAAATCGATGAATTTGATTAATTCTTATTGGAAAGCTTTACTTGCCCCCCATTTTTTCAACCAATATCCTCATATCTTCACTAACTTTCTTTTCTAAGACCCTAGCATATATCTGGGTAGTTGACAATTTGGTATGACCCAACAACTTTGAAACTGTTTCAATCGGAACACCGTTGGACAGTGTTACCGTTGTTGCAAAAGTGTGCCTTGCTGTATGGAATGTGATCCTTTTATGGATTCCACAGGCTTTACTGATCTCCTTAAGATAAAAATTGACCTTCTGGTTGCTGAAAACAGGTAAAAGGGTATTTTTTATTTTCCTTTCCGATGACCCCTCATATTTCTTGATGATTTCCCTTGCTTGAGGCAGCAGTGGTATTTTGAGCCGCTCATCCGTCTTTGTCCTTTTGGTGAACAACCAGTCATTACCATCTATTCCTTTGATAACATTGTCGGGAGACAGTGCTTTTACGTCAATGTAGGATAGGCCCGTATAACAAGAAAAGAGGAATACATCCTTGGTCTTTTCAACGCCTTGTTTTGTAAAACTGGTTTCTTCAATGAGTCCAAGTTCCCTTTTCGTCAAATGTTCCCTTTGGGTTTTGACAAAATGCAGTTTATAGTTCTCAAAGGGATCCTTTGAGATCCATTCCAACCGAACGGCCAACCTCGACATTTTCTTAAGCCGTTCCATGTGTTTCATGGCTCCGTTATTTGTGCATTTGGTTCGTGTGGATGGTCTGTACTTTCTTAGGTACTGCTCAAAGTCCGATATAAAACGGTAATTCAATTTTTTGAGCTTAATGTCCTCCACCCCATATTCCTCTCTTAAAAATAGGTTTATGCACCTTTCTGTAATATGGTAGTTCTTCCTGGTTCCGGGGCGTAATGAGGTATGCATGGTCCCATTGTGATAGGCAATCAATTGTTTCAAGGTCTTGCCCCCATCATCTTCCCCAAAGAACCTTGCCTTTATGGCCAAAGGGGTGATTACCTTATCTTCTGCCATCAATAGCCTATGGGCCTCATGTAAACCCGTATAAATTTGATCCAGGTACTTGTTAAGGGAAATCACATAACTGGAAAAACCCTTGCCCCTTTTACGGCTATTGTCCCATAAATTGGTTTTGATTTCCCGATTTATACTAAAATCAGTGCGCTCTCCATCGATGGTGATCCTACAATAGATAATTCGATTCTCGGATTGAACCTTATGCTTTCTAGTAAAGAAATTGATTGTTAAGCGATTGTTTTTCTGCATGTTGCAATGTTTTAAACTGTTAATACCGTGAAAGTCAAAACACAAGCAAAACGCTTCAAAAGTCATCTAAAATTACAATATAAATTGTAATATTCTGCTCCCGATAGGAACACGCTTTATATGATTTTAGATGGTTTTAATTGATTTTAGATGATATGCCTAAAAACACAAAACACTGAAAATCATAAGATTAACAGTGTTTTGATTTTATTTAAATAAGTTAAGTCGGGGTGGCAGGATTCGAACCTGCGACCTCCTGCTCCCAAAGCAGGCGCGATAACCGGGCTACGCTACACCCCGAAGTATGTTGGAAAAAGCGGAGAGACCGGGACTCGAACCCGGGCAGCACTTACGCGCTGACAGATTAGCAATCTGCTCCGTTACCACTCCGGCACCTCTCCAATTAATTAATTATGAACATGCATCTGAAAATGCGGATGCAAATGTACCTTTTCAGATGTAAGATCGCAACTATTTTTACACTTTTTTCATGGAACTTTTATCACTTCCCTGCTATTCAGGATATTCCACTCGTAAATGGTAGATATTGGTGAGCTTTTGTTTGAGTACCTTCTTTACCATTTCAATTTCCTTGAGGGTAATATTGGCATTCAAGTACTGGTCGGCCTGCATCTGTCCCTTTACTATTTTCTCCACAAACTCATCTATTATGGTAAAAGTCGGATCCTTTAAACTTTTGGAGGCGGCCTCCACAGCATCCGACATCATCAATATAGCGGTTTCCTTTGAAAAAGGTATTGGTCCAGGGTATTTAAAATCTTCCTTATCCACCTCTTGATCCAATTCTTGTTGTTTTTTATAGAAATAGTAGACCATGGTTGTTCCATGGTGGGTCCTAATAAAATCGATAACACGGTCTGGCAAATTGTTTTTTCGTGCTATTTCAATACCATTGATTACATGGTCTATAATAATCTTGGCGCTCTCCTTGGGCGGTAAATCATCGTGCGGATTAACGTTGGTAATCTGATTTTCGGTAAAATAGGTCGGACGCTCCATCTTACCTATATCGTGGTACAGTGCCCCTACCCTGACCAACATGGCATTCGCACCTATTTCATTGGCAGCTGCTTCAGCAAGATTTGCCACCTGCAATGAATGGTGAAAGGTCCCGGGAGCCTTGTCCGATAATTCCTTTAGCAATTTAGAATTGGTGTCGGAAAGCTCCAACAACGACACATCGGATACAAGTCCGAACACTTTTTCGAACATATAGATCAGCGGTTGGGCAAAAAGCGTCAAAAGGCCATTCAGCACAAAAACACCAAACAATATCCATTCAATATTTTGCAAATTACCTTCATGGATGGCATGGAAGGCAAAATAACCAACTATGTAAATCAAGGTAATCTGACCCACCGATATAAACAGATTGGCCCTCTTGTATAGCTCTGAGGCAGTTAAAATGGTAACAATACCTGCTATGGTCTGTAAAAAAATATATTCAAAACTGTTGGGCACTACAAAACCAAGGATCAAAACAGTCAACACATGGACGAACAATCCTAACCTGGCATCAAAAAAGTTTTTCAATACCAATGGTAAAATACACAGGGGGACCATATAGATATAGTTCTCGTAATGCTTCGTCATCAATGTGGTGGCGAGTACCATCAACAAAATGTTGAAGAAAATAAAAGTAACCTTGTTGTTGTTCTGGAAAATCTCGCTCCTGTACCGTTTCAAAAATAGGAACAACATAATGAGCACCAAGGCTACCAATACGGTATACCCAAGTAAAATAAAATAATAATTGCTTCCCATCCAGAGCTCCGACTCGTACTCATCTTTAAGAGAGTTCAATATTTTAAAGTCCTCGGACTCCACAATCTCTCCTTTGGCAATGATCAATTTCCCTTGGTCGACCTCGCCACGCGTGTACGAGATCTTTGAAAGCTCATCGCTTAAAGCACTTTCGGTTAGAGCTTCGTCATAAAAAAGATTTGCCTTTAGGCTATTCCTTAATATTTCGGTCAAACGAGGAGCCCCGACCATGTTGGTCCCTGAAAAACGGCTCGACATTTCTTTTTTAGCTTGCTCAAGAGCCAAATAATCGCTTGGAGAAACAGGTTGCGCCTCGTTATTTTTTACTATTACTGTGGATTCGGATTCAGGTAAGTTTTGAAAAACGCCATTAGTATAAATATCTTCAATAACTTCTTCGGAAAGACTCCTCAATGATTGTCGTTGTTTTGAGGAAAAGTTGCCCGATTGAAAAATTGTATTCAACGCTGCAGCAACTTCTGCTCTAACATCAGAAACCACAGAAGCATTATAGGTGTAATAGGCGGTTTTATTGGCCCTGATCGAGGATTTTTCCTCTTCTATCTCCTTTTGGGTCTTTTTTATGGAAAAATCAATTGGGGCATACAGGTTTTCATATTGCCAAGGTTTTCCCTTTTGAAAATCGTACTTAAACTTCCCTCCTTTTGGGAAAAAGAATACAATCAGGGCAATCGAAACTACATACAGGAAATATTTGTAGACCAGCGATTGGTGTTTATATACATTATCCAAAGTTTTTCCCATTCCCTAAAACTGTTAGCCTCAAAAATAGAAAATATATATAAGAAGTCCGTTGCCCGAGACCCTTATCGGTTTGCATTTAAATTTAGTATTTTCGCAAGAGTAAAAATGCACATATGAAAAAAGTAGTAATCGTTTCCGCTGCAAGGACCCCAATTGGAAGTTTTATGGGGGCACTATCCAGTGTTCCTGCCCCAAAACTGGGAGCTGTGGCTATAAGAGGGGCTCTGGACAAAATAGGCCTAAAACCCGAACTTGTTGAAGAAGTTTTGATGGGCAACGTGGTACAGGCAGGCACGGGACAGGCTCCTGCCAGACAAGCTGCTATTTTTGCCGGCATCCCCAATACCGTGCCCTGCACAACAGTAAATAAAGTATGTGCTTCGGGCATGAAAGCAATCATGCAAGGCGCTCAATCCATTGCTTTGGGCGAAAATTCCATTGTCGTGGCCGGAGGTATGGAGAACATGAGCCTTATACCTCACTATGCCTATATGAGAAATGGAACCAAGTTTGGTCCAACAACCCTAGTGGACGGAATGCAGAAAGATGGCCTTGTAGATGCCTACGACCAAAATGCCATGGGCGTTTGTGCGGATGCCTGTGCCACCGAATACAAATTCAGCAGGGAAGACCAAGATGCTTATGCCATTCAATCCTACAAGCGATCGGCCGAAGCTTGGAAAAGTGGAAAGTTCGATAACGAAGTGGTTCCCGTTGAAGTACCTCAACGAAGAGGGGAACCTATAGTTGTAAGTGAAGACGAAGAATTCAAAAATGTGAAATTGGAAAAAGTACCGTCCCTAAAGCCTGCTTTTACCAAAGATGGAACGGTTACCGCGGCCAATGCATCCACAATTAACGATGGTGCCGCCGCAGTTGTTTTGATGAGCGAAGAAAAAGCCAAGGAACTTGGTTTAACACCTTTGGCCTCTATTAAAGGGTATGCCGATGCCGCCCATGAACCCGAATGGTTTACAACCGCACCTGCAAAGGCCCTGCCCAAGGCTCTTGACCGTGCTGGGGTTTCCATTGCCGATATTGATTATTTTGAGTTCAATGAAGCGTTTGCGGTGGTTGGATTGGCCAACATGAAAATCCTTGGACTGAATGATTCCAATGTAAATGTAAATGGTGGGGCGGTATCGCTGGGACACCCTCTGGGTTGCTCGGGAGCAAGAATTACCATAACATTGTTGAATATTTTGGAGCAAAACAATGCCAAATTGGGAGCTGCGGCCATTTGTAACGGTGGAGGTGGAGCTTCATCAATTGTTTTGGAAAGAAATTAGTGAACCAACTACCTCGGGGCAATCCCATGAGGTATTCAGACAAAAATAATTAATTCATTTCGACATAGAACGTCGGGGAATAAAACCCTCAATGAGGGATTCAATCTGTACAGTAAATGCAATATGGAATTTGTCCTCTAAGTATTGTTCCCATTAGAACAAACCCGGACGATTGTGCCGAAATGTCATCCCAATTATTATATGGGGAGCATTTCAAGGTTTTGGAGAGCAGAAAAAAATGGAGCAGAATTCGGGCAGCTTATGACAATTTTGAGGGTTGGATACCCAACAACCAGTTCAAACTTATTGCCGAGGAAACATACAATAACCTAGAAACGCTCGAGCCGCAAAAGATATGTTCCGATGTTATATCCCATATCTGCACCAATGATGGTATGCTATTGCCCATCCTTATGGGATCTATGATCAACGCTCCTGAATTATTGGGCCACACTTTTGAGGGCAGTATCCACAGCGGCAAAAACCCAAAGGATAGTTTGGTCGATACGGCCATTATGTATATAAAAGCCCCTTTTCTTTCAGGTGGAAAAACCCCATTTGGGATTGATTGTTCCGGGTTTGCCCAAATGGTATATAAAATTAATGGGTACTCTTTGGAACGAACGGCGGAGGGACAATCCAAGCAAGGGGAGGCCCTAAGTTTTATCGAAGAGAGCGAACCTGGCGACTTGGCGTTTTTTGATGATAACGAAGGAATAATTGACCATGTCGGCATTATTTTGAAGGACAACTATATTATACACGTAAATGGTCTGGTTCGGATTGATAGGATAGACCATACCGGCATCTTCAGTTCAGAAGAAAAAAGGTACACCCATCAGCTCAGGGTCATTAAAAAAGTGATATAAAAAAAGCCCCGTTGAAAGTTATCAACGGGGCTTTTTTTATGTAGGAAAAATATGGTATTACTCTTCCAAAAGCTTTTTAATCCTCATGAAGTTTTCGTTATCCCCCAAAGCTCCATAAATGTTTTTCAACTGGGTCAAGATGCTTTCGTTGTCCGGATTGGACTGGAGGGCATCTTCCAAAACTGCAGCCCCTTCTCTAAAAAGACTGTCTTTTTTATCCTTAAGCTCATCGTACTTGGCAATATCCGCTTTTGATGTCCCCAATTCGTTCATTTCATCAATAAGGCCGTTACCTTCATTCACATAGGTTGTAGATAGGTTCAACAAGGCATTGATATACCCTGGATCAATGGATAAAGCCTTTTTGTATGCATCCCTTGCATCTTCCAAGTTTCCTTGCTCCATGTTGATAACACCGATATTGTATAGCAAATCGGCATTGTCCGGAGCCATGGCAGAAGCCTGTCCCATTAATTCTTTGAATTTTTCTTTATCACCTATGGCATAGTACAAGTTCGCTTCTCCCAAAACCAAATTCACATCGTCCGGGTTTTCGGCCCTTGCATCGGCATAAGCTTCGATAGCTTTTTCATTCTCTCCCATTTGCTGGTAGATCAGTGCAATGTTCTTTACGATTTCCGGTTTTTTAGATGGGCTTACCTCTTCCTTCGGATCCTTGTGTGTTCCCGCTTTTACATAAAGGTCACGGGTTGCTTTGTCCATACTTTCCGTCTCCCCTGTCTCTATATTAACAGCGGTATAGGTTACAGATTCTCCATTGTAACCTATATCTTTAAGCTCCTTGTAATATTTTAAGGCCTCTTCGTAGTCTTGTCCGTTTACCGCACTACTTGCTGCGTAATAAAGGTATACCGTATCTTTTGGGCTTAGCTTGTAGCTCATATACAACTTCTCAGCAGCTTCACTAAACTTTTTGTTGTTGTTGTCCTCAACTGCGGAATTGACCAAATCAGCGGTCATTTGTCCCATTTTTTCTTGTGCTACGGAAGTGTATTTAGATCTTCCGTCCGCTTCTTCTACCGCGATTACTTTGTTGTAAGCATCAACAGCTTCCTGAAATGCGGATACTTCCCCCTTTTTGGCTAATTCATAGTTCGCATTTCCCAGAAGTGCATAATACTCGGCCTGATCTTTCTCCTTGGCCGAATCTATAGTGGATGCGGCGCTTGTCAAAGCAGCTTTTGCCGCAGCGGCATCACCATCTTTCAGAGCCCTTTCCGCCGTCTTCATCGCGTCCTTTTGGGCAAAACCCATAGTGGATATTCCTACGGCCAATAGTATTAAGATTCTTGTTCTCATGTTAAAAAATTGTAATTATTTAGTGTTTATCGATTACTACTTAGTTGAAATTCTATTCTTTTTCGTCGGTATTATTATCAATAGCCGTGCCATCTCCCCCTTTGACTTCGATATCCCTGATATCTACTTCGTCTACGGGGTCATCTTCTTTCATCACTTTGGCAACGGCCGCAATGGAGTCACTGTCCTTAAGATTGATCAAGCGAACCCCTTGTGTTGCCCTTCCCATAACCCTAAGGTCTTCGACACCCATTCGGATGGCGATTCCGGATTTGTTGATAATCATCAGATCATCCGTGTCCGTAACGTTTTTAATAGCGACAAGATCACCTGTTTTCTTTGTAATGGAAATGGTTTTGACACCTTTTCCACCTCTGTTGGTAATCCTGTAATCTTCTATATTGGAACGTTTTCCGTAGCCTCTTTCCGAAACTACTAGAATATCGTCTTCAAAATTATGGACAGACACCATTCCTACAACCTCATCGTCATCATCAGCCAGTCTGATACCTCGTACACCAGATGCATTTCTACCCATTGGCCTTGTCTTGGATTCCTCAAAACGAATGGCTTTTCCTGATTTAAGGCCTAGGAATATTTGGCTGGTACCCGTAGTCAGTTTAGCTTCCAATAGTTCATCATCCTCGCGAATGGTTATGGCGTTGATACCATTTTGACGCGGTCTGGAGTATTGTTCCAAAGAAGTCTTTTTAACGGTCCCTTTTTTGGTGGCCATAATCACAAAGTGACTGTTCACGTATTCCTCGTCCTTGAGATCTTGGGTACAGATAAAGGCTTTTACCTTATCGTCTTGCTCTATATTGATCAAGTTTTGAATGGCCCTTCCTTTGGAAGTCCTACTACCCTCGGGAATTTCGTAGACGCGCATCCAGAAACATTTTCCTTTTTGGGTAAAGAACAACATGTACTGGTGGTTGGTGCCCACGAACAAATGTTCCAAGAAATCTTCGTTTCGGGTAGAGGATGCCTTTTGGCCAACTCCGCCCCTATTTTGGGTCTTATATTCTGTAAGCGGTGTTCTTTTAACATAGCCAGCATGGGAAATGGTTATGACGACCTGCTCGTCCGGAATCATGTCCTCGATGCTCAAATCCCCTCCGGCATAATTGATTTCAGATCTTCTTTCGTCTCCATACTTCTCTTTAACTTCGAGAAGCTCATCTTTGATGATCTGCATTCTGCGTTCTTTCTTTTCAAGAATATCTTTTAAATCCTCAATGGTGTTTAAAAGTTCCGCATGCTCCTCACGCAATTTATCCTGCTCCAGACCGGTAAGCTGACGCAAGCGCATTTCTACAATGGCCTTGGCCTGAACCTCGGTCAATTTAAAACGCTCGATCAAACTATTCCGTGCTTCTTCAACATTGGAAGACCCCCTAATAATGGCAATTACCTCGTCAATATTATCGGAAGCGATAATAAGTCCTTCCAATATGTGCGCGCGGTCTTCGGCTTTTTTCAGCTCAAATCTTGTTCTTCGAACCACAACCTCGTGCCTATGCTCCACAAAGTGATGGATGATCTCCTTTAGGTTCAAAAGTTCTGGCCTACCATTTACCAGTGCAATATTGTTGACACTAAAAGATGACTGAAGCGCTGTGTACTTGTACAACATGTTAAGTACAATGTTCGGAATGGCATCCCGCTTTAAAATGTACACGATACGCATTCCGTTTCTATCGGACTCATCCCTAATGTTGGATATTCCCTCTATTTTCTTTTCATTGACCAAATCGGCGGTTTTTTTGATCATATCCGCTTTGTTCACCTGATAAGGGATTTCGGTAACAATTATACATTCTTTCCCCTGAACTTCTTCAATGGTCGCTTTGGCCCGCATAACTACGCGCCCTCTTCCTGTGTGGAAAGCTTCCTTTACGCCATCGTAGCCATAAATGAGTCCCCCAGTCGGGAAATCGGGAGCTTTTATGTGCGTAATGAGCTCATCTATTTCAATGTCATGGTTATCTATATAAGCTATAGTACCGTCCACCACTTCCGACAAATTGTGCGGCGGCATATTTGTGGCCATACCAACTGCAATACCGGAAGCCCCGTTCACCAATAAGTTGGGAATTCGGGTGGGCAACACGGTAGGCTCCATGATGGTATCATCAAAATTGAGTTGATGGTCCACGGTGTCCTTATCGATATCGGCCAACATCTCCTCTGCGATCTTGCGCATTTTGGCCTCGGTATATCGCATGGCCGCCGGGCTGTCCCCATCTACGGAACCAAAGTTACCCTGGCCATCGACCAACATGTACCTAAGACTCCATTCCTGGGCCATACGTACCATGGTATCATAAACTGAAGAATCGCCATGTGGGTGATATTTACCCAAAACCTCCCCAACAATACGGGCAGACTTTTTATGCGAACTGTTGGACCTTACTCCCAAATCGTGCATTCCGTAGAGCACTCTTCTATGTACAGGCTTTAAACCATCACGAACATCTGGCAGGGCACGTGACACAATGACCGACATTGAATAATCAATGTAGGCAGATTTCATCTCATCCTCAATATTTATAGGAATTAACTTTTCTCCTTCCGCCATGCTTATTTATTATTGATTTTTGTGGTTAAATTATCATGGCAATATACAGAAAATAGCAGCTTTCATAACGCTTTGCGATTACTTTATTAAAAAAATTATCAACAGTGCCAACATGATCGAGGATGTGATAATAAACCTTTGTTAAATCAGTGAAAAATGGTAATTATTCCGACATTTACCACTACTTTATCGAATAAGGGTACGGTATTTGACCACCGTAACAATACTTTTATTAATTTTAATTGCTGAAAAAGAAACGTATGGACGATAATTTTTCCCCCCGCGTAAAGGACGTTATAGCATACAGCAAGGAAGAAGCCCTGAGACTGGGCCATGATTTTATTGGCACGGAGCACCTTATGCTAGGTCTTTTGAGAGACGGAAATGGCAAAGCCATAAATATATTGGATGCACTCGATGTGGATTTAGATCACCTGCGTAGAAAGGTGGAAATCCTAAGTCCCGCAAATCCGAATACAGGAACGATACAGAAGGACAAAAAGAACCTTCATTTGACCCGCCAAGCAGAACGGGCCTTGAAGACCACTTTCTTGGAAGCAAAGCTCTTCCAAAGTTCTTCCATCAACACAGCGCATTTGCTGCTCTGTATTTTGAGGAACGAGAATGATCCAACAACCAAACTATTGCATAAACTGAAAGTGGATTATGACAATGTCAAAGAACAGTTCAAGTCCATGATCACCAGTGACGATGATTATATAGATACCCCCCAAGCGGATTCCTTTCCCGGGGACACAGACGATATGGGAGATAGCAAAGAAAGCTCTTTCGGTTCCAGTGCCTCCCAAAAGGGAAGCAAAAAGTCCAAGACACCTGTTTTGGACAATTTTGGGCGGGACCTTACCCGTTTGGCCGAAGAGAACAAATTGGACCCCGTTGTGGGCAGAGAAAAGGAAATTGAGCGTGTTTCCCAAATATTGAGCCGAAGGAAAAAGAACAACCCACTGCTTATAGGCGAGCCCGGTGTGGGTAAAAGTGCCATCGCAGAAGGATTGGCCTTGCGCATCATCAACAAAAAGGTATCGCGCATTCTTTACAACAAAAGAGTGGTGACCTTGGATTTGGCTTCTTTGGTGGCAGGCACAAAATACCGTGGCCAGTTCGAGGAGCGAATGAAAGCAGTGATGAACGAGCTCGAAAAGAATGACGATATCATCCTCTTTATCGATGAGATACACACCATTGTTGGTGCCGGTGGGGCCACTGGGAGTTTAGATGCTTCCAATATGTTCAAACCTGCATTGGCCAGAGGTGAAATTCAATGTATCGGAGCAACCACGCTTGATGAATACAGACAATACATAGAAAAAGACGGTGCCTTGGAGCGTCGCTTCCAAAAGGTAATGGTAGAACCCACTACCGTGGAAGAGACCATCGAGATTTTGATGAACATCAAAGGCAAGTACGAGGAGCACCACAACGTAAACTATACCGACGAGGCTATTTTGGCCTGTGTAAAGTTGACCAACCGTTACATGACGGACCGATTCCTCCCCGACAAGGCCATTGATGCCTTGGACGAAGCGGGATCAAGAGTGCACATCGTGAACATGGACGTACCCAAACAAATCTTGGAACTGGAAAGCCAGTTGGAAGATGTTCGCGAACTCAAAAACAGCGTGGTCAAAAAACAGAAATACGAAGAGGCCGCCAAACTTAGGGACGATGAAAAACGTCTGGAAAAAGAATTGGCATCCGCACAGGAACGTTGGGAGGAAGAAAGCAAACTGCACAGGGAAACCGTATCCGAGGACAACGTCGCCGACGTAGTTTCCATGATGAGCGGTATACCCGTAAATAGAATAGCTCAGACCGAAAGCAATAAATTGGCCGAGCTCCCAAACCTTATCAAAGGATTTGTCATCGGTCAAGACGAGGCCGTGTCCAAAGTGGCAAGGGCCATACAACGTAACCGCGCAGGACTCAAGGATCCAAACAAGCCAATTGGTTCATTTATTTTCTTGGGACAAACAGGTGTCGGTAAAACGCAATTGGCCAAAATATTGGCCAAGGAACTTTTCGATTCCGAAGACGCCCTTATCCGCATAGATATGAGCGAATACATGGAAAAATTCGCCATTTCCCGCTTGGTAGGAGCACCTCCAGGATACGTGGGTTATGAAGAAGGTGGGCAGTTGACCGAGAAAGTTCGGAGAAAGCCTTATTCCGTAATATTGCTGGACGAGGTGGAAAAAGCGCATCCAGATGTATTTAATATGTTGTTACAGGTGCTGGACGATGGATTCCTTACCGATAGTCTTGGACGCAAAATCGATTTTAGGAACACCATAATTATCATGACATCCAACATCGGCGCAAGACAATTGAAGGATTTTGGACAAGGTGTGGGATTCGGTACGGCGGCCAAAAAGGCCCAGGCCGATACACATCAAAAAAGTGTCATCGAAAATGCATTGAAAAAAGCGTTTGCCCCAGAATTTTTAAACAGGATAGACGATGTAGTAGTTTTCAATGCGCTGGAAAGAGAGGACATACACAAGATCATCGATATCGAATTGAACAAATTGTACAAGAGAATCAAGGACATCGGATACGACTTACATCTTTCTGATAAAGCAAAAGATTACATAGCCGATAAAGGTTTCGATAAACAATATGGGGCACGGCCTCTTAAAAGAGCTATCCAAAAATATATAGAAGATACGCTGGCCGAGGAAATCGTAAACTCCAAATTGGAAGAGGGCGACAGTATTTTTATGGACTTGGACGAGAAAAAAGAAGAACTCACCATCAAAATAAAAAAAGCTGAAAAATCACCCGAAGCAGAAAAATAAAGCTTGATACATTTTTCGGAAAAAGCTGACCGGTCGGTCGGCTTTTTTTATGCCCTTGAGGCAACATACACCATACATACGATATTTTAGCGTTTAATCTATTATTTTTCCTTTGATTGGCTTTCCCTCATAATTTCGTGGACGAGACACTATAATTACACTTGGGAATGAAAATAACTTCTAAAAAGAAGACCATAGTGGTACGTGAGTATCAACTTGAGGTCGGAACGGTGCAGGTTTTTGGCAACTATATGGTCGCTTCTTTTGACGAAGGTGCCACTATAACATTGGAAAGGACCTATCAAATCATCGGAATTTCGGAAATACACTTCAGGGACAAAGACTTTGGCTATATCAGCCTTAGAAAGAATTCCTATGCTATAGACCCTACTGTATACAATTATCTCAGAGGCCTGGACAACTTAAAGGCCTTCGCCATTGTTTCCAAAAAGGAAATAGACATGCACAATTTCAATATCGAAAAGATGTTCTATAAAAAACCTATGGAATTTTTTATAGAATTTGACAATGCCTTGGATTGGGTGCAAAAAAGAATAAAACCCAAAAAAGGAAGAAATAGCGCCTAACAACTAGTGGGCATTATCCTTCTGTTCCATTTCCGGTTGACGGAACAGTTCGGAATAGGCATTCCCAATATGTTTCACAAGTATGGATGCCTTGAGTGCCTCATAACCCATAGAGGACGCTCCCAGATCACCTGCCAAACCGTGCAGGTACACACCAAATATGGCTGCCTCGACAGATAAATAGCCTTGTGCCAATAACCCAGTAATCATTCCGGTCAATACATCGCCACTACCTGCGGTAGCCATACCGGGGTTTCCTGTAGTATTCACATAACCTTTGCCATTATATATGGTAATCGTGTGTGCTCCTTTTACAACCACCACAAGATCATACTTGGATGCAAATGCCTTGGTTTTTTCCAACTTATCAAAATCCGAGGCCCACTCACCTATCAACCGTTGCAGTTCCTTTGGGTGTGGGGTCAGTACGGATAATCGGGGAACATCTTTCAACATTTCAGGGTTTTGGGATAAAATATTCAACCCATCGGCATCAATGACCATAGGAGAATTGCTTTTCTTTAAAAAGGAACCAAAGGCCGAAACGGTATCGTCATCCAACCCGATTCCCATACCAATGCCAACGACCGAGGGTTCAAAAGGAATCTCGATTTCAGAAATACTCTTTTCCCGAGATCCAGTCAACACCATCACTTCCGGAACTGCGCTTTGCAAAGAATCATATCCACATTTGGGAACAAAAGCGGTAACCAAGCCACTTCCAACACTCAAACAGGCATTAGTGGCCAGTTGTACGGCACCGATCTTCCCATAACTGCCGCCAATAATAACGGAATGACCGTAAGTCCCTTTATGCGAGAACTTAAGTCGCGGCCGGTACATGGGCAGTACTTCCGGTCTGCCCATAAGTTCAAAATCGGCATCCGTTTTAGCAATACAATCAGGATCTAGACCAATATCCACTATTTCCCATTGGTTAACATAAATGCCTGTTTCCGGCAAAAAGAAAACCAATTTGGGCAGTTGAAAGCTCAACACATAACTAGCCCGGATCACATATTCACTATTCCAAGGATTTCTATCCACAGGCAATCCCGACGGAACATCCACGGATAAGGTAAAGGCTCTTGAATTGTTGATATGTCGAATCAAATTTCCGACCCAATCATCCGGAGCTCTGTTGAGTCCGATACCAAAAATGGCATCCACCACAATATCGTTCGGTGATATTTGGGGCAAGTCGCTTTCCTTATTGATAAAATCCGGCCAAACTTTCATGTCCTTTAAACGTTCCAAGTTCAGTAAAAAATCCTCAGAACGCCTTTCACTATAATTTACCACATGCACCTTAATGGAGTAATCGTGTTCGTGCAGTTTTCTGGCCAGTACCATGCCATCCCCCCCATTGTTACCTATACCACAAAACAACTGAACATTGACTTGGGTACCCCGCAAACGGGAATGTAACCACTCGAACAGCTGGGTAGCCGCCCTTTCCATAAGCACATCGCTGGTTATCTGTTCTCTTTGGATTGTGGATTTATCAGCTTGATAGATTTGTTGAGCAGAAAAAATTTTCATTCAGCAATAAAAATTGATTATTCGTACGGATTTCGTAAAAAACAACACCAACGATTTGATGAAGTATACAAAAGTACTACATTTATCATCTCATTACAGAGCAATGGAGTTAAAACAAACGGATATTAACCTTAATTTGATGAACCCTTTTTCATCTACAATTACAATTACTACCACCACCCCTTTGGGGTAAGTCTTCTATATATAATTCCGTCCGTTTATTTAAACCATTTTCAATTTTTCACATCAATATTTCTTTATGAAAGTCTTAAAATTTGGAGGCACTTCTGTTGCCAATCCAGAACATATAAATAAGGTCAAATCCATCCTTGGCAATCAAAACAAGGAACAAATTGCGGTTGTAGTATCAGCTTTTGGGGGCGTTACAGACCTTCTCCTCAATGCATCGCGCTTAGCATCGGAACAAGATGTAAGTTATAAAAACAGTCTCAAGGAAGTTGAGGACAGACATATTTCCGCCATCAGGGAATTGATTCCCGTAAAATCTCAAAGTGCCGCTTTGAGCAAAGTGAAAAGTGAACTCAATATTTTGGAAACTTTGCTGGAAGGTGCTTTTTTAATCGGAGAACTCACTCCAAAGCTATCGGATAAAATAGTAAGCTACGGGGAATTGCTGTCATCCTTCATTATTAGTGAATTTTTAAAATCCGAAGGATTGGATGTCGCATTCAAGGACAGCAGGGAGCTGATCATTACCGATAACAATTTTGGCAAGGCCAATGTGGATTTCAACATCACCAATGCCAATTGTAAAGGTTTCTTTGCCTCGAACAAACATCGGACAACAATCTTGCCCGGGTTCGTGGCATCTAGCAAAAGTGGAGATCTTACCACCCTGGGCAGAGGCGGCTCCGATTACACTGCCGCCATTATCGCCGCTGCCGTAGATGCGGAAATATTGGAAATATGGACCGACGTTAGCGGCATGTACACGGCCAATCCAAAATTGGTAAAGCAGGCAAAATGTGTTTCCAATATCAGTTATGAAGAAGCCATGGAACTGTCCCATTTTGGGGCCAAAGTATTGTATCCCCCTACCATTCAACCGATTTTGGGAAAAGAAATTCCTATTGCGATCAAAAATACTTTTGACCCAGATAGCCCTGGAACCTTGATTACCAAAAACAACAATGGGAATGGGAAAACGGTGCGAGGCATCAGCCATGTGGGCAACATAAGCCTTCTGTCATTGGAAGGGCCCGGTATGATCGGGATTCCGGGAATCTCCAAACGATTTTTCGAGACACTCTCCGTAAAAAACATCAGTATTGTTTTGATTACCCAAGCATCTTCCGAGCACTCCATCTGTGTAGGGATTGCCGATGAAGATGTGGACATGGCAGCCGAAGCGGTCAACGAGACCTTTGAATACGAAATATCAAGGAAAAAGATAAAACCCGTTATCGTTGAAAAAGATCTGACCATTGTTGCACTTGTTGGCGACAATATGAAAAGTCACCAAGGGTTGAGCGGTAAAATGTTCAGTACACTAGGGAAAAACAATGTGAATATTAGGGCAATCGCCCAAGGGGCTTCGGAACGAAACATCTCTGCGGTCATCAAAAAAGAGGATGTAAAAAAAGCACTCAACGCGTTGCACGAAACCTTTTTCGAGGAAAACATCAAACAGCTTAACCTCTTCGTGATGGGCGTTGGCAATGTGGGTTCCAAATTTTTGCAGCAAATCCGCCAGCAAAAAAAGTATTTAAAAGAAGAGCTAAAACTTAATGTTCGGGTTATTGGAATCAGCAACTCCAGAAAAATGGCTTTTGATGAAAGTGGAATTTCACTCAAAGACTGGGAAAACATAATAGATCAGGGAGAACCTGCCAATAAGGAAGTATTTTTTAGCCGCGTCAATGCACTGAACTATCGCAACAGTATTTTTGTGGACAATACTGCCAGTGCCGAAGTCTCGGAAAGCTATTCGAGCTATCTCAAAAACAGTATTTCCGTGGTCACTTGCAATAAAATTGCATCCTCTTCAAATTACGAGTACTACAAGGAACTAAAACACTTGGCCAAGGAATACAATGCCCCTTATTTATTCGAGACCAATGTGGGGGCAGGCTTACCGATTATTGACACCCTAAAGCACTTGATCGCTTCGGGTGACAAAGTGAGAAAAATTCAGGCCGTGCTATCCGGTAGTTTAAATTTTGTCTTTAACACGTTTGATGACTCCACTACGTTCCACGACGTAGTAAAGCAAGCACAGGAACAAGGCTATACCGAACCCGACCCTACAATTGATTTGAGCGGAGTGGACGTGATGCGCAAAATCTTGATTCTAGCACGGGAAAGTGGCCATCAATTGGATATTGATGACATCGAAAACGAAGCATTCCTTCCCAAAGAAAGCCTAGAGGCCGATTCCAACGATGTATTTTTTGAAAGCTTGAAAAAATATGAAGCCGACTTCCAAAAATTGTACAAAGATGCTGCCAATGCCGATAGCAAACTAAAATATGTGGCCCAATTTGAAGATGGAAAGGCCAAAGTGGGCTTACAGCAAATTCCAAAAGGGCACGATTTTTTCAACTTGGAGGGGAGCGACAACATTGTACTGTTCTTTACCGACCGCTATGTAGACCAGCCTTTGATCATAAAAGGGGCCGGAGCGGGTGCCGATGTTACCGCATCGGGTATCTTTGCGGATATAGTTCGAATAGGTAATTTCTAGATTATGGAGGAAATCAAAGTATTTTGCCCGGCAACCATAGCCAATGTCTCCTGCGGATTTGACGTACTGGGTTTGGCACTCGATTCGGTCGGCGATGAAATGACCATTCGCAAAACTTCCGAAAAAGGCATTCGAATCACCAAAATAAAAGGGCAAGAGCTTCCTTTGGAAACGGAAAACAATGTAGCAGGCGTAGCGGGTTTGGCCTTTATGGAAAATAGCGATTACGAAGGCGGTTTTGAAATTGAAATCGACAAACGTATAAAACCAGGAAGTGGGATTGGCAGCAGTGCCGCAAGTTCCTCAGGTGCCGTTTGGGCCATGAACGAATTGTTGGACAGGCCGTTTACCAAATTGGAATTGGTACAGTTTGCCATGCAAGGGGAAAAATTGGCCAGTGATGTGGCCCATGCCGATAATGTGGCCCCAGCCATTTATGGTGGGTTCACCTTGGTTCGGAGTTATGAACCTTTGGACATAATTCCCATACCAACACCATCGGAATTATATGCTACGGTTATCCATCCGCAGATTGAGATAAAAACCTCGGACTCCCGTAAAATTTTGAAGACCACTATTTCCATGCAACAAGGCATCCGGCAATGGGGCAACTTGGGAGGTTTGGTCGCAGGGCTTTTTCAAAATGATTATGACTTGATCGGACGCTCTTTGCACGACCATATTGTAGAGCCCATCCGTTCCATTTTAATCCCCGCTTTTGATGACATTAAGGCCAATGCCCTAAAAGCGGGGGCGCTCGGAAGCGGAATCTCAGGGTCTGGCCCATCCATTTTTGCACTGAGCAAAGGGGAAAAAATCGCACAAAAAGTAGCAGAGTCCATGAAAGAAACCTATCAAACCATTGGGGTAGATTTCGATATTCACATTTCCAAAGTCAACAGCCAGGGGATAAAAAAAATTGCTTAAATCCATGAAATTCCACAGTCTAAACAACCAAAATATACAAGCCTCGTTCAAAGAGGCGGTCATAGCAGGAATCGCTCCTGATAAAGGGCTTTATTTCCCAGAAAGCATCACTCCCCTTGCTGCTGATTTTTTTGAGAATATTGAAGAACTTTCCAACCACGAAATAGCATTTCAAGCCATTCATCAATTCGTGAACGAAGACATTCCAAATGGTATCTTGAAAAAAATCATCGCCAACACCTTGGATTTTGATTTTCCCGTGGTGGACATTGAAGAAAATGTTGCCACTCTGGAGCTTTTTCACGGCCCCACTATGGCCTTTAAAGATGTTGGCGCGCGTTTTATGGCCAACTGTCTTGGGTACTTTTCCCAAGGCGAAAAGCAAGATGTTACCGTTTTGGTGGCTACTTCCGGGGATACCGGTGGTGCCGTTGCCAATGGCTTTTTAGGGGTTGATGGTGTCAAGGTGGTTATCCTTTACCCTAGCGGAAAAGTGAGCGAGATTCAAGAAAAACAATTGACCACATTGGGCCAAAATATCGAGGCCATGGAAGTGGATGGCGTTTTTGACGATTGCCAACGCATGGTAAAGACCGCTTTTTTGGATGAAGAAATCACAGCACACAAAAAACTGACCTCAGCCAACAGCATCAACGTGGCCAGGTGGTTGCCCCAGCTCTTCTATTTTTTGTTTGCCTACAAACAGGCAAAATCAAAAGGAAAGGAAATTGTTTTCTCCGTACCCTCTGGGAATTTTGGAAATATCTGTGCAGGGATGGTCGCCCAAAAATTGGGAATGCCCGTCAAACATTTTGTGGCCTCCACCAATGTAAACGATGTGGTGCCCAAATTTATGGAGAATGGGGTATACAAACCGATGTCATCCATTGCTACTATTTCCAATGCCATGGATGTGGGCGACCCCAGCAATTTTGTACGGATCCGACATATGCACAAAAATGATTTAGAAACGCTCAAAGAGCACCTTTCCTCCTACGCTTTTACGGATGAAGCCACCAGGGCGGCTATGAAAGAGGTATATTCCAAAACAGGGTACGTTATGGATCCGCATGGTGCCGTTGGGTACCTTGGATTAAAGGAATATCAAAAATCCCGCCCGGATACCTATGGTATTTTCCTGGAAACCGCCCATCCTGTTAAATTTTTGGATGTGGTGGAGGGTACTTTGGGGTTGAGTCCAGAAATCCCACCTCAAATTATAAGGGTAATGCACAAACAGAAAAAGTCGCATCAAATCTCTGCATACGAAAATCTAAAATCCTATTTGCTCGATACTTAGTCGAACACTCGGCTATTTTAACAAAGCGTTGTTTAAAACATTCTTTTGGATGAAGGTGCATCTGCGGTGAAATCAATAAATTTGCTTCAAAACCAAAAGGAATGAAAAATACTGCACTTACCAAAACGCATGAGGCATTGGGGGCTAAAATGGTACCTTTTGCGGGCTATAATATGCCTGTTTCCTATGAAGGTGTAAATATTGAACATGAAACCGTTCGCAAAGGTGTGGGCGTTTTTGATGTCTCTCACATGGGGGAGTTTTTGATCGAGGGCCCAAAGGCTTTGGAACTGATCCAAAAAGTGACGACAAATGACGCTTCCAAATTGACCGTAGGAAAAGCGCAGTATAGTTGTTTGCCCAACGAAACGGGCGGAATCGTGGACGATCTAATTGTTTATAGGGTAAAAGACGAGACCTATCTATTGGTGGTGAATGCATCCAATATTGAAAAGGATTGGGACCATGTTGCAAAATATAATAAAACCATTGGTGCCGAAATGCGGAATATTTCAGATGATTATTCCCTATTGGCCATCCAAGGACCCAAGGCGGTAGAGGCTATGCAATCCATCACTTCCGTGGATTTATCCGCCATTAAGTTCTACAACTTTGTTGTAGGTGATTTTGCAGGGGTTGACCATGTAATCATATCCGCCACTGGATACACCGGTTCCGGAGGTTTTGAGATCTATTGCAAGAATTCCGAAGTGCAACAAGTGTGGGACAAAGTCTTGGAAGCTGGGGCTGATTTTGGCATTAAGCCTATTGGTTTGGCCGCCCGTGACACCCTTCGCTTGGAAATGGGTTATTGTCTTTACGGAAACGACATTGACGATACCACCTCTCCGTTTGAAGCGGGCCTGGGTTGGATTACAAAGTTCACGAAGGAATTTGTGAACAGCGAAAACTTTGCCAAAGAAAAAGCCGAAGGTCCCAAAAGAAAACTGGTAGCATTCCAAATGGAAGAGCGGGGGATCCCAAGAGCGGGATACCCTATTTTGGATACCGATGGTAACGTAATAGGAAAAGTAACCTCGGGCACCATGTCGCCATCCCTTTCCAAAGGAATCGGGCTCGGCTATGTGACCACCGAGTTTTCAAAAGTGGATACCCCTATCCATATTCAAATACGAAAAAACACTGTTTTGGCAAGCATTGTAAAATTGCCATTCTATAAAAACACCTAACTGACATTTGGATAAAAAAAAGATATTGATATTGGGAGCGAGTGGATTTGTGGGCAATGCCATATACAAAGAACTCTGCTCCTATTTTGATACTTACGGTACTTACTGCTCCAATCGTTCTTTTGCCAAGAACAAACAGTTTTTACGCTACGATATTGAGGAAGATGATATTTTTAAGGTTCTTGAAAAGGTCAAGCCAGATGTAATTGTTTCATCGCTCCGGGGAAATTTTCCCGCACAGATTCAGGCCCATCAACATTTGATGGAGTATTTGATGCAAACAGATACAAAATTGTACTTCATTTCATCTGCCAATGTTTTTGATGCCTACAGCAAGTATCCATCCTACGAGCACGACAAAACCCTATCGTTAAGTGTCTATGGACGCCTCAAAATAAAAATCGAAAACATGATGATGCGTTTGCCCAAAGGTAAAACCGCAATACTTCGTGTACCTATGGTTTTTGGAAATGCTTCGCCCCGGATCAAAGAAATAAAGGAAAACATAGCGAACAAGGAACCTATTGAGGTATTCCCGAACCTTATCATTAACGTGACCAACGATGATAGGCTTACACAACAAATCCACTACCTTATCAATAGAAACAAAACAGGCATATATCATTTGGGCAGTAACGATCTTATCCAACATGAGGAATTCATCAAGGAGGTCATTGAACATTTGGGAAATTATCACCCGATTTACAAAAGGGTCTACACCACCAACGAGGATAGATATTTGGCCGCTTTGCCCAAGGACAACATTTTGCCCAGAAACCTGCGCATCAGTTGCCAAGAAATTATAGAGCACCATCTCCCGGTATAGTTTTCTTTTGATCACTTATTTGGTTATCTTCTGGAAAAATGAAGATGTATGAAAAAGTTGACCACCAATGAAATTGCAGAAGCCTTGAAAAACTTATCGGGTTGGGCCTTAAAGGATGATATGATCGAGAAAACCTTCACTTTCAAAGATTTTAAAGAGGCTTTTGCTACAATGACGCACATTGCCTTTGAATGTGAAAAACAAAACCATCATCCCAACTGGGAAAATGTCTACAACAGCCTCACGATCAAACTAAGCACGCACGATGCCGACGGGCTTACCCAAAAAGATATCGACCTGGCAAAATCCATAGATGAAATAGTTGGGTAGCCCAGCCCTATTCATCTTGACAAAGGGGCTTTTTTTGCTAAATTTGCCATCATCCAGAATTTAAGATTATATGGGAAGAGCGTTCGAATTTAGAAAAGCACGAAAAATGAAGCGTTGGGCAGCCATGTCCAAAGCCTTTACACGTATTGGGAAAGATATTGTTATGGCCGTTAAAGAAGGTGGCCCCGACCCCGATGCCAATTCCAAGCTACGTGCCGTAATTCAGAATGCCAAGTCCGTAAACATGCCCAAGGACAATATTGAGCGTGCCATTAAAAGGGCTTCGGACAAAAGTCAGGGCGATTACAAAGAAGTGCTTTTTGAAGGCTACGCACCCCACGGTATTGCTATTTTAATCGAAACGGCCACCGACAATAATACACGGACCGTGGCCAATATCCGAAGCTACTTTAACAAATGCAACGGAAGTTTGGGCACATCGGGCTCTGTTGAATTCATGTTCGACCATACCTGCAACTTTACCATCAACGGAGAGGGCATCGACCCCGAAGAACTGGAATTGGAAATGATTGATTTTGGTGCCGAAGAAGTATTTGTGGATGAGGACGGCATTCATATTTATGCACCTTTTGAAAATTTTGGTGCCATTCAAAAAGAATTGGAATCGAGAGCGATTGAAATTGTTTCCTCTGGTTTTGACCGCATTCCACAAGTAACCAAAGAACTCAATGAAGAAGAAATGGCCGATGTAGATACACTTCTGGAAAAAATCGAAGAGGACGATGATGTGCAGAACGTGTTTCACAATATGAACATGTAGGTATATATCTGATATTCAATTATTTACATATTAATCTGAATATTAAGTTTGTGCATCATACATTACATTTTTGGAAGAGTTTACACAGCTTAACAAAAAAGCATAACTAGCTTTAATGCAGTTATTTATAGATTTACCAAAGAAAAAAGGTCTTTGGACAGGAAATTCGGAAAGACCAAATCCTTCGAATTCAAGGTCCGTGATTGATTTCTCAATATTCTCCAACCTTTCAGGACTATCTCCTATATCTAAAAGTCCTGCTTGTAAAAGAGGTTGTAAAAATTTGTTTTCCATAATCTAATCTATTGTAGTTAATGTCTTTAATTCTTCTATTAATTTGTATACCATCGTACAAGGATTATGATTGGCATAATCCTGTCGCTGTCCATACTTTTCTGACAACCTCTTTCCATTTCGGATAGCATCTTCTTGGCTACCATATTCCTTAAGAAGTGCATACATCTGTTCATTATTTTTTTCATATCGGAATACCTCCCCTAAAACAGGTTTGAGATTGTTCTCGATCAGTTCCTTAAAATCCTTTCTGAGTATAGCATTTTCGTAATATTGAAAATGTAGCAAGTACCAAAGTTCAAATGCTTCATTGCTCCAAGCACATCCAATATCATCATTCCCACAACGCTGAATAGCGGCATTAAAATCCTGTGATGAAAAACTGTCCTTGTCGAACACAACCCAAAGCTTATCTACCTGTCGGGTGTTGCTCTTTTCGTAAACTCCTTTTAACCGCAAAGCTTCATCCACCAAAGATTGGGTATTCCTGCCCGTCCCTTCAATATCTATTTGGTATGCGGTCAACACACCTTTAGGCAAATCCTGTTTTAGTCCTTCAAAATAGTTAGGTTCCGTCGCTTCACCCTCGCATACAATGAGGTAATACTTACGCTTGTTTCGGATGTTCTTCTTCCGTTTTTGCTCTTCCCTTGCAAATCGTTTTAACCGTTCATTCGGGATTTTTATTTTTCTTGCCATCCTGTTACTACGTTTGAAAGGTTGCCTATAAACGGAATTGCTCCGTAACGTCCTTCTATATAATCTTTCTCGAATGAACGATCCTTGCGAATCGTTTTTCCTTCTTCCTTATATTCCACTAAGGAATACATATCCGAAGCACCATATTGGTCCTTTTCCACAAAATAAATCTGGTCCCTTCGGTAATTACCATAGTACAATAAGTTCGTGTCGTGCGTGGCAAAAATGAGCTGTGCATTATTGGGATTGAATTGCTTCGAGTTAAAGAGCCGGGTGACCGCAAGTGTCAATAATGGATGTAAGCTGGCATCAAGTTCATCTACAACCAATATGCCACCATCATTTAAAACATCAAATACAGGCCCGGAAATATTAAATATTTTGTTTGTGCCGGAGGATTCCTGACTACGCATATCAAATTCTACATCGCCGACAGCTTTACCTTGATCATTATATTTCTTATGTATGGTTTTTATATCAATTTTATATGCCCCTTCTAAATCAGTTACTAATTGTCTCACAAGGCTTTCCGGCATATCATTGGGAAGCTCTTTGGCATCAAAAGGCTTTTTATTGATAGCTATATCATCAAACCCCAAATCCAGTCTTTTATAAAAATTAAGTAGCTTGGAACTTGTATGTTTGTCCTCCAGCATCCCAAATGTCACACCTTTGTATCCTTCATGGGTTAACCCAGAAATGGTAATGAAGTTATCAAACCATTTCATGATCTTTTTGGCAATCTTTCCATTAAACTGGTCTGCTACAGCCAGAAATAGCGCATTATCGCGGGTACGCTCTTCCAGATCTTTCCCTTCGGGAAAATTCCTGGTTACTTCGATACCGTCATATTCGCGAAGAAACATGGCTTTCTCTGCATTTTTTGGTGCTTCAAAAAGCCATTCGGCATGCACTTGCCTATCATCCACTTCAAAACCATATCTATATCGAACGTTATCAATGATAAAAATGGCCTCAAAGAGAGAGGGAGCCTTTTCAGTTTCTGTACTTAATAAAAATGGGGTCACGTCCAACTCATCTGCAGATGATTGATCAAAAGATTGCAGGACCAAACGTCTCATTGTGGACATGGCGCGGACAAAGTTACTTTTGCCACTGGCATTGGCTCCATATATCACGGCTCCTTTCAACAAATCCCTACGCTCGGTAGAGAATATATTCGTGTCTATATGCTCTTTTATAGAGGTTGCGGCAAGACTCAGCGTTGTTTTAGCTTTGAATGAAAGAAAATTGCCTACTGAAAATTCGAGTAACATATTTTTATATTTATGAGAATTTTTCTCAAAAATACAAATAATTAAATCACTAATAGTCTTTTATTGAGATAATTTCTCATATTTTATGAATTTATAACCAAGTATGCGGTAGTATTCCCCATCTAATAAGCACAATGTTATTTTTACCATATGGTATAATACTTCAGAGTAAAAAATTTGGATGTGAATATCTAAACAAAAGTAGACTGATTTTGATGTTGAGTTTGTTGTGAACAGTAACATGCCTTATTGCACAAAAGTCGATTAGATTTTATCTCATAAAAAAATAATTCAATAAAAAAACGAACTAATTTCGAACTAATAAGATAAATTAAGTCTCAATTAATTAATAATCAAATTATTAATAGTGAAATAATGACAATCAGAACGTGTACCACACCATGCAGGGATAAGTACGCCCACACCCTTTAAATAAACGCAAAAGCCTCTACTTGAAATAGAAGCTTTTATTATTTATAATAATTATAGGCTGGAATTTCATTGACACTACGATCAGAAACGGGTTCGAGTCCCGTACTCTCCACCAAACCGTCGATTGAAAAGTATTTTCTTTTGACGGTTTTATTTTCACCAGTAGCTGATTATCAATACACAAAAATTCTTTCAACGTTTCTGAAGAAATTGCCCGATTTATGAAGCTGAAAAAGGGAAAGGGCTTTCATAAATTTATTAATACAATAAATAACAATGCATTAAGGTCAAAAAAAAACAATTTAAACTCACTTTGGTTCGATAAATCCGGGGAGGTCAGCTAGCTGGAAACGAACCGCCATAAAATACTGGTAAATAGAGGCCTAAATATATCTAAAGGCTTTTTCTGCTATAAAAACCACCTATTTAGAGAGTTTTCACAAGAAAACAGAAACACACCGAACCAATGAAACATCCTCCCCCAATCTTTCGCTCGACTTTCTCAATCACCTGCTTTCCTCTTTAATTTGGAGCATTGTAGATTCCCACATCTCTTATGCGAGTATCCTTATCCGTATCTGCTTATTTCATATTCTCTAACAACGCCGCGTCCTTATGCCAGCTTTTCATCAAGCGGTTATAAGCATCTTGTGTCTTGGTAATACGAAGTATATGTGGCGAACCTTTTTTGATGGTTTCGGTCTTCAAATCAATGACCACATTTTTTATAGCCAACTCCATTTTACTTCTTTCACTCTGATTTTTACGAAAATCAAAGACCGTTTCATCGGGTGATTCCAAAAATGTTTTTAATATTTTCCATTGTGCGCTATATCCGGTTGTGTCGGGTATCGGGCGGCTCCAATCGGCAGGTGGTTGTGGTTTGTTATCTATGCGTTGTTGCAGGTATTCACGACAAAATGAAAGTAGTTTTTCTGTAAATTCTGATGATTCTGCAGTTAGTAATTTCGGAACCAGCATATTGTGTATGTATTCCCATTGTGTGTTTTTTGTAAGGGCTTCAACAATTGTTTTTACCCATTCTTTTTCGGTTGGAATTTGCGCCAGCTGAAACAAATCGGAAAGTGCTGCTGCACTGATTCCCCGTTTAGTATTGGCATACAACTTTTTAAAGTGATCGGGCAACAATGCTATTTGTTGCAAGGTTATAGATTTTAGGGTGCCGGTATCTATCATTGTGTTTAGTACGCCAAGCAATTTTTCCAGAACCGGAAATGTAATGTCGCCCACAATTTTTTCAAACACTATTGTTGTGTTCTCAACAGGCAGAAATTGAAAGAGTTTAACCCAGTGGTCCGAATCTATTTTCTCAAAAAAGAATTGTAAACGCTCCTGGTCCAATTTCGTCAAAAAGACCTTTTCATTTCTATTAACAAGCCAGTCGGCTACAGCGTTGAAGTTTTCTTTTTCATCCGACCGGGACCTCCCCTTTAATCCCTCGGTTAACATATCTTTCACTGACGCAACTTCTGCATCGCTAATTTTCTGTGCACGGTTAAAAAAGGTGATCCAGTTGAGTTGCGTTGCCGCATTTTGGGCATACAGTAATTCTGCGTTCATCTCCGGCGACCAAATCATTACCGCTCCATAGTGGTACCAATGCATTATGTCAGGGCCATAATTGCCCATATAACCCGTAGATTCTTTTATGAGAGGTTCTCCTTCGTTAAGAGGAAAGGAAGTCAACAATTCGTCTTCTTCAAAATTTATCTCATCGAAAGCCGGCAGTTCGTTTTCCAGCCAGTGTTCTATGGACAAGTATTCTTCATATACCTCTCCCATTTCAGTGTTCTCTTCATCATCATAATATCCGTCATATTCCGGAGTTCCGGCAAGATAAGAAGTAACCAGACACAATTTTGCATAATATCCCGCCTGTTTTGCTGCCAGTAGAAGAGCTTCAGTTTTAGCGCGGTCGTTCAGTTTTAATGCATCTTCCGAAAAGTTTTTGGGAGTGTATTGATGCCCGAGTAAGATGATATAAGGATTATTCGGAGTATTGTTTTCAACAAATAATCCGGCGAGCCTGCCAGCGTAGCTTTGCAAAGATTGCGGTTCGATTTTTTTTCCTGCCTTTTGTTGTACAAGATTATATACCAGGCAAACACGATGGCCAGAAGTAAGCAGTTTTACCTCGTGATCGCAATCTGCATAAAAAGCGGCGTAGTTTAAGGTATGACCGGGATTTGCATTGGCAAAATCGGCGGTTACCTCATTTCCATCAAAACGAATTACCAATTCGCCGCCGGTGTATTGGGAAGGCAAACCAATGACGAGCGAACCAAACATTCCCTTTTCTTTTTCCGAATCTTTGTGCGATAGAAAGAAATCGCCTTCTTCGTAAATAAGCAGTTTATAAAGATGTGCCGTAACGGTATAATCTTCCAGCCCGAGGTCGGTTTTGATGTTTTTGATGGCTTTTCCTAAAAACCCGTTCCAGTTCGGATTGTTGAAATGTAGTTTATCGGCATCAATTTCCCAGGCACTCCGCACGTTATTGTCCACTATGGTTTGGCTACCTTTTCCAAAGGGTGCTTTGTGGGCAACCTGTATTAACGCCTTTGCCTGAAATTGATTTATCGGATAGGCTACTTCACCCACCGTTTCTACCTCCAGACCGGGAAATATAAAATCAGCTGTGCGGATACTTGCAAATTTTCCACTGCCTTTGATGTCTTGTAAGCAGATAAGGATATTTTTCTTTAGTTGATTCATCTGTTCTTTTTTGTTTGTTTTTCATAGGTCATGCTTCGACAAGCTCAGCACAAGGATGGAATGCCCTGTTGACCATATCGGTTGGTGTCCAAAAATTCGCTTATGGGCATTTTATAATGCCTAAAAACTAAACCACTATGGACTTGAGGTCCATAGGTTCAAAAACATAGGACAAGAATGAAATTCTTATTCCAAAATAATTTTATCATCATCCATATTGGACGGATTGCGATGATGTTCAAGGTAATCCTCGACCATCTTGTCGGTGATGTTGCCCGTGCTCCATACCCCATATCCAATGGCCCAAAAGTGCCGGCCCCAGTACTTCTTGGAAAGCCTGGGGAATTCCTCCTGAAGACGGCGGGAAATCCTGCCCTTAAGGCGTTTCACCAAGTCGCTCACCTTCTGGGAGGGACGGTAATCAATATGTATGTGTACATGGTCCTTACTTATGACCCCCTTGAGAATCCGTACATCTTCCGAATCGCAAATCTGTTTGACAAGATCACGGCACCTGACCTGGACATCCCCCGTGAGCACGTGATATCGATACTTGGTGACCCATACCATATGGGCCGTCAACCACGATACAGTATCACCCGACCTTCTCTGCTCATTTCCCATAAAACGAATATAGGAAATGTGTAGCAACTAAAAGCCTTGCACTAAAGTGCATAGTTTTAACTAACGATTGTGACCAATAAAAACTTGGATGGATAGGGAATGTAGGGCTTCCCTCCAATATGGATATTATATATTTCGATTGGAATAGGATCTTTCGTACCAGGGCTCAAAGAAGAAACCCAAGTTCAAAACTATTGGGAGCCTTGTTGATCTGGTCCATTCCACTTTGATTAAATAGCCCGTATGATTTCTTTAACGGTCATGGGACAATAAGTTGTATTAATATGACAGTGTGGATCCAAATCCATTTGATGAAGGGATTCACGGAAGGTACACCGATGAAAAAAAATGCAAATAGTCGGATTTTGACATCAGATTGTCGGATTTTGCCATTTTCTATTTCGTTGGCCTTGAATAACTTCGTAGTCAATTTCGTTCGTTAAGATATTTTTTAGATTCACCAAAAACGGTATTTATCCCAAGAGACCCACAAACTATGAAACTGTTCCACATCCATAAGAAAAATGTTGTTGCCGCCATTGCGGTATTGTTCATTTTTCTGTTTGTGTATGCCGCAACAAGTAAGTTATGGGATTTCGGGCAGTTCAAAGTGCAGTTGGGACAGTCTCCCATTCTAACGGCATACGCCGAATGGGTAGCTTGGGGCGTTCCCGGCATAGAGTACCTTCTTACCCTGCTATTGGTGCTGAACCCTACCCGGCACCTGGCATTTTTTGGGTCCTTGGCACTGATGACCATGTTCACCACCTATATTATTTTGGTGCTCAACTTTAGTGACTACATCCCTTGTTCCTGTGGGGGTGTTCTCGAAGACCTGGGGTGGAACGAACATATCCTGTTCAACCTGTTTTTCATTGCCCTTTCGATAGTGGCCATTCTCCTGACAAGGGGTGATCGAACCCATCAAACACAGATATCATGATCACAAACAATATCTATATAAAACTACTGGGGACCATTTGCTTGAGTATTGGCTTGGTGGTCATCGTGTTTCTGTCCTCAGAAAGGCAAGTACACCGCAACAATGCCTTTACCCGGAGGTATCCCCCGCACCCAGTGGTCAAACAGTATGATCTGGACATTGGGTTTAACTCCTACTATATTGCTGGCCTTGACAAGGATATGCTTTATCTTGGCAATAGAACATCTCCTTGGCACCTGCTTCAGGTAAATCTGGAAACCAAGGACACCTCCCATATCCAATTAGCCCCCCGCTCCCATACGTTGGAATACCGAGCCATCAAGGTCGAGGTATTGCCGCCCTATTTTTTTGTCATGGACGGCACCATGCCCATTATTCTTCGGGGAAAAATCGGGGAATGGCTGGCCGACCCATGGATGAGGGAACAAGCCTATTTTAACAAGGCCATTCCCATTGACAGTAACACCATCTATATCAGGACCACCCATGCTACCACCCATCGATCTACTTTGGGATTGATCCAAAAAAAGGGGGAACATATCAAAGTGCAATTGGACACTACATTATTGCAAGCGCAGATTGACGGTGTATTTGATGTGGACGGCCTATTGGCAAAAGACCTGTCGGGCACAAAGTTGGGGTATGTGTACTATTACCGAAACCAATTTTTCACCATGGACAGCATCCTTGCCTCCCTTTCTCGCCAACGTACCATTGATACCGTACAAAGGGCACAATTAAAAATTGCATCCAAGGGCAATAGTGGTCGCACTATACTGGCAGCTCCTCCCCTATATGTCAATCGAACGGCTGCCATGTCAAAGCATTTAATACTGGTACTGTCCCAGCGTCTAGGCAGGAATGAAAGCAAGGAATTATTGGGGCAGGCCTCTATTGTCGATGTTTATGACCATACCAAAAACACCTATGAATTTAGTTTTTACCTGTACGATATCGACAAGCACAAGGTTCGGGAATTTACGGTCGGCCAAAATCGTATCATCGCACTGATCGAAGACCATCTCTCGGTTTACCTTATGACCGATCGTTATTTCAATGCCGTACCATCAAGAGAAACTGAGCGCCAAATGCCTTAGACAAACTACTGGCCAGTAGCGGGGGAAGATCGAAAACCCGTAAACAGAGTAGATCATCACTTTAATATTTTATCATTATGAAAAAAAGAATGATCAAATTAGTAATTCCAGCTTTGGCAATCATCTTTGCCATTGCCACCAGTGCCTTTACCTCCTTGAACACGACCGATGCCAAGGATGGAACTACCATAACCGGATATATACAAACGCTCAATGACCCATGTAAGGACATCCAAGTTGATTGTCAATATGAAGGTACCGTTCAATGTGAAACGGAAGAATTGATTCCTGTATATGATTTTAACAGCCACGGTACCGCTTGTAATGTGCCATTGTTCAAAATTCAGTCTTAATAGCTGAGACCAAGGGAAAGGGAGCATGCTCCCTTTCCTTTTTTATACCTCATTTATATCCCCTCCTCCAACCATTGTACACAACGCAGTACATGACCCGATCGACCATCACTTTTTCTTAATTTCCTTTGAAGCGTTTGTAATAGTTCATGGCCTTTGGCCGCAAAAACATCCTTGGCCGATTCACTGTAATAATACCACATATATCTATTATCCATCTTCTTTTCTTTCAAGGACTTCATGATTGTTTTGATATAGTTTTTTTGAAGTTCTTTTCTATAACGGTCTCCCGTCAATACTTTGGAAAACAGTACCTGTTGCACCCGATCCACTACCGATTCCATCAAGGTTTCATCGCCTAGGATATCCTCAAGCTTCTCCAACCGCTTCATCCTAAAGGAATCCAATAGTTCTTCAAGAAGCTTCTGCTGATACCCTCCCATCACATCTTGATTTGTGGAATAACGCATCCCCTCCAAACATTTGGGATCCACCAACCATTTGGGCGGTGAAAAGGCATTCTCCAGCAAAAAGTCCAATGCCTCCCTTTGCTGTTCCAAGGAAATGCTTCGATAGATCTCACCACCATTGAAATCCAGATGATTCTGTTCGACGTATCCGCCCACCAACGAGATGACATGTCGCATTTGCTCATACCATAGGTCCAAAACCTTATCATAGCGGCGAAGGACCGTTTCATGGTCCAAAACGGTACCCTTGTCTTCATATAAAATGTCCAATACCCGTCTAATATTTTGAAGGCCCAAGCGCGTACTGGCAATGGGATTGTCATTTTCGACCACTTCATTGGTTTGTCCAGGGCCAAAAATCTCCGCACCTAACTGAGTGTGACGGTACCAGGGTATAGTATCTTGTCGGCGTATCAAAGCTTCCAAATAGGGAAGTTCCTCTTCAGGTGTTGTGGCTTCGGGAAACTCACGGTACCCCCATTCGATATAGTATCTATCCGTCGGCCCTACCTTTTGATGGAGCCATTTCGGGGGAATACCATCGGTCGGCTGCACCAGATAATTCTGTCTGGCATAGGTCATGACACTTGGGGTATGCCCCATCTTTTTCAACCAATCAAGATCCCGCATTTTTTCAAAGGGATAAGCAAATTCCCCATAATTCGCATCTCTAACACCAAAGGCATGTCCAGCTTCATGGGCCGTCACACTTTGGAGCAGTTCCCCCATCAGCTCCTCTGGTATGGTCTTTTCCCTTACCCGTATATCCAAAGGAGCACACCTTACATAGTATTGTTCAAATAAGGACATAAAGTCATTGATTACGATATCGCATTTGAGTATTTCCCCTGAACGCTGATCGACCACCAAATTAACCGTGGAACCGGATTGCAGCTCTTTTCCCCGAATCCCGATACGGTTGTTCCATTTGATCATGGAATACTTCATGCCGATAGGATCCTGATACTCTTTCTCCCGATTAAACTCCCTGACTTCAATGGCATTGGTAAAGCCTGCCGCTTCAAAAGCGGGCAACCATTCCAAAACCCCGGCAGTGATATAGGGTTTCCATGTATCGGGCATCTTGGGATCCAGATAGAATACAATGGGGGCCACGGGATCGCTCAACCTACGGCCCGGATACTTTTTCTTGAGTCGCCAACGCATGATACTCCCCTTTCCCGATATATAGTTGCCAGCATGTTGCTCAAAGTGAAACCCCATACGTTTATCATATAACCTGGGACGCATTGGCTTGGGCAGTATAAAGAAGCTGAAATCCACAGCTTTGGTCGTTTCCTTTCCACCTTCGTGTACCATCAGTTGGGTTTGGACCAAAATTTCATCCTTCGATGAGCTGTACCGATCGATATAGGATTCGTTCCGTATGACGTCCTCATGTCCAAATTTCTTTAAATAGGATTGACCACTCAACAAAAATCCGGATATATCAATGGTAACCCCCTCTCCTTGACCAGGTATATTCAGCATGGAAAAGACACCCAATACCTGTGGTATGACCCCATTTTTACTCTGGGTAGGAATCACTACCCCGGTGAGTGATCTGACCGGTAGGGCCTGCATGATAAGCTTATTGCCCCTGCGTTCCCATTCGACATGTATCCCATCCCTGCCATGGCGCACATGGAGCATGGGCCTATCCAAGAGACTCTCATCCATTCGGAGCAACAATCGATTACCGTCCTTTCGAATATCCCATGGTTTAGCCTGCCCCCTTAGGGAGCAGGCTGTGGCTAAAACAAAAAAAACAACTAAGAACGTCGCCCTGAAGGTCGCACGCCTTTTCATCATCCTATGGAGTATCTCAAGTTCAATAGCCTTCATTTTGCGGGGACAGGTTAGGGTTCAACAAAAGCTCGGATTCGGGAATGGGCAGCAGTGCATCGGTAGCTTCCCAATTGTCCTTGATCGGCCCGAGCACCCCACTCGCCCTTCCCGTTCGCTTGAGATCAAAAAAACGATGTCCCTGCTCCGAGAAGAGCTCTATCCGGCGTTCCTGTTCCACAGCAGATAGCAAGCTGTTCTTATCGCCCCCGGCCAATGGGACCAAACCGGCGCGGGACCTGATGGCATTGAGGTAATAAAGGCCTTCCGAAAGTCTATCCAATTGAATGGAGGCCTCTGCTGCTATCAGATAGACTTCCGCCAATCGAAACAGTATGGAATATTCCTCCGTCCGATCTGTGGGTGCCGTTTCTTTGTACTTATAGGGATAGTACCAAGTATCCTCCCCATCGCTGACCGAACCCACCCAGGCATTGAAACGCGCATCGTTCTCCTCAAAATCAGCAATCAAAAATGGTGATAGTGCTGAATTGGGCGGGGGCGTGGTCTCAAACACGAAGGTAAAGGCCTCTCGAGTATTGATACCATCCGAGATCGGCCCCAAATGCCATAAGGTCTCCGGACTGTCCCCGAGAAACACTTCTCCGACATCCAAGGCCAATGCGTATCCGCCATGATCGATCAGATCGACCGCCTCGGTCTGGGCAAGTTCCCATTGACCTTGATAGAGATAGGTCCGGGCCAATAATGCCGAGGCCACCCAATAATTGGGACGCAGTGTATTCCCGGTTTCCATGGTCAACAAGTCCTTGGCCCGCTTAAGGTCATCCACCATCCGCTGGTGCACATGATCGATTTCATTCCGCTGTATATTGGTGTTCACGGTATAATCGGAACTTTCCACGTAGGGTATCTCCCCATAGAGCTGATACAAGTAGAAATGCAACAAGGCCCTTAAAAAATGGGCCTCCCCCAAAAAACGGTCCTTATCCGTATCCAGTAAGGTATCCGATGCTCCGACCCCTTCAATGATCCGGTTAATGGCATATATCAAGGTATAGGAAGCCGTCCACCAATTGTCCACATTGGTATCCGTCGCCAATAAATTGTTTTCATAGAAATACCCCACGTTTGACAAACTGGGATTGTGGAGATCGAATTCATCGGCATAATGCCCCAATAGATAAGACATGCCATCGATATTGCCTTTGAAGGGAGACTCATCCCTTAACTCGGCATAGATATTGGCCAAAGCGGCATCCACTGTGGATGGATTCTGAAAGACCACTTCGCCCGTCAGTTGATTGTTGGGCAGGTCAACATCCACAAAATCTTCACAACCCCATAGCATCCCCAATAGGAGGAAGCATCCCAGCAATAGAGAGGGAATTGACTTAACCAGTATGGATTTTCTTAGTTTCATGATCATCATTTTTAAAAGGTTATTTGTGTCCCCAGAGTAATAAATCGCAAGGCCGGAACCGTTCCGTTCGATCGGATTGCCGGATCTAAACCATTGTATCCGGTAATGGTCAACAGGTTTTGCCCCCTGAGGAACAAAAGGCAACCGACTCCATTATCTTGTTTGGAGGACAGCTGATAGGAAAGGGAAAGGTTCTTTAGACGAATGAACGAAGCATCCGATATGGCTGCATCACTTTGGCTATGGTTGGTATTGGCCGTTCTGGCCTCCTGTGAGCTGGATGTGGCAAACCGTTGTACCTCCACCTGATCTCCAATGGTCTGCCAACGTTGCAAGACTTCCCGAGGTTGGTTGAACATCCGCCCGGGCATGGCTCCCCTCCCCCAAAGGTTATAGCCCAACTGCTTGGTGAACTGGAACAGTATGTCCATGGAAAACTTACGGTACACCAAACTATTGGTCAATCCACCAAAATATTTGGGGGACAGATCACGAAGCACTTGCTTGTCCTCCACACTGGAAATGTTCCCATCCCCGTTGAAATCGGTAAATTCATAGAGTCCCGTTTCGGGGTCGACCTGTTCCATTTGATAGACCTTGGTAATGCCCAAGGGCTCCCCGATCACAAATCGGTTGGCGTAGGTGGAACCTTCCAGATCGGGAAAGGCCACCAATCTGTTCTTGGGAAGTGTCAAGTTCAGGGATGTGGACCACTGGAATGCATCCGAACGGAGATTGACGGCATGCAGTCCCAACTCCCAACCGGTGTTCTCCACCGTAGCGTCCAAATTGGCATTGATACTGGAAAAACCGGTCGTGGCCGGCAAGGGAATCCCCACCAATTGATTGGAGGAACGATTGCGGTAATGCGCCGCATTGAGCATCACACGATCGTTGAAAAGACCAAGGTCGAGGGCAAACTCAAGCTTTTTGTTGGATTCCCAACTAAAGTCAGGGTTGAACAAACGGGTGGGATATAGCCCCACCACATTGGCATATTGGTCGTTACCAAAGGAATAGGTGTCCAGGTATTGGTAGTTCCCGATCTGGTCGTTCCCCGATGTCCCATAACTGGCCCTTAGTTTTCCAAAACTGACCCAGGGCAGCCCGTTGGCCATAAAATCCTCATTGGACAACACCCAAGCGGCCCCAATGGCCCCAAAATTCGAAAAGCGTTTGTCCGGGCCAAACCGGGAAGAGCCATCCCGCCTACCGGTCAAATTGAGGATATACTTCCCCTTATGGTCAACATTGATCCTGCCATATACGGCCTGATATCTATACTCCTCATAAATATCAGCGATAATGGAGAGAAATGATGCCGCTGCCCTGTTCTCTATCAAACTGTTCGTGGTAAAGCTACTGGCCGACTCCGATAACCGCACATCCTGCTGACCTTGAAATGTCATCCCCAATAAAGCATTGAACCGGGTATCGCCCAATTTTGGGGACCACGACAATTGTGGCTCCAATATCCAAGAGGTTCGCTGTCCCACATTATGCCTGGCCGATGAATAACCGGTAATGGCATCAAAGGGCGGTGCATATCTTGTGGAAGGCCATGTGTTGATTTCCTTGATATGGGTCTCGGTATAGCCCACATTGGCCGACAACTCCAAATTGTCCAGTACCCGGTATCCAATACGGGCGTTCCCCACCAAATTGGATGCCTTGGAACGGTATACCCCCTCAAGATTTGCCAAGGGATTGAGCCATGTCCTGTTCTCCCAATTCATATTTCCATTTTCATCATAGAGTTCGGGGGCATTGGGAGGCAACGAAGTAGCTGAAAGCACCAGGCCCGAAGCCGGGAGATCGTTCCTCGTGGACGAAAAGTTGGCCGATAACTGAAAACGCAAGCGATCATTATCAGACCTATGGTTCAGGTTGGCCATTGCGGATACCTTGTCATTGTGGTAATCACCTAAAAGCACATTGGTCTGCCTATGGTAATTGCCGCTGACCAAAAATTGGGTCTGGTCACTTCCTCCGGACAAGGAACCCTGGATATTGGTCAGGTAGGCGGTTTTCCCGAACAACACCTTTTGCCAATCGGTCTCCCTATCCATGTCCCAAGTGCCATTGATATCATAGGCATTGTCGGGAATGGGGTCGATGCCCTCATTGGCAAAGGCCTCCCGACGCATGGCCAAGTACTCCGATGTCCCCATCAGGTCCAAGGTGTTGCTGACCTGTCCCAGGCCAGAAAGGATATTGAACTGCACCTCGGTACGGCCCGCCTTGCCTTTTTTGGTCGTGATCAGCACTACCCCATTGGCCCCGCGGGATCCATAAATGGCCGTGGCATCCGCATCCTTTAGAATCTCGATGCTCTCGATATCGGTAGGGTTTAGGTTGTTCAAAGGACTGACCGCACCCCCCGGCAAAATGGAGGCCGAGGTCTGCTGCTCCCCGAGGCTCCCGGAGGAAAAGGGCACCCCGTCAACAATGTACAGGGGTTCGTTCCCATCGGTGCGTATACTGTTCCTCCCCCGTATTTGAATGGAGAAGTTGGCACCTGCAATACCCGAATTCTGTTGGATATCCACACCTGCCACCCTGCCCTGCAGTGCCGCCAAAGGATTGGAAATGGGCTGTTTTTCGATGTCCACCGAAGTCACTTTTTCGATACTGCCCGTGCGTTCCTTTTCTGAAACGGTATAGTAGCCCGCATTGAGCACCACCTCGCCCAATACCGTTACATCCTCCTCCAAGGAAACCAAGATATCTTCCCTGCCCGCAATGGGCACGATAAGCGTCTTGAAACCGATCATGGAAAAAATGAGCACATCATCAGGGCCTGCATTAATGGTAAAGGAACCGTCCAGACCGGACATGGTCCCGATATGCTTGGATTCCACCACAAGATTCACCCCGGCCAGGGGATTCCCAGACGTATCGGTGACAGTGCCGGATACGGTGGCCTGTGGTGGTTCCAAGACATTGCCCGCCTGCATATACGAGGCACAAAAGGGCATTAAAAAAACATATAGGAGCACAAGCAGGGATGCCCTGCGCATGCGTATTGTTATTGGTTGCATAAAAATGAGTTCTTTTGATTAAAGCGTTAGTTATTCTCCACACTGCCCTATAAGTCACGGAAAAGCCGTAACTTCCAAAAAGGACATCAAGGTTCGGACATAGGCCATCCTGCCCGGGCAAAAACATACCCAGAAATAGGATTCCTAAACCAAAAAAGACCATGGTTTCGTGATCGGGCCGGTTGCCCTAAAAGTGTGTGTGTTGATTGCGGGACAAAAGGATATCATGAACCGGAAAAATGTGTAACGTGTATCCCACAACCGTGGCCTTGGGTTTAAACGGGGTTCTTGGGCTTCTTTTTAAATAGGATATCGAACACCGAGTGCGCTGCCCCAAAAACAGGACAACAACACGGTGTGAACCCTACATAAAAAAATTGCCAAATGTTTCCCATAACCCAAAATGGTTGGGCGATGCCCCGAAAGGACCAAAGAAACCAAACGCTAAGAAAAAAGTTGGGCGTGAAACTCAACTCATTGCCATTGGGGTACTGGTATACCTTGCAACAATAAGCGAGCCCACGCCCGGGTCGTGAGCAAACTGCTTATCATCTCGTTGCAAAAATTACCAGTTTTCAATGGCGAGATTCAAAGCGAATGCTTCTAGTATTTTCCTTTTAGAAGAATCGCAAATGTATTTATAACGATGGCAATATAACAAAATTTTATAATCATTCGCTATAGCGAACAGATATTTTTTTGTTAACGGCTTTTTTTGAGTAAAACAATCAAGTTGTCAAAGGAGACTTCCAACAAAGACGAAATAAACAAAATAAATGCTTTAGTAAATAAGTATTTATGCAACTTCATTGCTAAAAAATTCTTTAGTCCATTTTGCAATCAAGATGGTCAAGAAATCTCACAAAACGAATACTCTATTGGTTGTGGAATTACATCTTCAACTCTAAGTAAAATAAAAGGTTTGGACGGTTACAATATACCAATGACAACCATTTATAGTATTTGTCGATTTGAAAATTATTCGTTGGAAGAATTCTTTTCTGAATTTGAGAAAGAATACGGTACAAACATCCGACCTTAAAAATAACGATACGCAGAACGTTTTTCATAGTATGAAAGAATAGAAGCTTCCCTTATTATAAGCAAAAAGGGGGCTTGCCGGTCGGAAGCCCCTTTTTGTTCATTCTCCTTATTTGGTGGTCATTCAAATTTGGAGGCATCCAAATTAAAAAACCGCACTGCGTTGTTAAAGAATATATCTCTTTTCTGCTCCTCGGAAAGATAGTTGGCACTTTCAATCACTTCAATGGAAGTTTCGAGCAATTCCGGCCACATCATTAAATCCGTTCCGTACATAATTCTTTTGGCAAAACCTGCCTGCACCAAGCGTTTTAAATACGTATGGATCTCCTCCAGCGGATACGACCAAATAAAGCCAGCCAAATCCACATAAACATATGCATTGGCACCCATGAGCGCAATCATTTGGTCCGCCATGGGATACCCCGCATGCATTACCCAAATTTTCAGTTTAGGATGTCTTGCCAACATATCTTCCAACAAAAAGGGTTGGCCAAGAGAGGCCCTGTATTCGGGTCGGGTAATATTGGCCATGCCATTGCCCCCTGTTCCCATGTGTATTCCAACAGGGACACCCAATTCTTCGGCCACACCAAAGTATTCATCCAGTGACATATCGCTTGGGGACATTCCTTGGTATTGGGGGGCCACTTCTCCCATTACTTTATAAAAGCCTGAGGACAATGAATCCCTAAATGCTTCAACTGTCATCTCATTGGCATTGCTGATTCCCAGAGATGGAATTATATGATCGGGAGCAGCTTTGTGCCATCTATGGATAACCTTGGCATCCCCACTCACCACCATGGTTACGTTCAATTCTTTGTTTGCCCTAAGAATAGCCGCATCCATTTCGGCATCGCTTCTGGCAGGTTGTAAGGGAGAAATACAATTGGTATTTATAAAAGATGGTGGCTCTTGGTTTGGGCCACTGCCCGGCATATCCTTTAGAAACCATGGACACATAGGCGAGGCATTCGGATTGCCTCCCATGGCGTGCACGTGCACGTCAATAATGGGCAGTCTTTTTTTTGATTCTTGTGCCATTGAAGTATTGGCAAAAGCGAAGCATAAAAAACAACAAAGCGTAGCTTTACCAATACATTGGAAGGTTGATAATTTCATAAATAGTTTGTTAGTTAATAATCAATTCAAGATAATGGTTTTTTAAGCAAAAGAACTTCCATATTATACAATCACACCATTTTTAAAATTTAAGTTGGTATCATAACATGCTTGTTTGTCCGTTTATTTATAACCATCAAAAATATTGGAAAGGGGTGTAATTTAATCAAAGCTGTTTTCGGGCACTTTTCCCCTCACCCCTTTATAAAAGCCTTGAATTTTTTGGAAGTCATTTTCTTGATTGTCCGTAGTGAAAAACGGTTCCCCTATTTTGATTTCTTTTTTGCCAAAATCGAATGCTACCATAACAATGGGAACATTGGCCTTTTTGGCAATGTGGTAAAATCCAGTTCTGAGCTGTTCTACTTTTTTACGGGTGCCCTCTGGGGCCAATGCCAGGCGAAATGTTTTTCTGGAATTGAAAATCTGAACAACAGTATCTACCGTATTGGAATTTTTGGAACGATCTACGGGTGCACCGCCAGTCCACCTAAAAAACCATCCGAACGGGGGCTTAAAAAGACTCTTTTTACCAATGTAGTTGATTTTCTGGTCAACCACTTTCCTAATCAGCAATCCCAAAAAGAAATCCAACCAATGGGTATGGGGAACTACAATGATAACACACTTGTCCACATCGGGAAAAGAGCCGATAAGTTTCCATCCCAACAATTTGAAGTAAATAAACTTGGCCAGTTTACGCATTTATTGTGATGATTGTTCAATTTGGTACAATCCCTATATTTTTTCGTAAAGTGCCTGAAGCCGCTCTGGGGTCATAATGGTTTTCCAGTCCCTCCCCAATGCATTTTCCCATAAAGGCTCCAAGCCCAATGAGATATTCACCATTACATCAAAATCGTTTTGGGTTAGATTGGCACAAATTCCTTTTGGTAATTGAATATTGTGCTTGTCCATCATTTTGTTGAACAATGCTACACCCTCGGGATAAAATTCTTCCAAATGTTGAAACACCAAACAATTTCCGATTCCGTGTTTTACCCCCAAGACGTATGATAAACCATAGCTCATGGCATGTGCCACCCCAACCTGTGAATAAGCGATGCTCATTCCCCCGTGCCAAGATGCCATCATTAATTTATCCCTGGAATCTTCTGCAGGAATATCCCCAAGAAACACCTCTTGGCAAAGTTCCATGGCCTTCTCCCCATAACTCTGGCTAAAGGCATTCAGGTAGGTGCCCGTTAAGGATTCCACACAATGGATAAAGCAATCCATACCGGTATAGAACCATTGGTCTTTGGGAACGGTTTTTGAAAAGTCAGGATCCAAAAGCACTTGATCAAAAGGTGTAAAATCCGAATTGATCCCCAATTTTTTTTCTGGCCCCAGCAATACTGTGGTACGCGACACTTCGGCTCCTGTTCCACTAATTGTGGGGATTCCAACATGGTACAATGCCGGCTTGTTCACCAAATCCCATCCTTGGTAGTCCTTGGCGAGTCCTTTATTGTTCAATAATATGGATACGGCCTTGGCCAAATCCAATAGCGTTCCTCCCCCAATACCTATAATGCCCGATGGAAGCTCGCTGTACTTTTCCCTGATCTGGGCAACAAGCGCATCTACTTGTGCTGTTTTGGGCTCCTCTTCCGCGGAAATAAAAATGACCTCGTCATTGAACATTAAGGGAACCTTTGCCAAAAACTGTTCGTTTTCAAAAAAATCGTCGACCATAAAAATAAAGGGGGACTCCGAGCTTTTTCGCATTGGCAGCAAAATATCGCCCAATTGGGAAAAACTTCCGGCTCCAAAAATAACTTTGGGTACCATGGGAAAGTTCCGGTAGGTGGTTTTATTTGCAGGGTTTATTTTATGCTTTTTCAAATTGCTTTCTATCTTCATTGGTTATTCAAATACTTCAAAATTTCTTTGAGGCCATTAAGTTTTAGATGGTTGTTCACCAGCTCGTCCTCGGAAACCATTTCGTGCGCCCATGTGGTGTGAAATGGAACGTGAACAGCTTGGGCCCCAATATTTAGGATGGGCAATATATCCGATTTTAAGGAATTGCCAATCATCAAAAACTCGCTCACATCTATATTTAAATGTTCGAGTAAATTTTTATAGTTGCTCTCTTTTTTATCGCTCAAAACTTCTACATGGTGAAAATATTTGGAAAGCCCGGATTTTTCCAACTTCCGTTCTTGGTCCAACAGGTCTCCCTTGGTCAGAACGATCAACCTATATTTTCCCACCAATTTGGATAGGACTTCCTCCACCCCGTCGAGCAATTCCACGGGATGGGATATCATTTTCTTGCCCAGGTTCAGTATTTCTCCAATGGTTTCTTGCGAAACCTTATTATTGGAAAGGTCCAAAGCAGATTCTATCATGGAGAGCATAAATCCTTTTATACCATATCCATAAATATCCAAGTTGGCCATTTCTATTTTAAATAGCTCTTGGTCTATCTTATTCTTGGTTTCGTAGCCTTCCAAGAGTGCTGCAAACTTTTCCTCGGTATCCCTAAAATAGGTCTCGTTTACCCAAAGGGTATCGTCTGCATCAAAACCGATTGTTTTTATGTTGGAGAAATCTACTTCCATATTTTTCTGGCTCGTTCTAAATCCTCAGGGGTATCAATTTCGATACCCGTGACATGGGTTTCCACCATTTTTATTTTCCTACCATACTCCAAAAACCGTATGGCCTCTATTTTTTCCTTGGCCTCCAATGGCAACATGGGTAATTTTTTAAAATCCATCAGAGCCCGCTTTCTGAAAACATATACCCCTTTATGCTTGTAGTAGGGGGCCTCCACTTCTTTGTCCCTTGGATAAGGAATCGGGGAACGTGAAAAATAAAGGGCGAAATCTTGATGGTCCACGATAACCTTTACCGTGTTGGGGTTGGATATTTCATCCCAGTCGGTAATCGGTGTCATTAATGATCCCAAATCAATTTCTTTCGCTGTATCATTTTTGAATACGTTGATGATTTTTTCCAAGCTTTCGGCATCAATAAAAGGTTCATCTCCTTGCACATTGATCACAACATCAACATCCATATCTTCCACGGCCTCCGCAATTCGGTCGCTACCGCTTTCATGCGTTGTTTTGCTCATAATCACATTTCCTCCTATCTCTTTGATCACATCGGAGATTATGGGGCTATCGGTGACTACGTACACTTCGTTAAACAGTTTTGTGTTGACGGCTGCTTCATAGGTTCGCACAATCACAGGTTTCCCACCAAGGTCCTGCATCAATTTAGCGGGAAACCTGGAGGCCTGATAGCGGGCGGGAATCATGGAAATTATATTCACTTTATTTCTGTTGCTTGAATGAATGTTATTTTTTGGGTCTGATTTTTCTGTAAATCCTGAATATGACCAATAATATAATGATCACCAGAATGGCTGCAATGGGCGGCACCAAGATGGATGCCGTACTAACGGCCACAGCTGCCCCGGTTTCCACCGTCGATACCAATGGATTGGCCAATCCTCCTGTGGTTCCGGTGGATGTTAACCTACCTGCTGCATTGGCCCCTTTTATGGCTGTTGCCGTTCCTCCCCCTGCAATTATGGCCAGGGACCAAGTGACCACGGGATCCAAATTTGCTGCTGTGGACACCACTACAGCGGTACCTGCTATTCCGGCCAAGGGAATGGCGATACTGTCCAATACATTGTCCACCCAAGGGATGAAATAGGCGAAAATTTCCACAATGGTTGCCACGCCCAAAGTAATGAGGGCGGTTAAACTTCCAATCCATTGCCAGCTATCATTGAGTTCCCAAACACCCAAATATGCGGCAAAACTAAGGGCGAAAAGCGGCAGAAAAACACGGAAGCCTACCGAGGCCGCCAATCCGATTCCAAGGAACAAACTTATTATGGTATCTGGTTCAATATTCATGCTGATGTCTAAAATAGGTTTTTCCTAGTCAAGAAAAAAATCATCCTTAAAACCTATCAAATAGAGTTGCCGCTGCGCCCTTGTAACAGCGGTATACAACCATCTTAAGTAATCCTTGTCCACTCCATTGGGCAAATAGGGTTGTTCCACAAAAACGGTATCCCATTGTCCCCCTTGCGATTTATGGCAGGTAATGGCGTAGGAGAATTTCACCTGAAGTGCGTTAAAAAAACGATTGTTCTTCACCCCTAAAAACTTTCGGTATTTGGATTTTTCGTGGGCGTAGTCTTTCATTACCTCTTGGTAGAGTTTGTTGCCATCTTCATAGGAGAGGGAAGGCGTCACCGCGGTGATCGTATCCAACAACAGAACGGTCTCGAATGGTTTTTGATTGGGGTAATCGACCATCTTAACCTTTACCTCCGCAAACTTAAACCCATAAAGCTCTTTGATGGCAAAGAGTTCCAACACCTCTATAATGTCGCCATTGGCTATAAAACCGGCTTCGGAATTGGGTTTTAGCCAGAAGTAATTGTTCTTTACGACCATCATGTAATCCCCGACCGAAATTTCATTGTCCAAAAAGAGAATGCGTTCACGAATGTTCTGATTGTACAGATTGGCCCTTTTGTTCGAGCGTACAATTATGGCCGTCTGTTCCTTTCCATTTTCACCATAAGATGAATCAATGGCTTCCTGTATTTCGTTACCATCGATTAAACGGACAATGTCCTTGTAATGGGCCAAATCAAATTTAAAGTCCTCAAAAAAATCGGATTGCAATTGCTCCCTAAGGTTGGTCGCATTGTAAAGGATGCCCGAATCATCCGATTGCCGCATTACCTCGTCCAGCTCCAAACATTCCACTTCCTTGTCATAATTCAAGGATAGGCGGTTTTCATCAAGTGCAGGACTCAACTCCAATTTTACGGGCGGTAATTGGGCGGTATCCCCGATCAATATTAATTTACAGTTATGCCCAGAGTGTACATAATACATAAGGTCATCCAAAAGCGAACCATTTTCGAACAGTTTGGAATCCGCGGGCGTATCCGGAATCATGGATGCTTCATCCACTATAAAAACGGTGTTCCGATGCTTGTTCGGAGCCAGGACAAATTGGATTCCCCCACCCGATTGCTTTTTGGGGAAATATATCTTTTTGTGTATGGTAAAGGCTTTATTTCCCGAGTAAACGGACATAACTTTTGCCGCCCTGCCCGTAGGAGCCATCAAAATCGAACTCATTTTAACTTTCCAAAGACTGCTCACCAATGTGGCCACCAATGTCGTTTTTCCCGTTCCAGCGAATCCCTTCAACAGGAATACATTGTCCTTTTTGCCCTCTAAAACAAAGTTAGCCAGCTTATTAAGTGCAAGACCTTGTTTTTGGGTAGGTGCGTGTGGAAATTTTTCAGTTAAAACCTTTAAAAAAGTGGGTGCGTCAAAATCCTTCATGAGTGCTAAATATAGTGGTCTTTTTTAAAGCAAAAAGTTTCCCAATAAAAAAAATATTGTAGATTTGTCTGTAACCACTAAATTAACTTTGAAAGACAGTATCAGATATGTTAAACTTAATTCTTATTGTTGTATTAATATGCCTTGTGACCATAGGGCTTGTTTTCGTTATTGATAGATTTTTACCTCAAAAAGTAAAGCCCGTTTTAATAATTCTATTTGGAATCCTGAGCATTTACCTTGGCTATAAAATATATCATTCCATAAACGCTCCTATTGAGTTTAACAAGGTAAGAAATGAAAGATTCACCAAAGTAATCAACAAGTTAAAGGACATTAGAGACTCGCAAGAAGCTTATAAAACTGTAAACGGAAAGTATGCCAACGATTTTGAAAGCTTGATCAAGTTCATCGACACCGGCAACTATACCATTACCACACAGCGCGACTCCTCTTTTATGAGGTACGACAGGGTATATCAAATTGAAATGCAACAGGACACCATTATCATTGACACTTTGGGTACTGTTAAGGTTAAGGACTCCCTTTTTGGGGCAGATGACCGTTACAAAACAATGATGAACGTACCTTACGCCCAGAACAATGAAAAGTTTGAAATGAAGGCCGACATTATCGACAAAAGTGGTTATAAAGCCCCAGTGTTCGAAGCCAAGGTCAAGAAAAGTGTAGTGCTTTACGATCAGCCAGAAGACTTGGTGGAAAAGGAAAACTCTTACCAGAGTGTTGAAGAAGTTAATGGTTCGGAAATAAAGGTTGGTTCCTTGACCGATGTTAGTACAAATGGAAACTGGCCACCTATATACGATAGGAAAAAGATAAATTAGCTATAGTACCGAACGATACAAATAGTGCCTATAGAAAACTGTCCATTCAAGCCGGCTTGAATGGACTTTCTTTTTGTGCACTGGACACCATTACCAATAAAATCTTAGCTTTTGAAAGGGTGAATTTCCAAACACAGCTCACCCCCTACCTGATGCTAAAGGAGTTAAAAGAAAAACTCAGTAAGCAGGGAGAAATAGAGAGGAACTTTTCCGAGGTTATGGTTATCCACAAAAACAATATGTTCGGTTTGGTGCCAAAGCCGCTTTTTAACAAAGAAGAGCTGCCCAACTACCTAAAATTCAACGCCAAGATAATGGCAAACGACCTTATTGCATACGATGAGGTTCCCAACCAAGAAATTATGAACGTTTACATTCCCTACACCAATGTAAACAACTATATTTTTGAACTTTTTGGAGAGTTTGAATTTAAGCATAGTGGTACCGTTCTTATCAACACCTTGTTGAACCAAAATAGGACTGCTTCGGAACCGATTTGCTATGTACAGGTATCCGAACGCGAGATGGAAATGATGGTGATGTCCGATAAAAAATTGCTCTTCTACAACCAGTTCGAGTACAAGAACAAAGAAGATTTCCTTTACTATCTATTGTTCAGCTTGGAGCAATTACAAATGGATTTGGAAAAAATTCAACTTAAACTCTTCGGAGCTATAGAAGAAGGCGACCCTATCTACGAACTTTGCTACCAATACATTAAAAACGTTTCCGTTTTTGCACCCAGCAATCCTTCCTTCCCTATGGACCAATTGGAAAACGAGAGCATAGACTTTTCCATTTTAAGCTCCCTTTAATGCGCATTATTTCAGGAAAATACAAGGGCAAAAGATTGACTGCCCCAAAAAAACTACCTGTTCGTCCTACAACGGACATGGCCAAGGAAGCCTTGTTCAACATCTTGAACAATCGCTTTTATTTTGACGAGCTCAAAGTGCTGGACCTATTTTCGGGAACAGGGAACATTGGTTTTGAATTTGCTTCGCGGGGTACGCAAAAGATAACAGCCGTAGATGGCCACCAAGGTTGTGTGCGATACATCTCCAAAACGGCACAGCAACTGGATTTTTCCATCAACACGGTAAAATCCGATGTATTCAAGTTTTTGCAAGGAACGCCGGATAAGTTTGACCTTATTTTTGCAGACCCACCTTATGATTTTGATACCGAACAATTTTTGAATATTGCCAATCTGGTGTTTGAACAAGGGTTATTGTTGGATGATGGACTTTTAATCATTGAACATTCCGACCAAACCAATCTATCCGAACATCCCAAATTTTCGGAGCAGCGTAAATATGGTGGTAGTATCTTCAGCTTTTTTGAAGTAAAATAAAAGCAGGCCGTAAGCCGGATTCTGTGCATCCCCGATTAATTTGGGAAACTCCTTATCATTTATCTAGACAAATGGTTGCCCAAGTGTTCCAACCGCCTACCCTCCAACTCGGGCGTGCAGCCCTCAAACATTGGTTTACATGACGTTTCACCGCATAGAGTTTGCCGATTTCACTACAGCCGAACTGTACTTGCTTTCTGTTGCACTGGTCCTCGCCTCACGGCGGACGGGCGTTACCCGCTATGCTGCACTATGGTGTCCGGACTTTCCTCCTTGCCCTGAACTTGATTCAGGATCCCAATGGACGCCGAAACAAGTTCGGCACACGGCGATAAGGTGGCCTGCTATTTGCAAAGGTAATCCAATTGTTAATAAAAAACGGCTTAACTCTGCACAAGCAGGCAACTTTGCCCGTTCCTATTTTTATATTTGTAGTAATTCTATTTTTCCCAGCATTGGAACCATTTATAGTATCAGCGAGAAAATATAGACCCCAAACATTCAAGGATGTAGTGGGCCAATCGTCCATTACCAATACCCTGATGAATGCCATTGAACACAACCATTTGGCACAGGCACTGTTGTTCTGTGGCCCTAGAGGTGTCGGGAAAACCACTTGTGCCCGTATTTTGGCCAAAAAAATAAACCAAGATGGCACAGAAAGGGAAGATGAGGATTTTGCCTTCAATATTTTTGAATTGGATGCAGCCTCCAATAACTCTGTGGACGACATTCGTAGTTTGATAGACCAAGTGCGGATTCCACCTCAAACGGGAAAATACAAAGTGTATATCATCGATGAGGTCCATATGCTCTCCCAATCGGCCTTCAATGCATTTTTGAAGACCTTGGAAGAACCCCCAAAGCACGCCATATTTATTTTGGCCACAACGGAAAAACACAAAATAATCCCGACCATTCTATCCCGTTGCCAAATTTTTGATTTTAAGCGGATCACGGTAAAGGATGCTTCACAATACCTAAAACATATTGCAGAACAACAAGGTATAGAAGCTGAAGAGAGCGCTTTGCACATCATAGCGCAAAAAGCCGATGGTGCCATGAGGGATGCATTGTCCATTTTTGACCGTGTAGTCAGTTTTTCCGGTAAAGAATTGACGAGAAAGGCCGTAACGGAAAACCTCAATGTTCTCGATTACGATATCTATTTCTCGACCACGGATTTGATTCTGGAGAACAACATTCCGGAACTTCTGGTGCTTTTCAACAAAACCCTGTCACTTGGGTTTGATGGCCACCATTTTATTACTGGATTGGCTTCGCACTTTAGGGATTTGATGGTTTGTCAACACCCCGATACCTTAAACCTGTTGGAAGTAGGTGAAGATGTAACGCAACAATACCAGGAACAGGCCAAAAAGGCCTCAAAACAATTTCTATTAAAGGCCATAGACCTCGCAAACGATTGTGATCTGCAGTACAAGACCAGCAAAAATCAGCGATTGCTCGTCGAGCTCACCCTCATGAAATTAGCGTCCATCACTTTCGATGGAGAAAAAAAAAAGCTGATTTCATAATTCCCGCCTCCTTTTTTAAAGGAAAAATCATCGGAACAAACGCTACAAAAGAACCCGAAAACAAGGGAGCTGGCACCGCCCAGGTCCCAAAAGAGGAAGCGCAAATACCAACACCGGCCCCAGAAGCAAAACCGGTAAACAAAGTTCCAGAACCAAAACAAGGGGATAAACAAGTGATAAGCGGACCCAAGGAAACGTATCGGCCCAAAAAAATTGAAATCAAGACTTCAGAAAAGCGGGTTTCCGGACTTTCGTTATCGAGCATTAAGGTCAAAAAAGCGCACGAGAACTCAAAATCGCCGGGCATAGACGAAAAGGACCTGCCCAAAGACGCTTTTGAAGAAAAAGAGATGCAACAACATTGGGATGATTTTGTACATCAACTGGAAAAGCAGGGCCGAAAAATATTGGCGAGCAATCTACAAAGTGATGTACCAAAACTCAAAAACGAGAACACCATTTGGATAGAGCTTCCCAATGGCACAATGAAGAAGGAAATAGAGCGAGAACAAAGTTTGATGCTGGATTACCTGAAACAAAAATTGAACAACTACTCCATTTCTCTTTACATTACCGTGAATGAGGAGGTGGCCAAAAAGTTCGCCTTTACTCCAGAAGAGAAATATGAAAAGTTACGGGAGAAAAACCCAAACTTGGATTTACTCCGTAAAGAGTTCGATCTAGATTTTTGATTTGTTCAGGAAACGGGTTCTCAATCCATATACCAACATCACAACGGCAGCGATCAAAGACCCCAAGGATTCCCTTCCCTCTTCAATATTTACGGTTTTCATGCCCTGGTCCAACCGAACACCTTCATAGGTTTCTGGCCAATACATGAAGAACAGCACCAAAAAGAAAATCGTTAGCAAAAAAAAGATGATAGGCTTAAGCTTCTTCAATAGAAAAAGTATTGATGCCACCGCAGCGGCCAAATAGAACAGTATCCATTTTATGGCATCCGGATCATTGAACTGTACTACTATGGCATAGCCAAACAAAAGCGCAAAAACAACCGCAAAAATTTTGAAAAAGGTTTCCATATCTATTGAATTACATGATTTTTCAGCACTCCGTAAACTTCCGTGGCAAGCAATTCCTGTTGGGGCAGATCACTTTCGCTATTGGTCACTAAAATGGGCCAATCTTCCTTGTCCTCTGGAATTCTTCCGTGGGACCCTTTCACCAATTCAGCCTTTAACGGAATAATGTCCAATACGGTTCTAAAGCCCAGTTTCTTTTTTAAGAGTTTCAACATCACCTTGGGCATAACCAATTTATCCGAAGGGTCGGTAAACATTTCTACGGGGTCATAACCCGGTTTTTTGTGGATGTCCACCATACGGGCATAATCGGGCGCCACGGCCTCATCTTCCCAAAAGTAATAGGTGAACCAACTATCCTTGTCCGCCACTAGCACAAAATCGCCTGCCCGTTCGTGATCTATATAATGGGCATCCCGTTCGTTCTTTGGGATAACTTTTTCAATGCCTGGAATTGTTTTCAAGTATTCATAAAGTTTGTCGTAGTCAACGGAATCTTTTGCATAAACGTGCGCTATTTGATGGTCGGCAACCGCAAAAGCCTTGCTTGCACCTGCATCCAAAAGTTCCAGTCCTCGCTCTACTCTAATACCCAAATACCCTTCTTTTCGTAAGTGTCGGTTAATGTGGATAGGGTTGGACACGTTGGTGATGCCATACTCGGACAACAAAACTATATTGGCCGATTGTGCTTCATAATACTCGACCAAATCCTTGACCACGGCATCAATTTCCCTCAAATCCTTTTGAAGGACATCAAAATTTAATCCGTGTCGCTGCGTGTTATAATCCAAATGGGGCAAATAGACCAATGTCAAGGTTGGATTGTTTTCCTTATCCATTTCCATCGTGGCATCAGCAATCCATCTACTGGATGCTATGGATGTTTTGGGTCCCCAGAATTTAAACAACGGAAATGTTCCCAACTTGTCTTGAAGCATATCCCGCAACTTGGCCGGATAGGTGTATATGTCCGGGATTTTTCTGCCGTCGGCCAGATAATTGGGGCGTGGCGTGGCGCTAAAATCCACAGTGCTGTACATATTGTACCACCAGAACATATTGGCACAGGTGAAGTCTGGGTTTAATGTTTTTAGTTCATCCCAAATCTTGTTTGATTGCACCAAGGGATTTCCCTGCCGCCAAAATTTGACTTCCAATTCTTCCTTAAAGAACCATCCGTTCCCGACAATACCATGTTCTGTTGGCCACTTGCCCGTTAGATAAGTACTTTGTGCCGAACAGGTGACAGCTGGCAAAACTGGTTTTACAACACTGCCCTTCCCTTTTTCCAGAAAAGTTTTTATAAAGGGGGTGTGTTCCCCAATCAATCTATTGGTAAGCCCCACAATGTTGATTACAACGGTCTTCTTCATTTTAATCTTGATTTCATCCAGTCCAGTTCCCGTGCAATGGACTCTGTAATCGGCACTTTGAGTTCATTGGGCAAAACATCCCAGGTATAGGTTTCCACTTCCATGTGATTGCTGACAAAATTGTCCTCCAAATGGTCCAACACCTTCTCAATCTGATCTTGTGTGGATTGAAGCAACCCATAATCCTTTAAAAATATGGGCACGTGAAAATGGGAGCGCAACTCTTTAAAAGGCTTCCTTTTTTCCAAAACAATGGGCAGATCGTTATATGTTTTCACTTTTCCATCCACCATTTCCGTAACCTGATGCAAATACACGGGCTCGTTGAATTGGGCCAAGGTGTTCCACAACTCCTCTTCCCTATCGCTGTCATACATTATTTTGAGGGCGGCACTCACTTGAATCTTACCTACATAAATGTTAGCCGCCTTGAACTTTTCAAAAGTCAAATTTGGCGCTTCGTAGGCCAATGCGAAATGACACACATCATAACATACCGTAATATATCTTTTGATTAGCCCCTCTGTTTTTTCCGCACTGAATTGAAACGGTTCAAAAGCCTTGGTGGCCTCGGGAACCAAATAATCTTGGTAGTAATCCAGTACCTCTTGGGTGTTCTCCAAAAACCCGTCGGGTTCCGGTTCTACATCCAAATGCATGTACCTACCCGTTGCTTTTTCAATTTGGTACAATTCAAGCGCAACCTTGACCATATTTTCCGCTCCTTTGGCAAAGGCCTGTTGCTTTTCTGATTCACCATCAAACCAATGCTTGTAGGAAACGGGCGATGTAGAAATACCACATTCCATGCCTTCCGGTGCCAAAAAGTCCAATTGTTTAAACAATCGTAAGGTATACTCCAACCGCTCATGTGTTGTCCAATCGGGCACATGCACTTGGTCTTTTACGGGCTCACCGTGAAAGTTCCCGTAGGGAAATCCGTTCATCGTAAAAACGTAACAGTCATTTTCGGATAGCCAATCTTTAAAGCCCTGAAGCTGTCCATTGTCCAGTTCCAAACTGGCCGTGTTGCCCAATCGAAGCCCCAGACCAAACGACTTGTTTGGGGAAACGGATTTCTTGATTTTTGGTAAATGTTGCTTTAGGCTGGTAAATGTTTCTTCCCAATCTCCACCGGCGTGGATATTGGTGCAATAGGTCAGATGATATTTATCCTTGATCCTCATAGAGAGTTTTGCGGTTTGTACATAAAGCTTCGCACTGCTTTTTCCATTAATTCATAATCGATACTGTGAACATCGGTTTTGGTCCCTATTTTGGGAATTAAGGGAATGGTGAGTTCGCCTCCCAAATGCTCCCGAAACTCTTCAATCCCGTTAAGGAGTTCTTTGATTTCCGCATCTTTTTCCAAAGGAACCTCCAAGTTAAAGCCTACTTTTCTCATGACCGATAGCACTCGCTCCAAATCATCTTGCAACACACCTACCAAACTGGCGTACACCATGTCTATGGCCATACCTATGGCCACGGCTTCACCGTGTCTGAGGCTGTACCCTGTCATATATTCCAATTTATGGGCCGACCAATGGCCAAAATCCAAAGGTCTGGAAGAACCATTTTCAAAAGGATCACCACCTTTGGCTATATGCTCCATATGCAATTCTGCGCAACGATGGATCAGATAGGCCATGGGCTCCATTTCCCGATTGGCCAGTGCTTCCGCATTGGATTCAATATACTCAAAGAATTGTTTGTCCTTGATCAAGGCCACTTTTATGGCTTCAGCTATCCCCGCCACCCAGTCACGCTGTTCCAAGGTCTTTAGAAATTCCAAGTCGTTGATGATAGCATAGGGAACAGAAAAAGTACCCAGGAAGTTTTTCTTATCAAAAGCATTTACGCTGTTCTTCACCCCCACAGCCGCATCGTTTTGGGCCAAAACGGTGGTTGGAATTCGGATGAGTTGTACCCCCCTATGAGCAATAGTGGCGGCATAACCCACCATATCAACCACTGCCCCACCTCCAATGGCCACTACAAATGAATGTCTGCAAATGGCATTTTCATTGATGGCATCAAGACATTTGTTAACACTGGATTGGTCTTTTTTGCTCTCTTCCCCACCTGGAACGGCAATAAGGTCAGTAAATTGGATTTGCTCCTTAAAGTGATTGCAATAATCTTCGATTTCCTTTCCTAGATTCGGATGATGGTCCAATACTCCTTGATCTAGCACGAAAAGACATTTTACGGCATAATTGGGACGATATTCTGCCAAAATGTTTTTGAACAAAGGGTTCCCTACCGCAAATAAACGCTGGGTAAAAAGCAATTGATATGTATACCGTACTTGAAATTCTTGTCGAATCGTAGGTAGCGTATTTTTATTCATAAGCTAGGTAACTGCAAATTGTTTGGCCAAATACATGGATAATGGCAACAGTAAGAGCGTCAATACTCCAATAATTAGATTGGCATGCGCAACAGCCATAGCGGCATCCAACAATATAATGGACAACACACCGGACTTTACAGCCTTCTTTATATTTTCTGGTGTATTATGTTGATATGCCCTGATCAAAGGTTTGAAAACCATAAAAGCAAAAAGCCCCAAAAACAATAGATACCAAAGGTCGCCATTTGCATACACTTGATGCAAATAAAACACGCCCGACAGCACTGCAACGTACAACAAACCCGCCAGCAGTATATTGCCCTTGTTCTTTCCGTGCACCTCTCCCCTGCTGATCATGGTCACAGCAAAAATAAATACGATGGGAACCAAAACATAGGGCCAGTTTTCCATTGAATTCAGTAAAGATATACCCATTAAAAGGTTAAGTCCCCTACAAATTCCCATATTGAGGGGTCCAATGAAAGCATGGTGCTTTGCAAATTTATCATAGGACAAAATGGCCAAAGCCAAAAAAATGGAAATGATACCACTATTGATATTGACCAAAAAAGCAAAGTAAATCCCCACCAAAAGCAAACCAAAGCCAAATGACCTTGCTTTGCCCAAAGGAACCATCCCACTTGGAATTGGCCTTTCGGGACGCTCCACTTTATCAATTGCAATATCAAAAACATCGTTGAGCACCACACCGCCCGCATACAAAAACACGGAGGCCAATACCAACATGAAAAATGGAAACCAATCCACAGTTGGTATTGCAAATATTCCTATTCCAGCAAATAGGCCCGATATGGACATACCTGCCAAAATATCGGCTGCGGCGGTAGGTAAATTGGGAGGCCTACACAGTTGGAGATATGCCTTTACACGTGGCCCCATTAAACAATTTTATTGTCCTCTACCTTTGGCTCCTGACCGCGCAAAACACTATTGTCATTAAACAGCTTTCGTTGGTCAATAGCCTCTGGATTCAACCAGTGTTCCTCTTTCATTTTTCCGGATCTTCCAAAAAAGTCCAAAGCATTTTGGTAGCACGTCTTTACCACGTCTTCACGAGCAATTCCGTTTTGCAACATCAGGTTTGCCGTTTTTGGAACGGCCAATGGATCGCTCACGCCCCAATCGGCAGAGCTATCCACGATAATATTGTCACTGCCGAACTTTTTCACCACTTCCACCATACGTTGGTTGCCCATTTTTGTTTTGGGGTAAATGGTAAATGCAGCGGTAAACCCTCGGTCCAGTACATCTTTGACCGTTTCTTCGTTGTTGTGATCTATCACCACCATTCCCGGGTCTATGCCATGCTCCAAACAGACTTCCATACTTTTAATGGTTCCTGCTTTTTTATCCCTGTGCGGGGTATGTACTTGGACCATCATGTTAAAGGCCTTGGCCAATTCCAATTGTTCCCGAAAAAAACGGTCTTCGGCCTCGGTTTGGTCATCGTAACCGATCTCGCCAATGGCCACCACATTTTCTTTGTGCAGATACAGGGGCAACAATTCCATCACCTCTTCGGCCAAGGGCACATTGTTGGCCTCTTTTGAGTTCAGTCCTATAGTGCAATAGTGTTTTATCCCAAACTGTGAGGCCCTGAACGGCTCCCAACCCACAAGACTGCTAAAATAGTCTTGAAATGAGCCTACCTGGGTCCTAGGCTGGCCCAACCAAAAAGATGGCTCTATCAGAGCAACAACCCCAGCCGCTGCCATAGCCTCATAATCATCCGTGGTTCTGGATGTCATATGAACGTGTGGATCTATTATCATTAAGGTATCATCCATGATCTTATAAATTTTTCCAGGTTATATTACCCTTCTCTACTTTTTGTAGGTGGGTATCATAGGTTTTGAGTAATTTTTTCGCTTCATCAGAGTTTGAATGGAAACAAACCAAGGTCGCTGCCTTTTGCTCCCTTTCCGTATCACTTTTAAATAAGCGCTCAATGTCATCAATTAGATTACCTTCCAGAAAATTGGATACGGGTCTCCAAAACATAGGCTCCACATCTCTTGATGCCGCCCATCTTTCGTGTGCATAATCGGAGATGATGCGCGCCAAATCCTTATTGGCCATTTTCTCTATTTCGGGTATCTTTTTCAAATCTTGCTGCATAAAGGCAGCCTTAAGGTACATTTGGTTCCACTCCGCCGTAGTAAAATATTGGGCCGAATATGGGTTATATTGGGATATCGCATTAAAAACCGTAGCAATATTGGTCCTTAACGCCTCTACGGCTGCAAAATTGAAATTCTTTGGTTCTGGCAAGAAAACCAAATATTTTAAAAAGGTTTCCAATTCGGTTTTATCAGCAACCTGAATCAATTGCTGCACGGGTTTTAAAAACTCATCCCCTGCTTCGAGGGCAGAAGAAAGTATAAAAACCCTGGAAATCTCCAAGGTGGATGCCTTTTGTGTTTCCAAGTACGTTTTCCATGCAAAATCCTGAGTACCAAAATCGGCAATGGGCGTATTTTGGATTTTGGAGGTGCACAGACTGTAGGTCATGTACAGATCCTTTTTGCTTTTTGCTTCAGAAATTTGTGCTACAGCATCAATTAACCATTGAAATTCAGAATTATTTAAATTTAATTGCAGAATATCGGAGAGATAATCTTTAGAGGTTTTGGCCATAAGATATAGACTAGAATCTGTTGGTTTTACAAATATAACTAGGGCACGGCGAATTTATTTAATCCTGTCGGATTATCTTTGCGGAAAAATACACATCATGCTAGGCCTAAAATTACCAACTGACCCAAGATGGGTAAACATTGTTGAAAAGAACATCGAAGAGATTCTGACGGATCATGCGTATTGCGAGCAAAAAGCAGCCAGTACTGCCATTTCGTTGATCATTGGTTTTCCGGAAAAGTCGGAATTGGTAAAGGAAATGACCGCTCTTGCCCGTGAGGAAATGGGTCATTTTAACATGGTGCACGATAAAATAGTAAAGCGCGGCTGGGTCTTGGGCCGCGAACGCAAGGATGAATATGTCATCGAGTTGATGAAATTCTTCCCAAAAGGCGGCAGCAGGGAAACCCACTTGGTCCACAAACTTTTGTATGCTGCCCTTATCGAGGCAAGAAGCTGCGAACGCTTTAGATTGCTATCAGAAGAAATAGCCGACGAAGAGTTGTCCGAGTTCTACCGGAACCTAATGGTCAGCGAAGCCAACCATTACACCATGTTCCTCAAGTTTGCCCGCAAATACGGCAAAAAAGGGGAGGTGGACCAAAAATGGGAAGCCCTCTTGGAGTACGAGGCACAATTAATGAAAGACCTCGGCAAAAAGGGGACCATGCACGGTTAGGATTCCAATTTCCTTTTGTAATAATTGTACATTTCAACCTGCGATCGCAGTTCGGCTTCCCCTTTGGCACGTTTTCTATAGGCATTGTCCTGTTTTGCGGAAAACACCCGTGCCTTGGAGTTATCTTTCCAAGAAATATCAAACGTATCCAACAGTTCCTGTCTAATATCGGGGTCGTAAATGGGACAGCCCACCTCTACCCTAAAGTCCAGGTTGCGCGTCATCCAATCTGCGGATGAAATATAGATTTTTGGGTCACCATCATTGCCAAAAATGAACAATCTGGGGTGTTCCAAAAACTTGTCCACCACACTTATGGCTTCAATATTTTCGCTCATGCCCTCTACACCGGGTATAAGACAGCATATTCCCCGAACAATCATCTGTATCTTAACTCCTGCCCTACTGGCCTCATACAGTTTATCCACCATTAGATAAGAGGTAAGGCTATTCATCTTTATTTTGATGTAAGCCTCTTTCCCTGCCTTGGCAAAGGCGATTTCCTTATCGATCATCTTCATAAAGGATGACTTGGTGTAATGGGGCGATACAATAAGATGTTTGTATTTATTGATTTTATAATTGGTCTCGAAGAAGCCGAATACCTTGTTCATATCCTTTAAGATACCTTGATGGGCCGTAAACAAGGTATAATCAGTATAAATTTTTGCTGTGGACTCGTTAAAGTTACCGGTACTGATAAAGCCGTACCTTTTGATACCCTCATTTTCTTCGCGCTCCACAAGGCAAATCTTGCTGTGTACTTTTAGTCCAGGTACGCCAAAGATTAATTTTACGCCTTCATCTTGCAAAAAGTTGGCGTATTCAATATTGTTCTGCTCATCGAATCGGGCCTGCAACTCTATCTGTACGGTTACCTGTTTTCCGTTTTTAACGGCGTTGACCAAAGCATTTGCAATTTGGCTATCGCTCTCCGCCAACCTATATATGGTGATTTTTATGCTACGCACCTGTGGGTCCAGGGCAGCCTCCCTCAAAAACTTGGTCACATAGCTAAAGGTATGGTATGGGGCATAGATCATATAGTCCTTATGGGCAATCATATCCAACAAACTCCCTTTCATGCTCAAGCCTTTAACGGGCAAGGGCTCTATCTTATCGTACATAAGGTCCTGGCGCCCCAAACTGGGGAAACCCATATAATCCCTTCGGTTATGGTAACGGCCACCGGGAATCACACTATCGGTGCCCATAATATCCATTTTTTCCTTCAGGAACTGGAGGGTGTCCTTGTCTATGCTCTTGTCATATACAAAGCGTACGGGATCGCTGATTTTCCGATGCTCCACACTGGAAGAAATCTTTTCAATAAAACTTTTGCTCAGATCGTTGTCTATATCCAATTCCGCATCGCGGGTAATCTTGATCATGTGGGCCGAAATGGACTCGAACTCGAACATGGTAAACACGCTGTCCAAGCAAAAGCGGATCAAGTCATCCAATATGATGACGTAGTTCTTCTCCCCTTCTTTTGGCAATACCACAAAGCGGTCTATTCCCTTCGGGATCTCTATCAAGGCATACCTGTTGTGCTTTCCTTTGCCCGAACCGTTCTTCATCACCACCTTAACGGCCAAATAGGCAGCGGTGTCCTTCAGGAGCGGAAACTCGGTAAGGTCGTTCAGGATAATGGTCATCAACTCCTGGTTCACCTTTTTAAAGAAATAATCCCGAATGAACTCTGCCTGACTTTCATTGACCTCGGTCTCCCTGATGATAAAAATATTTTCCTCACGAAGTTCCCTATCAATTTGTTGAAAAATTTCAAGGCTACGGGTCTGCTGATCAATCACGATTTTGGTGATTTCCTCCAGCAAATCCTTGGCCCTTTCTCCGCCCAAAACACTTTTACCCGTTTTTCCGGCATCCACAATACGTTTTACCGTGGCATATCGCACCTTAAAAAATTCATCCAAGTTGTTACTGAAAATCCCTAAAAACCGTAACCGGTCGATCAATGGCACCCTATGATCTTTACTCTCTTGCAGTACCCTGGCATTAAATTGCAACCAACTGATTTCCCTGTTTATATATTCGTTCTTTGTTTTTACCATCTATTTTTTCAAGTGTTTTGGAAAGACCATTTGCTCTGTGGTTCCCTCGGATATTTTGGACCAATCGTCCACACCAAATGTAATGTGTACAAGTCCAGCTGTGGGAACGTTCTCAATATACTGATCTCCCCAAGTATTTGCAAGCGAGGTAAAGGCATAATTGTGACCAAAGATGGCCACTGTATTCAAATTATTGTCCAAATGCCGGACAAATTGCTGTACGCTATTGCCCGAAAAATCGTAAAGCATATCGTTGACCTTGAATCCCGACAGGCCAAATTCCAGATTTCTTACAAAGATCATACTGGTATGTAAAGCACGATTGGCTGGGCTTGAATAAATAAAGTCTATTGAAGGGGCATGCAAAGCAAAGGTTTGGGAAACCAAATGGGCATCGTTTATTCCTCTTTGCTTTAAAGGTCTGTCCTTATCGGAGACATCGTAATCCCATGAGGATTTCCCATGTCGCATCAGTATCAATTGTTTCATCTTCTAGGGGTTAGGGGGCCAATCGCTCAATTTTCCAATCAAAATCTTCCTGGAGGGAGTATCGTATCCGATCGTGCAATCGGTTAGGGCGACCTTGCCAAAATTCCATGGAAATGGGACGAACCAAATATCCTCCCCAATGCTCGGGCCTGGGCACTTCCTTGCTTTTATATTGCTGTTCGAGCTGCTTCAACTTATCCTCCAAATATTCACGGGACGGAACTACCTCGCTTTGGTCAGAAACAATGGCACCTAGTTTACTGCCATGTGGGCGGGATTCGAAGTATCCATCGGAAAGATTTTCGACTATTTTTTCCGCGGTACCCTTTATAATGACCTGACGTTCCATATTGGGCCAAAAAAAAGATAGGCAAACCGATGGATTTGCTGCAATGGCCCTTCCCTTTTCACTTTGATAATTGGTATAAAAAATAAAGCCTTCAAAAGTGAATTTTTTCATTAAAACCACCCTGCTTTTTGGAAATCCATCCAATCCAATGGTAGAAATCGTCATGGCGTTTGGTTCGTCTACCCCTTCTGAGGCTTCTACCTCATAAAACCACTTTTGAAATTGCTCCAGCGGGTTTTCCTTTATGGAAGCTTCGGTCAGCTCACTTTTTTCGTAAGTTTTTCTATAATCACCAAGGTCTTTTTGCATGACGTGAAGTTCGGGAAATTTACCTTGATTGCAAAGCTTGGAATTACATTTCGATTTACAATTAACTAGGAACAACGACAAAAAATGGATTTCCCGTCGCTTGGCTCGCTCGACACGGTACAAACAGATTATTTGAAATCAAAAACTTTACCATCGTCGGCTAGGTCCACCACTGGAAAAACATCATTGGCTTCTTTTTTAAATAGTTCGATGGATTTGTAGCGCGTGGAATAGTGGCCCAATATCAGCAATTTGGCATTGGCCTTTTTGGCGATTTGTGCAGCTTGCTTGGATGTGCTATGTTTTGTTTTTTCGCAAAGGTGTTCCTCGGATTCCAAAAAAGTGGATTCGTGATACAGCACCGTCACATCTTTAATAATGGGCACAATGGCCTCATTATAGACCGTATCGCTACAAAAAGCGTAGCTTTTGGGTTCCGGTGGGTCCAAAGTGAGTTTTTTATTGGACACCAGATTGCCCGATGCATCAATACCATCCTTTCCTTTTTTAATATTGTTGAACTGACTCTTATCTATGCCGTACTTTCTGGCCGCTTCAATGTTGAGGGTCCTCGGGGATTCCTTCTCTTGAAACAAAAAACCATTGGTGTATACCCTATGGATCAACGGAACTGTTCGGACGGTGACTTTTTCATCCTCAAAAACCAGTTCGGATTCTTTGGATTCCAATTCGTGGAATATCAACGGGTAATCGGTCCAAGAATCACCCAATTTTAGAAATAGGGTGATGGCCTGTTTGATCCCTTTTGGGCCGTATATGTGCAGTTCTTTGTCCCTGCCCAACAACCTAAAGGTTGAAATCAAACCGGGAAGACCAAAAAAATGGTCCCCATGGAGATGCGATATAAAAATGTGGTTGATCCTGGAAAACTTGACCTTGTATTTTCTCAACTGCACTTGGGTTCCCTCACCGCAATCGATCAAAAACAGATGGTTCTTTATTTCGAGTACCTGCGAAGTAGGGTTGGTAAATGTTCGTGGCGTAGCGGCATAGCACCCAAGTACGGTCAATTTCATATACCCAGGTCGCGTTCTATTTCTTCCATTTCGATAAGGTCCTTGGCCTCTTGTAGGGTAGGCACCACGCTTATCTCTTCAGGAATCTCGTCGTAGTTTAACTTATCGGTCACCAAAACAAATGACCTGCCAGCACCTTTGTGGGTGTTCGAAATGTCCAAAAACTCCAATAAATCGGCAATTTTTAAGGTATTGAAAGAAAAAAGGTTGACAACAATATTGTCGTGCTTGAGTTTTGGGTATGCTTTGTTGAGGTTTTCCAAAAAACCGCTTAAGGTGGTCTTTTCCTGAAAAACAATCGTTGTTGTTCCGTCTTTGTCGAAAATCATCTTTTACTTAATTTTTGATGCCAATAGGTAAAGTACTGCCATACGTACTGCCACTCCGTTTTCTACCTGATGTAAAATAATGGATTGGTCGGAGTCCGCTACATCACTGGTTATTTCCACACCGCGGTTTATAGGGCCGGGGTGCATGATCACAATTTGTTTGTCCAAACTGTCCAACAGTCCCTTATTGACCCCGAATTGTTGCGTGTATTCACGAGTGGATGGGAAATAACTGATATCCATACGTTCGTTCTGAACACGGAGCATATTGGCCACATCGCACCATTCCAAGGCCTTTTTTAGGTTGGTCTCCACCCCTACTCCCAGAGATTCTATATGTTTGGGAATAAGTGTTTTTGGTCCACAGACTTTTACGTTGGCCCCTTGTAGTTTTAAGGCAAAAATATTGGACAACGCTACCCTTGAGTGAAGGATATCACCAACTATTACCACATTTTTACCTCCCACATCACCTAACTTTTCGCGGATGGAATAAGAATCCAAGAGTGCTTGCGTGGGATGCTCGTGGGCACCATCACCAGCATTTACGATAGCCGCTTTTACGTGTTTTGACAAGAAAATGCCCGCTCCTGGATTGGGGTGCCGCATCACTACCATATCCACTTTCATGGACAGGATGTTATTCACGGTATCGATGAGGGTCTCCCCTTTTTTTACGGATGATTGTCCTGCGGAAAAATTGACCACATCGGCAGAAAGTCGCTTTTCGGCCAGCTCAAAAGATAGCTTTGTACGGGTACTGTTCTCAAAAAAGATGTTGGCTATGGTAATATCACGAAGTGTGGGCACTTTTTTAATGGAACGATTGATCACTTCCTTAAAATGATCGGCCGTTTCAAATATGAGCGATATATCCTTTTTGTTCAGATATTTGATTCCCAACAAATGGTTTACACTTAATTCGCTCATTCCCTTTTATTTGCTTACTAAATATACTTTATCCTCACCGTCGTTCTCTTCCCACATCACCTTTACTTTTTCTCTATTGATGGCATCCACCTGCCTGCCCCTATACGTTGGTTGTATGGGCAAATGTCTGCTAAAACGCCTATCTATCAACGTCAATAGTTCGATGTTGCTTGGTCTTCCAAAGGATTGGATGGCCGTTAGTGCCGCCCTGATGCTTCTTCCGGTATAGAGCACATCATCAATGAACACCACTTTTTTATCCTCCACCAAAAAATCCATTTGTGTGGAATTGGCTTTTAGGATTTCTCCACGTCCAAAATCGTCCCTAAAAAATGTGATGTCCAAGAAACCAAGGTCAATATGTTTGATCTTGTATTCTTTTTTGAGAATCTTTACCAACCTTTCTGCCAAAAAAACGCCTCTGGGCTGGATACCGATCAATGCGGTATCGGTAAAATCCAAATGGTTTTCCATTAGCTGACAGGCCAACCGGTGCAGTATGATGTTAATTTCCTTTGAAGTAAGCAGAACTTTTTGACTCATATGCTATGTGCGACCAACTCGGTTGAATACAAAAGTAAGCAATTCTTTAAAATGTTCGGGCCATAAAAAAGCCCCGACTGTTTCCAGCGGGGCTTCGTATCATTGAAAAGTCCGATTATTTTTTCTTGGAATCGGCTTCCATTTTGTCTTTCAATGCTTGCAATGCGGAGTTGGCATCTCCAAGGGTCGGAGCAGCTTCATCGGATGATGCGGCTCTTTTCTTGGCTGCAGCTTTCACATTTCTGTCTTCTTGCTCTCTAAAGATTGCAGTATGGCTTGCCACCACTCTCTTGAAATCCTTATTGAACTCGATGATCTTGAATTCGGCCTCTTCTCCTTTTACAAGTTTCTTGCCGTCTTCTTTTTCCATGTGGCGTTGTGGAACAAATCCAACGATATCCTCGTTGAAGTCAATGGTAGCTCCTTTGTCAACAACCTCTGCAATTGCAGCTTTGTGCACGGTACCTTCAGCAAACTCTTCGGAGTACTTGTCCCAAGGGTTCTCTGTGGTCTGTTTGTGTCCAAGGCTCAATTTGCGCCCTTCTACGTCCAATTCCAATACTTCCACCTCCAAGGTATCGCCTACGGCAACAAACTCGGATGGATGCTTGATTTTCTTTGTCCAAGAAAGATCGGAGATATAGATCAAACCGTCGATTCCTTCTTCCAACTCTACGAATACCCCAAAGTTGGTAAAGTTTCTAACGATTCCCTTGTGCCTTGATCCAACAGGATATTTGGAAGTGATATCTGTCCATGGGTCTGGCGTTAATTGCTTAATACCCAACGACATTTTACGATCTTCCCTATCCAAGGTCAACACAACAGCTTCAACTTCGTCTCCCACGTTTACAAAGTCTTGGGCGGATCTTAGGTGCGTACTCCACGACATTTCTGAAACGTGGATCAAACCTTCAACGCCATCGGCAACTTCGATAAATGCACCGTAATCGGCGATTACAACCACTTTACCTTTTACTTTGTCGCCAACTTTGATCTCATCACCCAAGGCATCCCATGGATGTTTCTCCAATTGCTTAAGACCCAACTGGATTCTTGACTTGTTATCATCAAAATCAAGGATAACAACGTTCAATTTCTGGTCTAGGTCCACAACTTCGTTCGGGTGGTTGATCCTGCTCCAAGATAGGTCGGTAATGTGAACCAATCCATCCACACCTCCAAGGTCGATAAATACCCCGTAAGATGTAATGTTCTTCACGATACCTTCCAGTACTTGACCTTTTTCCAATTGGCCAATGATCTCTTTTTTCTGCTCTTCGATATCCGCTTCGATCAAAGCTTTGTGGGAAACCACTACGTTCTTGAACTCGTGGTTGATCTTCACTACTTTGAACTCCATGGTCTTGCCTACGTACTGATCGTAATCGCGGATAGGCTTCACATCAATTTGGGAACCTGGCAAGAATGCCTCGATGCCGAATACGTCCACAATCATACCACCTTTGGTACGACATTTAACGAATCCAGTAACGATCTCTTCTTTGTCGTGTGCGTTGTTAACACGCTCCCACGCCTTGATGGTTCTTGCTTTACGGTGAGACAACACCAATTGACCGGTCTTGTCCTCACGGATATCTATAAGTACCTCAACTTTATCACCAACTTTAAGATCGGGATTGTAGCGGAACTCATTCAAGGAAATTACACCTTCGGACTTGGCATTGATATCAATGATCGCCTCACGGTCTGTCATGTGAACCACTTTTCCTTCCACTACTTCCTCGTCGGCAGTGTCCACAAAGTTTTCCTCTACTAGTGTCTCGAATTCCTTGAGCTTGGTATCATCTACGCGCTCAATTCCTTCTTCGTACTTGTCCCAATCAAAATTTTCAAGAAACTCCTGAGGATCTTGCTTGGGTTCTGTTTCTTTTACTTCTGGTGCTGCGGCAGTTTCTTCTACCTCAACGTTTTGTTTTTCTTCAGCCATGCTGCTGATTAAAATTTGTATTCCACGTTTTACAAGAGTTGAACAATTACCGCGGAAGTGGTTTTTAAAATGATTTTCTAAAATTCCCTTTTTCTCTTGCCTCCTTGCCAAAAGGGGTGCAAAAATACAATTAAATTCTTGATATACAAAGCCTACAAGCAAGGTTTCAGCAAAAAAAGTATTCCCATTATTTAACAGCAAAATTTGAGCATATTAACTATCTTGAGAATTCTAATTGTTAACTGTAAAAAATCGAATTATGAGTGTTAAAGCAAAATATCAACCTGTACTAGATCTAGGTGAGAAATTGGAAGTAAAAAACGGGGATGTGAATGTTGAAGGCGATATCTTAAAAATAAAAGGGATGACCAAGACCCAATACGAAAAAAACCTATTGTGGGACAAGATCAAGGAAATTGGTGGGGAAAAGCCATCGGACATTAAAGCGAACATTACCGTGGAAGATGATTCCGTTTACCACAGACATACGGTGAAGAGCGGGGAATCCTTGAGCAAGATTGCGAAGCATTATTACGGCGACCCGATGAAGTACACCAAAATTTTTGATGCGAACACCAATATTTTAAAGGATCCGAACGTGATCCACCCCGATCAGGTGTTGGTGATTCCGAATTTGTAAGGAATTGCCACATGGACAGAATAAGAAAAAGCGCCCTTTGGGCGTTTTTTTGGTTTTTGGGGATTTCCACGTTTGGGCACAACCGTGTAGTGCCGACCCAGCTATTGCATCCATCAATCCATACTGGAATTTTAAACATAAAAATGCTAACTTCACTTATCGGTCGATATAAATCATTAAAACGATTCATATCTTTTGACGCTGTATCCCATGGGAGAACGAACCCATTACAAATTGGATGACCTGGCATTTTAAAGGGACGATATCCATAAATCCCTACTGGCAGGCACAATTATTCACATTTAATTTTTTAAAAATGAACAAAAAAGAATTCAAGGCCAAGGCGAACCAAACCATTGACGGGGTTTCGGCTAAAATCCACGAGTTGAAGGCAAAAAAAGAATCTGCCAGTGGGGACGCAAAATCTAAGTATGACAAAGCAATTAGGGATTTGGAGTCAAAACGATCGGACTTGGAAAGTAAATATGCCGACCTTAAAAATGCATCCGAAGAAAAGTGGGATGAAGCAAAAGATGCGTTTTCATCCGCTTCAGACTCTTTTAAGGAAGGATTTGACAAGTTGAAAGGCTTGTTCTCTTGATTAACCAACAGGGCCTGTAGATGATTTACAGGCCCTGTTCTTTTATTTGATAAAATGAAAAAACTGCTCTTTTTCTGGAAAGAATTGCTTGCCACGTTCTGGTTTGTACCTGTTATAATTATTGGTTTAGCAGTAGTATTGTCAGTAAGCTTGGTTTCATTGGATAATATGATAACCATTCCACAAGAAGGTTGGATTCGCTTTTTCTCGGTGAACAGCTCCGATTCTGCAAGAAGCATTTTATCTACTATTTCAGGTGCCATGATCGGTGTTGCAGGAACAGTTTTTTCAGTAACATTGGTTGCTTTGACACTTGCCTCCTCTCAATTTGGCCCTAGACTGATAAAAAACTTTATGTACGTACGCCTCAACCAAGTAGTTTTGGGTTCATACATTGCCACGTACCTATATTGCCTATTGGTTTTAAATGCTATAAAGGAAGGAAATGGATATACTTTCATTCCATCCATTTCCATTTTTGTTGCCATTTTAATGGCCGTAGCAAATATTACTTTGCTTATCGTATTTATACACCAAATTGCAGTAAGTATCCAAGCGGACAAGGTTATTTCTGATATATCAGACCTTATTTTGGAACAAGTAGAAACGCTTTTCCCGGAAAAAATAGGGGATGAACTCAAGGACAATAAAGATTTTGATGAAGATGCTGCTATTTCCAACTATCAAAAACAAACACGTATCAAATCTCCCAAAAATGGTTATCTGCAATACTTGGACAGCGAAGTAATATCAAAGATAATAACTGATAATGATTCCTTGTTTGAATTAAAGCACAGACCGGGTAGCTTTTTAGTGAAAGACCAAGAAATCGGCGTAATTTATTCAAACATGGATTGGCAAGCAGAATCCATAGATGAACTACTACACCAATTTGTTTTTGGAAAAATAAAGACCTCCCAGCAGGATTTGGAATTTTCAATCCATCAAATGGTAGAGATTGCGGCCAGGGCATTATCTCCAGGGGTAAACGACCCATATACCGCAATTGCATGTATTGACAACCTAACAGCGACTATGTGCTACTTGGCACAAGCCAAATTCCCTTCAAAGTATCGTGTTGATGAAGACGGAAATCTTAGGGTTATTGCAAATGTATTGGATTTTGAAGGTGTATTAAATGCCGCATTTAATCAAATCAGACAATTTTCAGCAGGAAGCACCTCGGTAATCATAAGGCTTTTGGAAGCATTGATAACCATCCAAAATTTCACCAAACGAGAAAGTCACAAAATGGCGATAATCAATCATGTTGAGATGGTGTTGCGATTGGGAAAAGAAACAATAAAAGAAAAAAATGACCTTGACGATTTGGAAAAAAGAGCGAACCTAATTTTGAAGTAATGAAGAACTACTGGCTACAACAAGTTGTATAAGGGCAACTCCAAAATCAGAAACTATTCTAAGCCCTGCTTCGCAATCACCCGTTGGGAGTACTTGCGGTTTTTACAAAAAAGAGCAAGAACCCACTTGGAACCTAAATCTGAATAAATCAAAAATAATTACCAATTCGGTAACTTTTTGCTACATTTGCGACAAACAATCATAATGTGAGGGTAATAGCCAAACGCACATTACGGAATTTCTGGGAGAAACAGGCCGACAGCGAGGATCAATTAAAGGCGTGGTTCAGGGAAACCGAAAAGTCCGAATGTAAAAACATAAACGAACTAAAAAATGATTATCCAAGCGCAAGTGTTCTAAAGGACAACAGAATTGTTTACAACATCAAAGGAAACAACTATCGGTTGATCGTAAAGTTCAACTTTGAATATCAAATATGCTGGATACGTTTTATTGGAACCCACGCGGAATATGACAAGATTGACGCAAACAACATCTGACAAATGAATATAGTACCAATCAGAAACGAAAAAGATTATCAAAATGCCCTCAACAGGCTTGAGGATATTTTTGATGCAAAAAAAGGAACGGAAGAAGGAGACGAACTGGAAATCCTTTCGATTTTAATCGATCGTTTCGAGAATGAAAATTTCCCAATCGATATGCCAGACCCAATTGAAGCCATCAAATTCCGAATGGAACAAATGGGAATGAAACAGAAAGACTTGGCAGAAGTTGTGGGGTTTAAAAGTAGGGTCAGCGAAATTTTGAATAAAAAACGAAAGTTGACTTTGGGAATGATTCGAAAACTAAACACCGCGCTTCATATTCCAACTGAAGTCTTGGTTCAGGATTATTAAAAACGACAGAACCGTATATCGCCAATCATCTAAAACACCAACACATCAACCCAGCTTTGCAATCACCCGTTGGGAGTAATCATAAATCCGCTCAAACTGCTCTTCCAAGCCCATGTCGCTGTTATCAAACTCAATGGCATCCTTGGCTTGGGTCAATGGTGAAATGGTACGGGTAGAGTCGATTCGGTCGCGTTCCTCCACATTTTTAAGCACTTCGGGATAGGAGACCTTCTCCCCTTTTTCCAGCAATTCCTTGTAGCGGCGAGCCGCTCGGGTCTCGGGAGATGCGGTCATAAAAAGTTTTAGTTCCGCGTCTGGAAAAACAACGGTACCGATATCACGGCCGTCCATCACGATGCCTTTATCCTTGCCCATTGCTTGTTGGATCTTCACCAATTTTTCACGGACTTCCTTAATTGCGGCAACGGGACTTACAAAACCGGACACCCGCATAGATCTTATTTCCTGCTCCACATTTTCATCGTTCAAAAACATTTCGGAACGCCCCGTTTGCTTATTGGGCAGAAATTTGAGGTGTATTTCCGATAGTTTATCAACCAAAGTGGCCTTATCCAACTCCCCTTTATCGTTGATGATACCCTCTTGCAAAGCAAAAAGGGTCACCGCTCGGTACATGGCACCCGTATCCACATAAATATAATTTAAGGCAGAAGCCAACCTTTTGGCAATGGTACTTTTTCCTGTGGAGGAATATCCATCTATTGCTATTGTTATTTTTCTCATCGAAACAAAAATAGGGATAACACCCCTAAAGTCGCCTTTAGGGGGGAATTCCTTTACAAAAAGTCCTTTGGGCCTTTGAAGTTGGAATATATCAAATGTAGTTGAGACTAGAGTTTTTTTGCATTCTTAACCTTTTGCTTGGTAATCGCAATGTCGATAACCTCGCTCATGTCCGTTACATAATGGAACGTAAGCCCTTTCAGGTATTCGTCCTTGATTTCCTCAATATCTTTTTTGTTATCCGTACACAGAATGATTTCCTTAATGCGCGCCCTTTTAGCGGCCAAAATCTTTTCTTTGATCCCTCCCACGGGCAAAACCTTGCCCCTGAGCGTAATCTCGCCCGTCATTGCCAAGCTCTTCTTCACCTTACGCTGAGTGAAGAGTGATACCAGCGAGGTCAGCATGGTGATACCCGCACTCGGGCCGTCTTTTGGCGTGGCACCTTCGGGCACGTGAATGTGCACATTGTATTTATCGAAAACCTCTGGATCGACCCCATAGGTTTCTGCATTGGATTTTATGTATTCCATGGCAATGGTGGCGGACTCCTTCATCACCTTACCGAGGTTACCGGTAATGTTCATGGCACCCTTTCCTTTGGAAAGAATGGATTCGATAAACAGAATATCGCCTCCAACACTTGTCCAAGCCAAACCTGTGACCACCCCGGCCACATCGTTGTTTTCGTACTTATCGCGTTCCAAACGGGCCGGGCCGAGGATTTCCTCAATATTTTCGTTGGTCAAGGTAACATTGTACGCCTCCTCCATAGCAATGGATTTTGCAGCATAACGTACCACTTTGGCTATCTGTTTTTCCAAACTACGCACTCCGGACTCACGGGTGTAGCCTTCCACAATTTTCTCCAATTGCCGTTTCCCTATTTTCAGGTCTTTTTTGGAAAGTCCGTGCTCCTCCAACTGCTTTGGCAACAAATGGCGTTTGGCAATCTCCACCTTTTCCTCGATGGTATAACCCGTAACGTTGATGATTTCCATACGGTCGCGCAAGGCAGGCTGTATGTTGGACAGGTTGTTCGCCGTGGCAATAAACATTACTTTGGACAAATCGTACCCCATTTCCAGGAAATTATCGTGGAACTCGCTATTCTGTTCAGGGTCCAATACCTCCAACATCGCGGAAGACGGGTCCCCTTGGTGACTGCTTGCCAGTTTATCGATTTCGTCCAAAATAAACACGGGGTTGGAAGTTCCAGCTTTCTTCAAACTTTGAATAATACGACCCGGCATGGCACCAATGTAGGTTTTTCGGTGTCCTCGGATTTCGGCTTCATCACGCAGGCCGCCCAAGGACATGCGTACATACTCCCTGCCAAGGGCCTCGGCCACGGATTTCCCCAAAGAGGTTTTACCCACCCCTGGAGGTCCGTACAGGCAAAGGATGGGCGATTTCATATCGTTGCGCAGCTTCAAGACCGCCAAATATTCTATAATCCTTCGCTTTACATCTTCCAGACCGTAATGATCTCGATCCAAAATCTTTTGGGCACGCTTTAGGTCGAACTTATCCTTGGAATATTCGTTCCATGGCAAATCCAACAAAAGGTCCAAATAATTGCGTTGGATGGAATACTCGGCTACTTGTGGGTTCATACGTTGCATTTTGGAGAGTTCCTTCTCAAAATGTTCCTGTACTTTTTTGCTCCATTTTTTCTTTTTGGCCTTTTCTGCCATCTCATCCACCTCTTCCTCATACGATAACCCTCCAAGTTCTTCTTGAATGGTCTTCATTTGTTGGTGGAGGAAATACTCGCGTTGCTGTTGGTCCATATCACTGCGGACCTTGCTCTGGATATCGTTGCGCAGCTCCAATTTTTGAAGTTCCATGTTCATGTACTTCAAAGTGGCCAATGCCCTTTCCTGAAGATTTGGCATCTCCAAAAGTTGCTGCTTTTCTTTAACCGCAAGATTCAGGTTGGAAGACACAAAATTGATCAAGAACGAATTGCTCTGAATGTTCTTGATGGCAAAAGTGGCTTCGCTCGGAATATTGGGGTTGTCCTTTATGATTTTAAATGCCAGTTCCTTGATGGAATCGATGATGGCCTCAAATTCGCTTCCTTTTTCATCGGGCCGCTCCTCCGCGGCCTCGCTCACCTTGGCCGTGATATACGGTTTCTCGGTCAGAACCGCATCTATTTTGAACCGTTTCTTTCCTTGAATGATCACCGTAGTATTTCCATCGGGCATTTGAAGCACCCTTAGGATACGGGCAACGGTACCCACTGTGTTGATGTCCTCAAGACCGGGGTTTTCAACACCTTCGTCCTTTTGGGATACCACTCCAATGGTCTTGGTGCCATTATTGGCATCCTTGATCAAATTGATGGATTTGTCCCTACCTGCTGTAATTGGAATTACTACTCCGGGGAACAGCACCGTATTTCTGAGGGGCAATACCGGCAAAGTTTCCGGCAGGCTCTCCCTGTTCATCTGTTCCTCGTCCTCAGGGGTCAACAACGGGATCAACTCCGCATCTTCATCCAGCCCTTGTAAATCTATATTGTCAAAATTGGTAATTTTCATCTCTCCCATATCAACTTTTCGGTCATTTTGTCATAATCCACAAACGACCCGTGTTTTTATTCAACATTAAAGCCTGCACAAACCCCTCAAAATCAATGTTTATGGTGATTCACAAGCTTATTATCACCCATTAATTGGCAATTCTTGTGCCATTAAAAATCAAATTTTAAGAAAAAAGTGTAACAAATGCTAAATTGTGTAATCTATAAGACAAACAAATCATTTTTTGAGCCACCAAAATGAACATATTGACACACTGCTCGAATTGTGCATGCAAGGGAAGCAAAGTGCACAACTAGAGGTTTACAACCGTTATTACAAAGCGATGTACAACACCGCTTTAAGGATTGTAAAGCATACCGCCGAAGCAGAGGATGTGATGCAGGAATCGTTCCTGAGCGCATTTACCAAGCTGCATACCTTTAAGGGGGACGTCACCTTCGGGGCATGGTTAAAGCGGATTGTGATCAATAACAGTATTTATCATTACAAAAAGCAGCGGAAAAAACGCGCTGCGGATTTGGATGATGTAATGTACAAGGTCGAAGATAATGATGGAGTTGCTTCAGATCAAAATGGTTATACAGAACTGAAGGCTCAAAAAGTGATGGAAACCATGAAAAGTTTGAAAGACAATTACAGAGTTTCTTTGACCTTACATTTAATTGAAGGGTACGATTACGAAGAAATCAGTGAGATAATGAACATTAGCTATGCTAATTGTAGAACCACGATTTCGAGGGCCAAACAAAACCTGAGAAAAATGTTGACCGTAAATGTGTAGTTATGAACAAAGATAATTTAGATAGGTTGTTTGAGAGACTCCACGGAGCGTTTGATGTAGCGGAACCGCAAAGCGGACACCAAGAACGCTTTCTGGAAAAGCTGGACAAAGATCAGGGCACCATTGTTCCAAACGAGAGAATATCTTGGTGGAAACCTTTGTCCATAGCTGCATCCATTGCCCTAATGGCACTCTTGGGCTACCAAGCCTTTGGCCCACAACCCAGCATCAAGCAACAGGTAACAAAAATTGCCCCCGAAGTTTCCCAAACCGAGTTCTATTTTGCGAATTTGATAGAGGAACAGGTTGAGGAGCTGAAAGAGGAGAAAACACCGGAAACGGCCCAATTGGTGGACGACACCTTGGCACAATTGGAAAAACTGGACAAAGATTATGAAACCCTTGAGCAGGATTTGGTAAACGGCGGCGACAGTAAAATTATCCTGAGTGCCATGATTACCAATTTCCAAACACGAATCGACCTTATAAAAGAAGTTTTGAGCCAAATAGAAAACATTAAGAACTTAAAATCACAAAATGATGAAAGCTTTACTATTTAAATACATTTTTTTCGCCTTGGCTTTGATACCGCTTGTTGCGATTGCCCATGTGGATAACCAAAAGTTGAACGGGAGGTATACCAAGGAAAAAACCATAAAAAAAGAGTACAACGTTAATTCCGATGCCCTCTTTAAAGTGAAAAACAGTTATGGCAACCTCAACATTACCTCTTGGAACGAAAACCGTGTGGTTATCGAGGTACATATAAAAACCAACGGTAACGATGAAGATCGCGTTCAAGAGCGACTGGAGGAGATTGATGTGGACTTTGAAAACAGTTCAAGCATGGTATCCGCCATAACACAATTTGGAGACCAGAGCAATAGCTGGGGATGGAGCTGGGGAAAACGCAAAAAAGTGAGCGTACAGGTAAATTACACTATTAAACTGCCCGTTAAAAACAGTGTAAACCTAAGCAATGACTATGGTAGCATTATCCTTGACCGTATTGACGGCCACGCCAAGATTAGCTGCGACTATGGAAATTTGGAAATCGGTGAGCTTCGTGGGCGCAACAATGAGCTTAAGTTCGACTATACCTCTCGATCTACTTTTGATTATGTGAACAGTGCCGAAATTGTAGCGGACTATTCCGGGTTTACCATCAAAAAAGCTGGGAACCTGAACATAAGGGCCGATTATACCAATGCTGTCGTTGAAGAGATGAAAAATCTGGAGTACTCCAGCGATTACGGATCTGTCGAAGTGAACAACGTAGAAAATGTAACTGGCAACGGAGACTATATTGGTGTAAAACTGGGCAATGTACACGGCAATGTTTCCATAAACGGCGATTATGGATCCTTAAAAATAGACCGTTTGGCCCCAGATGCCGGAAACGTGGAAATACGAAGCGATTACACAGGCATTAAAATAGGTTATGACCCTGAATACCATTTCGATTTTGAGATTTCTGCCGAATATGCCGGGGTAAATGGCAAGGAGAATTTTGAAATCAACATCAGTAAAGAAAAATCCACCGAGAAATACTACAGCGGCTACTACGGAAAAGCAAATTCTGGAAACAGGGTAAGCATTACCAGTGACTACGGGGGAATCTCATTTTATCAAAATTAACATCAAATCAAAAACAATTTTAAACACAAGATCATGAAAAAACTTATCACACTTACCCTGGCATTGGGAATGATATCCTGTACCAGTGCCCAATGGGGAAAACGAGTTAAAGGAAATGGCGATTACGTAACTATTGAACGCTCCGTAGGCAACTATGACGGTGTCGCCCTTGCAGGTTGGTTTGATATAGACCTGGTATCGGGGAATGAAGGGGAAATTACCCTCGAAGGGGAATCCAACTTATTGGAGCATATTAAAACAGAGGTCAAAGATGGAAAGTTGGTCATTAAAGCGGAAAAGGGTATGAATCTCAGGCCATCCAGTTGGAACAAGGGCATTCATATTACCGTTCCAGTGGAATCCATTGAATTTGTGAGTCTATCGGGCTCTGGAGATGTTGTAGGCAAAACCATGATAAAGTCCGACCGTTTCAATGCAAGCATGTCGGGTTCGGGCGACGTTAGCCTTATGGTAGAAGCAGAAGAAGTAGAAGCTGCACTATCAGGCTCCGGAGATATAAACCTATCCGGTAGGGCAACGGACTTTACCGTGTCTGTTTCGGGCTCTGGAGATATAAAGGCATACGACTTAGAGGCCGATTTTGTGAAGGCAACGGTTTCCGGTTCCGCTGACATTAAAGTTACCGCCCACCAATCCATTGATGCCAGAGTGTCCGGTTCGGGCGACATCCATTACAGGGGCAACCCTAAAAAAATAAAATCAAAAGCTTCCGGTTCGGGGGACATAACCAAAGGATAAGACCGGGTTTATCATCAAAAAATGAAAAAGCCCTGAAAGTTCCAGGGCTTTTTTATGCAACTTGTCTTGCATCTATTTTTGCATTGCCCCACCTATTTCTTTCCAAGTGACCAACTTGATGTTTTCTTCCTCCAAAATCTTGGCACATTCCTCACTGGTAAAAAAATCGTAATCGTTTTGGCGCCATTTAGCTCCCCAGTATGGATGTTCAAAAGACATGCCTTGGCTCTCCAGATCGTCATAAGCGCAATGTATGATCATTACATGAACTCCAGGCTCCATGGCCCTGAGCGTATCAGCATAATATTTTGACATGGCATCCTTATCAAAGTCTTGGGGAGCAGCCCCAAAAATTTGATTGACCACCGCCATGGGTTCAGGGGCGTCCTCCCCTCCCAATTGTTTTATTTGATGATTGACCATGGTCGGAATACCATACTCCCTCCCCAATTTTGTGTACAATTCATAGTAACGGGGATCTGTTGCGAACAAACACCCCATGTGACTGTCCAAATGGGTTGGGTTGACCCCCATAGCAATCGCCTTATCAATCTGTGCCCTTAGTTCAATTTCAACCTCCTCTATCTTTGCATTTTCCCAAAGTTCATTACAATCGCTATAAAAATATCCATTGGCGTCCACTAAACTTGATACTTTGGAGCGGGATGCCACAGGCCCGTATCGTAACAGTTTCCATTCACTGGTCAAGGTCAAGTGTATGCCCAGATCATGATCTGGGTTTGCTTTTGCATATTGGGCCACTTCGGGGAACCATGGTGTGGGCACCATAATACTGGCACTGTTCACGGAGCCTTCTTCCAGGGCATTGAATGTAGCTTTGTTCACGGTGTGGGTCACCCCAAGGTCATCGGCATGAATGATCAAGAGTTTGGTGTCCGCAGGGAATCCAAGTCGTTCCTGGAGACTTTTTTGGGCATGGAGCCCTTTTCCTGTCAACCACATTGAGAGGAAAATTAATAAGAAGTTTTTCATGTGTCTAGTTATTTTTATTGACGCGAGTCAGCAAAAAGATACCGATTAAAAAGAATATGGCCAAGAATATAGTGCTGTTACGCATACTTCCCGTAAGTTGCGCCACCATTCCGTACATAAGCGTTCCGATGATGATGCCTATTTTTTCCGCAACATCATAAAAACTGAAAAACGATGTGGTATCCGTAGTCTCGGGCAAAAATTTGGAATAGGTGGAACGGGACAAGGCTTGAATCCCTCCCATCACAATACCGACCAATCCAGCGGCAATGTAAAAGTCCATGGGGGTCTGTAGGAAATAAGCATACACGCAAAGCAATGTCCAAATTATGTTAATGACTATAAGTGTTCGGATATTCCCAAAAATCTTGGAGGCCCTTGCGGTTACCGTTGCCCCTAAAATAGCCACAAGCTGAATCAGCAAAATACTTACAATCAATCCCATGGTACGTTCATCGTCCGAACCCCAAACAATTTCCTCTTCCCCAAAATAGGTGGCTATCAACATAATGGTCTGTACCGCCATACTATAGGTGAAAAATGCCCCTAGGTAGCGCTTCAGCTTCCTATTATGTCCAAGTTGGCGCCAGACCTGTTTTAACTCTTTAAAACCATTCAGGATGATATGATGGCGTTCACCTTCACGCTTGTACCCTTTGGGTAAATGTGCAAAAGTGTATTGGCTAAAGAGTATCCACCAAATTCCAACGGAGATAAAGGAATACTTCATGGCCTTGATCTCTGCTACCTCACCACCACTATCGGTGATGCCAAAAAAGTCAGGCTCCATCACCATAGCCAAATTAAACACCAATAATATAACACTGCCAATATACCCCAGAGAAAAACCTTTGGCACTGATCCCATCCTGCTGTTCTGGATAGGCGATATCCGGCAAATAGGAATTGTTGATGGCAAAACTGACCCAAAACCCTACAAGTCCAAAGAAATAACAGGCGAGGCCAAAATAAATATGCTCCAAAGAGAACCAATATAATCCAATGCACGAGCCCGCTCCCAAATAGCAGAAGAACTTGAGGAATACTTTTTTGTTCCCCAAATAGTCCGCCACGCCCGAGACGAGAGGGGTTACAATAGCTATAAAAACAAAGGCCAGGGAGGTTACATAGCTGATCAATGGGGCTCTTGCAATTTCACCACCAAAAATAGTGACCTGCTCTATGGCTGCGGTCCTAAACAATAGCCCATAAAAAAGCGGGAAAATTGCGGAGGATATGACCAAGCTGTACACCGAATTGGCCCAATCGTAAAACGCCCAAGCATTCAATAGTTTTTTGCTTCCTTTGAGTGCCAGTGTCTGTGCCATAATTTTTATTTACAAAAAAATGTCACTTCGAATCTGCTTTAAAAACCCTTTTGGTAACTGTGGGGTTTTCATTTGGCTCGAAGTGACATTCACTAATTATTCTTTACATCTATTTGAACGATGTTACCCCAAATTTACGTGCTTCTTGTTTTGCAGCAGGGGCCCATTGGGTCAAATTGTTGATTCTGGTATCGTTGGACGGGTGCGTGCTCAAAAACTCCGGAGGAGCCTGTCCACCCGATTCCGCTTTCATGCGCTGCCAAAGTTTGGCGGCCTCATCTGGATTGTATCCGGCAATTGCCATAATCTGCAATCCTATTTTATCGGCCTCGGTTTCGTGGTTTCTGCTAAAGGGAAGCATTACCCCGATCTGGGAGCCCACACCATAGGCTTGGTTGAACAATCCTCTGGTCTGGTCATCCTTTATGGCCACATTTCCGGCCACTGCACCAATCTGCTGTATGGTGCTCGCACTCATGCGTTGGGCACCATGATCGGCCAAAGCATGTGCCACTTCGTGTCCCATTACAACCGCAATACCAGTCTCGTTTTGAGCTATCGGCAAAATACCGGTGTAAAACACAATCTTACCCCCCGGCATACACCACGCATTTACCGTTTCGTCCTCCACCAAATTATATTCCCATTGATAGTCCTTTAAATACCCTGGATATCCGTTGGCGTCCAACCAACGTTCCGCAGCTGAAGCAATCCGCTGCCCTACCCTTGTGATCATTTGGGCTTCGGATGTTCCTTTGACCACTTTGTTTTCTTCCAAAAACTGATCATATTGGGAGAAAGCCATGGGAAACATTTGGCTATTGTCATAAAAATTAAGTGTGCTCTTTCCAGTAAATGGATTGGTCTTGCAAGCCATCACTGCCAAAAACACCAAAAAGGTAAGACTAAGCTTTTTCATAGGTAAAATTGTTTTGTATTATGAAAATTACAAAATTTTATTTTCCGAAGATGTGAAGCTCCGTGAAATCCTTACCAACTTCTATCGAGTTATTGCCGTTCAACTTAATATCGTTCAAATCGACTTCTTCATTGTCAAGCTCCACGGTTTCAATGGTAAAGGGGAGTCCGTGGAAGGTCATTTTAAATGTGTTGTAAGGTGTAATGAAATTGCCATCCTTAAACTGCTGAATGATCAATTCGTTTTCCTTGCCCGTCAATTTAAACCGTCTTAGGCTATACCTTCCTTTTTTGTAATCGTAACCCTCTTGTTGGTCCTCGTATACTTTGGAATTTTCGGTACCTTCTTTATAATACACATCAATGCCCAACTTCTCGATCTCCTTTTCCCCAACATATTGCTGTACCGGGTATTTAGGAATCATGGCGCCTTCTTTAACGAACAATGGAATGCGGTGGATTTCAGCAGACACCCAACGCTCAACTCCTCCCGCTATCAACTCATCCGTCCAGTAATTGTACCAATTCCCTTTTGGAAAATACATTCTCCTACCTTGTGCATTGGGCTCTTGCACCGGACATACCAACATTTGTTTTCCAAATATGAACTCATCGGTTCGGAAATGGGTCTGGTGGTCTTCCTGATCGTAAAAAACCAAGGATTGAAGCATCGGAAAACCTTCTTTGATGTAAGTATAGAACATGGTGTAGAGGTAAGGCATTAGTTGGTACCTCAGCTCGATAAACGCTCTTACTATGTTCGTGATTTCATCACCGAACGACCAAGGTTCTTGGTCTCCGTGGTCACCACTTGAGTGTACCCTGCAAAATGGATGGAAAACGGCCAATTGCATCCAACGGGCAAACAATTCGCCATTGGGCTGTTCGGCAAATCCACCAATATCGGAACCTGCAAAGGAATATCCGCTCATGCACAAACGTTGCATCTGTACGTTGGCAATCCATAGGTGTTCCCATGTGGCGACATTATCGCCTGTCCAAGTGGCACAATAGCGCTGTGTACCGGCATATGCCGCCCTGGTAAGTACAAAGGGCCTGCGGGGAAACATATATTTTTTGACACCTTCGTAGGTTGCGCGCACCATTTGCATTCCATATACATTATGCGCCTTTCTATGGCTACAGGGATGCCCGTCATAATCGTGCCTCACATCCAAATTGGCGGTTTTTGTGGGAACTTCCATTACAGCGGGCTCGTTCATGTCGTTCCAAACCCCGCTAACGCCCAGGCCTGCGATCATTTCCTTGTACAGGTCCGCCCACCATTCTCGAACTTTGGGATTGGTAAAGTCTGGGAACTTACATTCGCCCGGCCATACTTTGCCTTTAAAATGGGGGCCATCCGCCCTTCTACAAAAGAATCCATTGTCCATGGCCTGTTGATATACCCAATACTCGCGATCTATTTTGATTCCGGGGTCTATCATGGTGATGACCTTGAAGCCATCATCCTCCATTTCCTCGATCATTTTTTTGGGATTGGGGAAGTATTGGTTGTTCCAGGTAAAACACCTGAACCCTTCCATATAATCAATATCCAGATAGATGGCATCGCAGGGTATGTTCAACTTCCTAAACTTCGAGGCTATATCCTTTACCTTTTGCTCCGGGTAATAACTCCATTTGGATTGGTGGAAACCCAAGGCCCAAAGTGGCGGAAGCTCTGGAACGCCGGTTAGATCGGTATAAGATTCCACGACCTCCTTCATTTTGGGACCATAGAAAAAGTAATAGTTCATTTCGCCCCCATCGGCCCAAAAACTGGTGACATTTCGTTTTTCGGCAGCAAAATCAAAATACGTACTGAACGAATTGTCGAAAAATATACCGTAAGCTATGTTTTCCTTTAGCCCAATATAGAAAGGGATGGATTTGTACAGTGGTTCCTGGTCTTTTCCATAGGCGTAGGAATCCGTCACCCAGTTGTTCACCCTTTTTCCTTTTAGGTTGGTGTGCGATGCCTTATCCCCCATTCCATAATAGCTTTCGCCGGAATGGCATACTTTGCTCATTTTTACCACGTTCCCGCCAAAGTCAAAGTTTTCCTCCCAATGGAAACCGAGTTCGTCCTCGGTCAGGATCACATCGTCCATATCGACAATCTGAACCTTGAGATTGGCCTTGTTGATATATATTTTGATTTTGGAGGTAATTATCACATACTCCGGTATTTCCTCCTCTACGGTAAGTTCGTTGTACCCTAGGTTGACATCTTCGTTTATGGCATAGGAGAAGTCGGGTTCAAAAACATATTCCGTACCATACCTAAAGCGGACCACACTGTCCCTTAGAATGGTAACTTGTAGAATGACACCGTTTTGGGTGGTGAAATATATTTTGTCGTTTTCTTGTTTAAAATCGACTATGTGATTGGGGATTTGATTCCCTCTTTTTTCAATTTCCGTATTGGTTATCATCTGTAATCAGTTGAGGCTAGCAAAAGAACTACAAAAGCCTGAATAATTAAAAATATGTTTTGAAAAGCAATCAACTACAACGTTTTAGTCGCCCGTTTATTTATAAACGACCACACCCAAGGGTGGCAGGTTCATCAAAACGGATTGCCCGTACCCATTCCATGCGGTTTTGGAAGGTTTTATTGTTTTCTTTCCAACTCCGCTGCCCGAGTATTTTTTATCATCGCTATTAAAGAGCAATTTTAAGGTCGAAGTCTTTGGAATGCCCAACCTATAGTTTTCACGAGGTACAGGGGTAAAGTTGCAAACAACGATCAAATCATCTTTAGGGTCCGCTCCCTTTCTAATGTACGATATGACCGTGTTTTCCCGGTCGTTGTACTCGATCCACCGAAATCCCTCTGGCTTAAACTGCTTTTCGTAAAGCGCCGGTTGGGCCTTGTACATTTTGTTTAGGTCCTTGATGGTTTCTTGTATACCAGAATGGAAATCATATTGTGTCAAGTCCCATTCCAGACCCTCTTGGAAATTCCATTCGGAAGATTGTCCAAACTCGCCCCCCATAAACAAGAGATTGCCTCCTGGATGGGTGAACATATATCCAAAGAGCAATCTCAGATTGGCAAAACGTTGCCATTCGTCCCCGGGCATTCGGTTCAATAAGGATTGTTTCCCATACACCACCTCGTCGTGCGAAAAGGGCAACATAAAATTCTCGGTAAAGGCATAGGTAAGGCTAAAACTGATGGCATTTAAATCATACGATCGGTGAATGGGGTCTTTTTTAAAGAACTCCAAGGTATCGTGCATCCAGCCCATCATCCATTTCATACCAAAGCCCAGCCCGCCGTAATGAACAGGTTTGGTTACACCCGTAAAGGCCGTGGATTCCTCGGCAATGGTCTGCACTCCTTTAAAGCTGGCATATACTTCTTGGTTCATCTCCCGCAAAAAGGACATAGCTTCCAAATTCTCGTTATTGCCATACATATTGGGCTCCCATTCACCATCTTCGCGAGAATAGTCCAAATAAAGCATGGATGCCACGGCATCGACCCGCAATCCATCCACATGGTATTGATCGAGCCAAAAAATGGCATTGCTTATCAAAAAGGCGCGTACTTCGTTTCTTCCGTAGTTAAAAATAAGGCTTTTCCAGTCGGGATGATACCCCCTTCGCCTATCCGGATGTTCATATAGGTGCGATCCATCAAAAAAACCGAGTCCATGGGCATCTTCTGGAAAATGGGAAGGTACCCAATCCAAAATAACACCGATACCGCGTTGGTGCAAGGCATCTACCAGAACCTTAAAATCCTCTGGTTTGCCAAAACGCGAAGTAGGCGCAAAATACCCTGTTATTTGATACCCCCACGAAGGATCATAGGGATATTCCATCACGGGCATCAACTCCACATGGGTAAAGCCCATTTCCTCTACATAATCGGCCAATTGCTCCGCCATCTCCAGATAGCTGAGCGATTCCCAGCCGTTCTTTTTCTTCCAGGAACCCAAATGTACTTCGTAGACGGAATAGGGCTTGTCCAAGCCATTCCTTTTCTCGCGGGTTTCCATCCAGTCCCCATCCTTCCATTGGTAGGCGTCGTCCCAAACCAGCGAAGCTGTTTGTGGTGATTGTTCACAAAAGCGCGCAAAGGGGTCGGCTTTCTCTGTCCAAATGTCGTTGTTGTTGGAGTGTATTTTGTATTTGTACTTGGTGCCCTTGTCCACTCCGGGGATAAATCCCTCCCATATACCACTACTGTCCCAACGCACATTCAATTGGTGTTCGCTAGCGTTCCAGTAATTAAAATCGCCAACCACACTGACGGATTTAGCGGAAGGTGCCCAAACAGCAAAATACGTACCTTTAACACCGTCCACCTCCGTAAGGTGCGACCCCAATTTTTTGTAGAGCCGAAAGTGTTTGCCTCCTTTAAAAAGATTGATATCAAATTCTGTAAAAAAACTATGAGGAACTACCTTGGACATATATCTGGGTTTAGTACTATACAATAATAAGCATCTTTGAGCAAGAATACGATTATAACAAGAGGTTTGGCATTGGAAACAACATTTTTTTTTAAAATGGAACGCTTTTTGATTTTAATGTAGCAACAGATAAAATGAACACAAACTAAAAATCCAAAATCATGAATAAATTTAGTACAATTTTAGGTGTCGTAATCGTTTTTATCCTCGCTGCATGCGAAGGTCCTCAAGGCCCACCCGGTTTTGATGGGCTTGATGGGTTAGATGGACAAGACGGTCTTGACGGTATCCAAGGGCAGGTTGTTGAAGTGGAGGGTGTAAACTTTGGCTACGATGGTGACGCCAACCTTTTTAGCACCTTAATCACTTTTTCAGATGTAACCGATTTCGAAGTATTTGAATCTGATGCCGTTTTGGTATACAGACACGATGGTGTTATCGAACTTAGCGATGGTTCCACTGCCGATGCCTGGACACAACTGCCCCAAAATTATTTCTTGCCGGGAGGCACCATGCAATACGTTTTCGCCCACACTTTTGTGGACTTGGAAATCTTTATTGATGGAAATTTTGACCTATCAGGTATAAGCACCGATTTTACGGATGACCAAATCTTCAGGATCGTATTTGTGCCCAGCGAGTTTGCAGAGGCTTCAAAATTGGACACCTCAAATATTGAAAACGTAATGTCCGCCTTAAATATTGGCGAAGAAGAGGTGACAAAGTTGGACATCAACTAAGTCACAAAAAAGCAGTATCTTAAGTCTCATTGTAAATCAATGGGACTTTTTTGTTGGCTTTTTTTGAAAGGATTTCAAACCAATTCCGTCGAATCACATAAAAAACGAATCATGGGAAAAAAATTGCTATTACTTCTTTTAGTCGTATTTGCCGGATGTAAAGGCACATCACAAGAAGAGAAAAAAGAAACTACCAAGGAAACAGCCTTCAAAGTAAACAAAACCGATGCGGAGTGGCGGGCGGAACTCACCGATATGGAGTATTACGTACTTCGAAAAGCTGCGACGGAAAACGCTTTTTCCAGTGAGCTTTTGGATAACAAGCAAAAAGGCACCTATGTTTGTGCAGGTTGCGGCACGCCCTTATTCAAAAGTGAGCATAAGTTTGAATCCGGAACAGGATGGCCTAGTTTCGACCGAGAGATCAAGGGCAATGTAGCATACGATACCGACTATAAAATAGGGGTGCCGCGCACCGAGGAGCATTGCGCGGTCTGTGGCGGCCACTTGGGACATGTTTTTAACGACGGGCCCAGCAACACCACCGGAAAAAGACATTGCATAAACGGGGCTGCTCTTGATTTTATCCCGGACAACAATTAAACGTTTTAAAAACTATATGGACAAAAAATACGGTATAAACAAAACCGAAGAGGAGTGGAAACAACAACTATCCCCTGAAGAATATTATGTTTTAAGACAAAAGGGAACCGAACGCCCCTACACGGGCAAGTTCGACCTGCATTTTGAAAATGGCGACTACCACTGCAAAGCATGCAATGCTAAACTATTTGAAAGTGAACACAAGTTTGAAAGTGGTTGCGGATGGCCCTCTTTTGACCAAGCCGTAGCCGGTGCCATTGAATACATTCGTGATACCAGTCATGGCATGGTTCGTACAGAGACTGTCTGCGCCAATTGTGGCAGCCATTTGGGACATGTTTTTAATGATGGGCCCAAAGAAACTACAGGACAACGCTACTGCATCAACTCGGTGAGCATTGATTTTGATCCTGAGGAATAAATTGGGTTCCCAACATAACTTTCGCCCTAAGCGCAAGTTTTTGGCCGTTTCACAAACTAATCCATATTTGCGTTTTTTCAACTTGGGAAATGGGTATGGTTTTCCGTACTTTTGCACCTGCCGAGACGGCATATTTCTAATCTAACAACTAAAATCAAAATCTAATGAGCAAGTTCGATATAATTGTTTTGGGAAGTGGTCCAGGTGGATATGTTACTGCCATCAGGGCGTCACAATTAGGTTTCAAAACAGCCATTATAGAAAAAGAAAGTTTGGGAGGCGTATGCCTTAATTGGGGGTGTATCCCTACCAAGGCCCTTCTAAAATCCGCTCAGGTTTTTGAATATCTAAAACATGCCGAAGACTACGGTTTGAACGCCAAGGATGTTGCACATGATTTTGATGCCGTTGTAAAAAGAAGCCGTGGGGTTGCCGATGGAATGAGCAAGGGAGTTCAATTCTTGATGAAGAAGAACAAGATTGAGGTCATTAATGGGTTTGGAAAGGTAAAACCTGGCAAAAAAGTTGAAGTAAAGGCCGAAAACGGTGACACCACCGAGTATTCAGCCGACAATATTATAATTGCCACCGGAGCGCGCAGTCGTGAATTACCAAGTCTTCCACAGGATGGTGAAAAGGTAATCGGTTACCGCGAGGCCATGTCCTTGAAAAAGCAACCCAAGAAAATGATCGTGGTGGGCAGTGGTGCCATTGGTATGGAGTTCGCCTATTTCTATCACTCCATGGGTACCGAAGTTACTGTAGTGGAATATATGCCGAACATTGTTCCTGTTGAGGACGAAGATATTTCCAAGCAATTGGAACGTAGCTTCAAAAAATCGGGCGTCAAGATCAAAACCTCTGCCGAGGTCACTAAAGTTGACACCTCTGGCGATGGCGTAAAAGCCACCGTAAAAACCAAAAAAGGGGAAGAGGTTCTTGAGGCTGACATTGTACTATCTGCCGTCGGAATCAAAACCAACATTGAAAACATCGGTTTGGAAGATGTTGGAATTGCCACGGACAGAGATAAAATATTGGTGAACGATTACTACCAGACCAACATTCCCGGTTACTATGCCATTGGTGATGTTACTCCAGGCCAAGCCTTGGCTCACGTTGCCTCCGCAGAGGGAATCCTTTGTGTGGAAAAATTGGCGGGCATGCACGTTGAAGCCTTGGATTACGGAAATATTCCAGGTTGTACGTATTGCATTCCCGAAATAGCCTCTGTTGGAATGACGGAAAAACAGGCCAAAGAAAAAGGATACGACCTTAAAATTGGCAAGTTTCCTTTCTCCGCCAGTGGTAAGGCAAAAGCCGCAGGGACCCCGGATGGTTTTGTAAAGGTTATTTTCGATGCCAAATACGGTGAGTGGCTAGGTTGCCACATGATTGGGGTTGGTGTAACCGATATGATCGCCGAGGCCGTAGTTGCCCGAAAATTGGAGACCACAGGTCATGAAGTATTGAAAGCGGTACACCCGCACCCGACGATGAGCGAAGCGGTAATGGAAGCCGTTGCCGATGCTTATGATGAAGTAATCCACCTATAGACTATGCTGAAGATTTTTAGGGCCACTGCTATTTTAGAAGGTATTTCCTATCTACTCCTTTTCGGAATGACCATGCCGCTGAAGCATTGGGCAGATATTCCTGAACCGAACCAAGTTGTTGGTATGGCACATGGAATATTGTTTATTCTATATGTAGTGGTGGCCATCGTTTTTTGTTGGGAAAAAAAATGGAAACTAAAAAGGTTCATCGTACTCTTTGTTGCATCCTTGCTCCCCTTCGGCACGTTCTACGCCGATAAAAAATACCTAAAGAATCTAGCTTAAAAAGCTCTGGATGGCCAAATCGTAGCTTTGAAGCCCAAAACCAAGGATAACACCTTTGGCCCCAGATGATATGTACGAAACGTGACGGTATTCCTCACGCTGGTGCGTATTGGAAATGTGCACCTCGATTACCGGGGTTTCCACCGCCTTAACTGCATCACCAATGCCTACAGAAGTATGTGTATAGGCAGCGGCATTTAGAACAATACCGTCGTAATCAAAACCCACTTCCTGTATTTTACCGATCAGCTCCCCCTCTATATTGGATTGATAGTATTCCAATGCTACATCGGGAAACTTTTCTTGCAATTGTTTAAAGTAATCTTCAAAAGTGGTGTTTCCGTACACTTCGGGTTCTCGTTTTCCCAATAAATTTAGGTTGGGCCCGTTGATGATCATTAGTTTCATAGCTGTAAAAATATGGTATTTTTTCAAGCACAAAAAAAGCGAAAGGGAAACCCTCTCGCTTTTTTATATTTTCTAGGTAACAGATGATGATTAGTTGAACCTGTATCCAGCACCAACTGTAAGGGTATTGATATCTACAGCATCACCAAAATCACCTCCCCTGCTTATTTGAAGGCCATATCTGGCTTCAACAAACCAATTATCATCGATTTGATAACCACCTCCAAAAGCTAGATCAATTCCAAGTTCACCGTCTGGCACGTCTTCCAACAAATAATTGATTTGTGGACCTGCTTGGATGTTAAACTTGTCGGCAACTTTATATTTGAACATTACGGGAACATATAAAGATGTCAAGTCATTTACAAAACTCAAAAGCAAAGAAGGTTCAATGTCGAATTCTTCAGAGAGGTAGAAGTTATAACCGCCTCCGAGATAAAAGCCCAATTCACTGTCACTTACATCCCCGAAAAACTCATCGCCCGAGTCAAAACTCATGGATACATTGTTGAATCCTGCTTTGGCTGCAAAACCTTCCTGTCCAAAGGTGTTTACCATAGCAAATCCAACAAAAAGAACTGTCAATACAAATACTTTTTTCATAATTAAAGGTTTAATTTTAGTTAAGGTTACAAATATAGCAATGTCATTTTTTTGGCTTAAAAAGATAAAATGTTTATTTAATTGGATGTTTTTACAAGAAATCATCAATCTATTGCGAATTGAGGCCCAATTCCGTTTGACCTACATGATTATCGGAAAAAAAAATATGTACCGGTAGCTCCAAAAAAGGTGGCTTCATCATAAAGGTCAATGCCCAACCCCAAGACAGCCCTGTAATTTGTTTGGGCCTTAACGGATAGGTTACCAAGCATAAACAAAGCAACAGCTAAAAGTAGTTTTTTCATTTGTCAAGTGTGATCAGTGGTTAATATTCAGAATTTAAACTGCAGGATTTGGGGGTAAAAACAGCTGCTTTTTCTTTTCTAAAACAAAAATAAAATTCCCAATGTCGCCATCGAGAAATCGTAATCATCACTTATTTTTACATAAGAAATGTTTATTTCAGTGGTGCTATTGAGGTTGGCACCAATAATGGGCCTTAAATAAAGCCCTCCTGTATTACCATCATTTATTCCAACGGCATACCCTACATCGGCACCGATCTTAAAATCGTAGGTGGGGTATATTCTAAAAGCACCCGCTACAGGAACATATTGAATATTGGGAAAGTCACCCTCAACCACCACAGGGCCAAAATCTGCCGTATCGTTGTTAATAAAGGCATTCATAAATCCTGTAGAGATACCTGCATCAATGAGCTCTGAAACCCCCCAATGATATCCTAAATCCAGACCTAGTTCAAAATTTGAAAAATCGGAAATATCCCCAAATGGAATCCCTAAATGAACCCCTGCTTTAAAATTTGTCCGATCCACTCGCTGCGCCATGGATGAAAAACTTACGGCAACCAAGGCTATGATCACCATTACAAATGTCTTTTTCTTCATTGTTAAAATTTTATTAACAACAGAACGTCATCTTCAGCAAAAAAGTGTCTTCTGATGTAATTTTCCTACAAAATGGACATTTTCAATTATTTATCCATTCAATTTCTATTGGGAAAGTATTAAAACTTGTGGTTTTTAATCCCCTCAATTGACCAAAGGGCAATTTGAGTTGACCAATGCATACTTCTAAATCGATCCTGAAAATGGAATGTCACTATATTTGGTGATATGAACTGGCAACAAGCAATAAAGGACTACCAAAATTATTTGAAGATAGAACGGGGTCTTTCCCAAAATTCCATTTTAAGTTATGCCATGGACCTTCAAAAGCTCGTCCGTTTTCTTGAGGTGAATTCCATTGATGAAAAACCCGTGGCAATCCCTCGGGAAACGGTTCAACAGTTTATCTATGATATTGCCAAAATAGTGAGCCCTAGAACGCAGGCAAGGATCATTTCGGGTTTAAAAGGTTTTTTTACCTATTTGGTCTTTGAGGATTACCGGGAGGATAATCCCATGGATCTTATCGAAACCCCAAAAATTGGAAGAAAGTTGCCCGACACCCTTTCCGAGGAGGAAATAAACAATTTGATTGCCGCCATCGACCTATCCAGACCCGAAGGGGAACGCAACAGGGCCATTTTGGAAACCTTGTATGGTTGTGGTCTTCGGGTATCGGAACTCATCAATCTAAAATTATCCGACCTGTATTTTGATGAGGATTTTATAAAGGTAACGGGAAAGGGGAACAAACAACGCTTTGTCCCGATCAGTGAGGTGAACCAAAAATACATCAACATATATTGGAAAGAGGTCCGGGTGCATTTGCCCATAAAAAAAGAACACGAGGATTTTGTTTTTTTAAACCGTAGGGGCAACCAATTGACCCGGGCCATGATTTTCACCATTGTTAAAAGACTTGCAGAAAAAATTGGGTTGGATAAAAATATCAGCCCCCATACCTTTCGGCATTCCTTTGCTACCCATCTTTTGGAAAATGGTGCCGACCTTAGGGCCATACAACAAATGTTGGGGCATCAGAGCATTACCACTACCGAGGTGTACATGCATGTTAACCGTACACATTTGACGCAGGTTCTCAAAAATTTTCATCCGAGAAGATAAAAAATCTCAAAATTTTATTCGGGTTCCCATCTCAAGCCGAGTGCTCACTCCTTCCAGCCCCATACTATAAAAATTGGATGCTTTGATCGGACGGACCAGCTTTACATCCAAAAGCATATTTTCACGAACTTGGTGCTCCATCCCAAGAAAAATTTCATGGCGCGGGTCGGGATTTGGATATCCCCTGCCACTATGGTACAAATCCCATTCCTTTTGATATCCTCCCAACATGTAAAGTTTTTTTCCGACCCTTTGGTCTAGCTGCGCACCTAGACTGAACCTGTCTGCTTGGTAGCGTCGGTAATGTTCGCCAATAACTTGGATTTCTGTATCCTCCAAAGCTTCAAAATTGATACTGAACCAGGCAAAATGTGATAATTCATCAAATTTTGGATAATTAAAACCCTCAATATAGATTGGAGACTCCGCGATTTTGGAAACAACAGTACTATTTTGGGCGTGAATCGTCAGACTGAACAACATGGCTAAGGTGAGAAAAAAGGCTGATCTGTACATGGCAAGTGTTTTACTACAATTTACCAAAGCTTGAACAACCCACCATAACCATTAGCTAAATTTCAACCTTGGTGTTTGAAATTCAGCAAACTACATCAGTCCTGCATCAGGGTATTCTTTTCCACCTTGTTCTGTTTTTTAAAAGGTCGGATAATCAATCGGGCTTCACGGTCAAATCGAATATAATTGTACACCCAATTGATAAAGACCACTACCCTATTTCTAAAACCGATCAGAAAATATAGATGCACAAACATCCAAACAAACCAAGCAAATACGCCTTGAAACCTGAATTTTGGCAAATCCACCACCGCCTTGTTCCTTCCTACGGTTGCCATGCTGCCCTTATCTTTATAAACAAAAGGTCTCATCGGTTTGTTCTCTATCAATCGAACCAGGTTGTCCCCAAGGTTTCTCCCTTGTTGTATGGCAGGTTGGGCCATCATGGGGTGTCCATAAGGAAACTCCTTCGTTTCCATTTGCGCCACGTCACCAATGGCAAAAACATCTTCCAGTCCCATAACCTGATGAAACTCGTTTACTTTTAAACGTTTGTCCCTGCTAAGAAGTTCCTCGGCATCCAATCCTTTTAGTCCCACTGCTTTAACTCCAGCGGCCCAAACCAAGGTTTCTGCCTCAAAAATTGTTTTGGTGCTTGTGGTTGCCTTTTTGCCATCGTAATCGGTTACACGGATGTTTTTCCAAACATTTACCCCGAGCTCTTCCAAAAACTTTTCCGCTTTCTCCGATGCTTTTTCGCTCATTGCCGGCAAAATCCTATCGCCGCCTTGCACCAAGTTTATTTGTGCCCTACGGGTATCCAGATCGGGGTAATCCTTCGGCAAAATCCCTTTTTTGATCTCTGCCAAAGCCCCTGCCAGTTCAACCCCTGTGGGACCACCGCCCACTATAACGAAGTTCATCAAGGCATCACGCTCATGGAGGTCATCCGTTAAAAGTGCCTGCTCAAAATTTTCCAGGATCAAGCTTCGTAAATTCAGGGATTGCGGAATGGTTTTCATGGCCATACCCTTGGCCTTAATGTTCTTATTACCAAAAAAGTTGGTTTCCGAACCCGTTGCTACCACTAGGTAATCATAAAAAATCTCCCCGATATTGGTCTTGATTCGTTTGGTATCCGTTTTAACTTCCTTCACCTGTGCCAATCTAAAAAAGAAATTGGGATAGCCCTGCAACACCTTTCTGATGGGGTATGCAATGGAATCAGGTTCCAGCCCACCTGTGGACACTTGATACAGCAAGGGTTGAAAATTGTGGTAATTGTGTTTATCCAACAGAACCACTTGGGCTTCTTTTTTACTTAATTTTTTGGCTAATGCAATGCCTCCAAAACCGCCGCCTATAATTACGACTCTTGGATAACTGGATTGAGGAATGTTCATGCTCGACATACCGACAAATTTAAGTATTACCTGTTTGAGCGGGTCATCCCAGGCCTGGTTTTTTTGTATCTTTAGCATCTAACTCAAAAAAACTTCGACCCATGAAAAAAATTCTCCCGCTAGGTGCACTGCTATTGTTGTGCACTATGGGTATCCATGCCCAAAAAAAGAAAAACGATGTAATCAAGGCTTTAGATTCAAAATCTGAAAAGTATACTGAAATTGCCCATGAAATATGGGACTTGGCTGAAATGGGATATTTGGAAGAGCAAAGTTCCGCCCTTTTACAAAAAACCCTTTCCGATGCCGGGTTCTCCATCGAAACAGGGATTGCCGGTATCCCAACGGCTTTTAAAGCCGAATATGGATCTGGGTATCCTGTAATTGGTATTTTGGGGGAATACGATGCCTTGCCCGGCCTTTCTCAAGAGGCTGTTCCAGAGAAAAAATCCGCTGGTGGGGCTGCCGGTCATGCCTGTGGGCACCACTTGTTTGGAACGGCATCCACCGCTGCGGCGATTTCGGTAAAGGACTGGATGGATGCCAACAACATTAAAGGGACCATTCGCTTTTACGGATGCCCGGCCGAAGAAGGTGGTTCCGGTAAAGTTTATATGGTTCGCGAAGGCGTGTTCGATGATGTGGACGTGGCCTTGCATTGGCACCCAAGTTCGGCAAATGCCGCCAGTGCCGGTGCCGCATTGGCCAACAAATCCGCCAAATTCAGGTTCCATGGGGTTTCTGCGCACGCCGCGGCCGCACCACAAATGGGACGTTCGGCATTGGATGGCGTAGAGGCCATGAATGCCATGGTAAACATGATGCGCGAGCATATCCCCGAAGATGCACGAATTCACTACGTAATCACCGATGGAGGTAAAGCGCCAAATGTTGTTCCCGACTTTGCCGAAGTGTATTATTACGCAAGACACAACACCAGGGATGTGGTCGTTGATATTTTTGATAGGATCGTAAAAGCAGCGGAAGGAGCTGCGATGGGAACAGGAACTACCATGGAGTATGAAATGATCGGGGGAACCCACGAACTCCTGCCCAACCTGACCGTGCAAAAAATAATGTACGACAACCTGGTGAAAGTAGGTGGGGTTACTTACAATGATGAGGAAAAGGCCTTTGCCGAAAAAATATCCAAAACTTTGGGCAAAGGCGCACCGGACATTTCCACTGCCGAAAAAATCCAACCATACAAAGAAACAGCCAATGCATTTGGTTCCACCGATGTGGGAGACGTTAGTTTTACCGTACCAACAGCTGGTCTGGGAACGGCGACATGGGTACCCGGAACACCTGCACACAGTTGGCAAGCCGTAGCTGCCGGAGGTATGAGCATTGGCTCCAAGGGAATGATGGTAGCCGCCAAAACCATAGCCCTTACCGCAATGGATATTTTTGAAAACCCAAAAACAATAGAGGCCGCCAAAAAGGAATTGGAGGAAAGAAGGGGAAAAGACTTCAAGTATATTCCCATGTTGGGCAACAGACCTCCTGCATTGGACTATCGTAAATAGGTTTTTCATCAAACACTGTAACAAATGTTGCTTTCCGCATACTTATAATTAAAGCAACTTTACCAACCGTTTAGTGAACAAAGAACTGGAACATCGTTTTGTGACGGAACTTGAGGACAATCAAAATATTGTCCATAAGGTATGTAGTCTCTATACCAACGACAAAGACTCCCACAACGACCTGTTCCAAGAAATCACTATTCAATTGTGGAAAGCATATCCAAAGTTTCGGGGAGATGCCAAGTTTAGTACATGGATGTACCGTGTGGCGTTGAATACGGCCATCACCTTGTACCGGAAATCAAAAAAAAGGGTAAAGACCCAGGATTTTGAGTCGGTCCTCCATAAAATCAAGGCCACGGATTATGACGATACGGAAGAACGGCAGTTAAAACTGATGTACGACGCCATAAAACAGCTTGGTGATATTGACAAGGCCTTGGTATTCCTCTATCTGGAAGACAAGGATTACACGGAGATAGCCGAAACTTTGGGTATTACGGAAGTAAATGCGAGAGTGAAGATGAGCAGGGTAAAAAATAAATTAAGAACCATATTAAATCCTTGATTATGCTGGATGAACTGGAGCTCTTGAAAAAAGATTGGCAGAAGCGGGAAGCAGAGCTTCCCAAGCTGTCCTATGAGCAAATCTATCCGATGACCAAAAAAAAGTCATCATCCATAGTTAAATGGATTTTTTATATCAGCATCATAGAGTTTGTGTTCTGGGCGGGTATCAATATTATTTTTAGCGGTCCAGAAACCATGCAGGAGCTAAAGGACATGCATATCTATATGGTCGTTATGGCCCTTAACATCATCAACTACGCCATTATCCTTTACTTTATCTATAAGTTTTACATCAATTACAAAAAAATATCGTTCACGGATTCCTCCAAGAATTTGATGCGGACCATTTTAAAGGTAAAACGAACCGTAACACAATATGTCTGGTTCAATCTCATCATCTTCACCACCTATTTGATCATAAACATGTACGGGGCACTCCTTTATGGTTCCGAGGGACAGAAAATTGTTGAAGCTGCATCCAAAGACGGGGACAGCATAACATTTTGGGCCATGGTGATCGGGATATCCGTAGTATTTATAGCCGCTATCCTATTTTTAATATGGCTGTTCTACAAATTACTTTACGGTATCTTACTAAAAAGACTTAGGAAAAACTACAACGACCTTAAAAGGTTAGAGGTCTAATCGTCCAACTTGCCCTTATAACTGTAGCGTCTTTTTTGGTTTTCCTCCTCGTAGGCAAGAAGCTCCTTTTGGGGGATTACCTTTAGGAAAGATGGATGCTGCTCAATGGCATACTCCAATTTTTCCAATATGGCATCAATCGACTCGTTGTCGTAATCAATATCCAATGGCTCTTTAATTTGCATGGATTGAAGTATCCCTTTCTTCTTGACACGAAGCCCTTTCTTGTCAAACGAACGTCGGAACCCATCAATAACCACGGGAACCACAACGGGTTTATATTTTTTTATGATGTGAGCGGTACCTTTTCGCAATGGTTTCCAAGGTGTTGTTGTGCCTTGTGGAAAGGTTATTACCCACCCATCATCCAAGGCTTTTCCAATATTGGAAATATCACTGAACTTCACCTGTCGGTTCACATTTTGACCATCGGCCCTCCAAGTTCTCTCAATGCTTATGGAACCTGCATAGGCCAAAATTTTGGTCAATAGACTCTTTTTCATGGTCTCCTTGGCCGCTACGTAGTAAATATTCAATTTGGGGTACCAGAGATAGCCCAAATTTTTAATATTGTCCTCCCGCCCACTCAAACTGGCATTAAAAACATGGAACATGGCCACCACATCGGCAAAATAGGTCTGGTGGTTGCTCACAAAAAGAACATTGTTTTCGGGCAAATCGCGGATAATCTGCGACCCTTCTATCTCGAGAGTATTAAATCCTTTGTAACGCTGGTGTGTCATCATACCGGCGATACGGATCAGCCATCGTTTAAAAAATAAAATATGTCCAAAAGGATTTTTCTTAAACAGACCCATGTATAGCGTTGATTGTTGACTGCAAATTTACAAAATAGCTTCAAAGCACCTGCCGTAAAAGTTCCTTGATCTCGCTCATCATCATGGCCGTAGCGCCCCAAACTGTGTAACCATTTAATTTAAAGGCAGGTACATTTATGTTTTGTGCGTAAGAAGTGCTCAAAATTTCTTCAATATGGTTGGAATCATCCAAAAAATCCCTGAGATACACCTCGACCAGGCTTTCCACTTCGCTTTCTTCCTTGATAAATGGTCGCGGGTTCGGATAGATCCCGATGTAAGGCCTTACCAAAAAATTACTGGGCGGAATATACACTTCACTAAGTTCCTTGATCACCTCAACCGCTGTAGGTGGTACGCCAACTTCCTCATGGGTTTCCCTTAGGGCAGTTTGCATCAGGTCCCTGTCCTCTTTTTCCACCTTTCCGCCCGGAAATCCGATTTGGTTGGAATGCACGCCTTGGTACACTTTCCGAAGTATCAAAAGTAAGCGGGTCTCTTGTTCCAAATCTGGATAAAATAGCGCCATGACCCCGGCCCGCTTGGGGTTTACATCTTGCACTTTGTTCTCCTTCAACCAATCCACACGAAGCTGTGGGGACATTTTATGATGCGAATCCTCCCCAGGAAGTGGGAGATTTTTTAATTTTAGGGCACGTTGACAAAATTCATTAAAATCCATGCTGTTGAGACATTCGGCTTTAACTACAAGTATATTATTTTTTTTATTCGTTTCCTGCGGAGAATCCCCAAAGAAGGACAAAGACAAAGTTGAGGAAAATATTGCAAAAACGGACACTGTTCCCCAAACACAGATAGATACTGTAATGGAAGAAGAAGAGGAAGAACCCTTTAAGCTTACCGAGGAAAATGCCATCGACTTCTTTTTCGATTACGAAAAAAACTTAAAAAAGGACAAGGTAAAAATCACCACTACCATGGGCAGTTTCACCATTGAGTTGTATGATGATGTGCCTTATCACAAAGCCAATTTTATTTATTTGGCCCGGCAAAAGTATTTTGACAGTACCCAGTTCCACAGGGTTGTGAAGGATTTTATTATTCAAGGGGGCAACTCGGATGACAGGAAAATAGCCCAAAAACGGAGTGAAATAGGAAGATACCTACTCCCTCCTGATGCCAAAAAAGGCCATAAACATCACCGGGGAACCATTTCCATGCCCAGTAGCGAGAGGGACAACCCCCATAAATTGGCCTCACCGTACGAGTTTTTTATTGTGGTTACCGATCCAGGCTCCTATCATCTTGATGGCTCTTACACTCCTTTTGGCCGAGTAGTCGAAGGAATGGATGTAGTGGACGCGATAAACAATGTTCCCGTAGGTGATGGCGATTGGCCCTGGCAAAACGTTTACATTCTCAAGGCCGAGGTATTGTAAACCAATCAAAAAATACTATAATTTAACAGCCCTCAACACATAACTAAACTCAGCATGATACAAACTGACAATTTTACTTATGCAACTAGTGGGCAATCTTACCAAGGAGTGGTTGCCTACGATGATAGCATTAAGGGCAAACGCCCTGTGGTTATGGTCTCCCATACATGGGTAGGCCAATCAGACTTTGAAACAAAAAAGGCCTCGGAACTTGCCAAACTAGGATATTTAGCTTTTGCCATTGATGTGTACGGCAAAGGGAAAAGAGCCAAGAATGCGACCGAGGCCGAAGCATTGATGAACGAATTATTGGTCGATCGCCAAGAGCTGCTCGACCGGATACTTTTAGCACTCGACAAAATAAAGGAACATGATTTGGCCAACACCGAAAAGGTTGGAATTATAGGATTTTGCTTTGGTGGAAAATGCGCTTTGGATTTGGCCCGTTCCGGCACCGACATCAAAGGGGCGGTGTGTTTCCATGGAATCTTTGACCCGCCCGGCCTGGACCACGAAGGGGACATCAAGGCAAAAATATTGGTACTGCACGGTTGGGAAGACCCGTTGGCGTTTCCCAAGGACATTGTTTCCTTGGGTTACGAACTCACCGAACGCAATGCGGTCTGGGAAATGGATGTTTTTGGTCATACGGGACATGCTTTTACCAACCCCAATGCCAATGCTCCTGATGATGGCATGATGTACAACCCTTTGGCCAGTGATCGGTCTTGGCAGCGTATGTCACACTTTTTTGAAGAGGTTTTTGCCGATTAATATACGATTCGACAAATTGTATTTTTGCTTTCTTATTGGTTCTCCAGACTTTTCGAAAACCTTTTTTCTTTCGTAAAGGGAAACAAGGACCGCCATAATTATGAGGTTTTTCATAATATATTGCCCAACAAGGGTCAAGGACAGTGGTGCTTCCCCAAAAACATCGCCCGGAAAAAAGAATAGCGGTGCAAAGGTGCATACCATGTGGGCCAAAGCCATAATCACAGCTTGCCTTCTAAAAAATCCGAACACAAACAAAAAACCCAATCCTACTTCCCAAAAGGCAAGTAGGAATATGGAAACCCCATCGGGTATCAATCCAAAAGTAAGTTGATGCATGGTGCTTTTTGCCAAATCTTCGGCCGGGCTAAGGTTTGGGACAAATTTTAATGCCCCAAACCAAAAATATACCAAGCCCACGGAAATGGCCAGCAAATTTTCTTTAATGTATTTTCGCAAGGGTCATCGAAGTTTAATTATTGAATTCATTCATTAGTTTTGGGTCAACTTTTACCTTGCTTCGTGCAAATCGGTACGAGACCCCTACATTGATCAAGTAATCTGCAAAAGCGGCATCCCCCTGTCTAGGCTCTCCTGTCATCTGTTGTGTTTCCAAATCGGTTACACTCTGCGGACGTTCCCTTCTCACTGCGAACGGCACATTGAGGTTCAAGGAAAAATTATCTTTCATAAAAGCGATTCCAGGGTCAATGGAGAGTACGTTCCCAGGTCTTCTAAAACCTTCATTGCCACCAATAAGGTCCTTCACGGGCACACCTTCGTAGCGTGCTCCCAATGAGGCGGAAATGGTATTGCCCAAACTATGGCTTACCCCGGCGCGGAGTGAAAACTGGTCTGGAACGGCCATAATGGCCTCATTTTCCAAAATTGGGCTCAAAGTTTCCCTAAATGTCCGTGTACCGTTGGTCTCCCTTGGGTTGATCAAATAAAAACCACCTCCGTAGGCAAAAAATCGTTCGGCAATCTTTTGGTAAAACTGAAAATCCAAGGTGATCCCAAATCCACCATCCCCGGGCTGAATACTTTGGTCCACGGGTCTCACCTGTGGCCCTCCTTCGGGCCCAACATTGTAAAAAATATCGGAGGCATTGTAGCTTCCCGTTGGCAGCTTAAGCCCTAAACCCAATGCCAAATTTCCGTTTTGGTGTTTTTCAAGATCGAAAAGCCAATAGCCAACACCTGCCCGAATATCGGCCAAGCCACGGGAAAAAGTGGTGTTGCGCTCATCGCGTCCGTGTTCGTACAACGAGGAACGCGTATTTATAACGGTGGGGATGGTAATACTGGCATACCATCTGTTGGATATTCCATAGGTCAAGAAGAAATCCCAAGAATGGGAATGATTGATAACTTCGGTCTCATTGGAAACCCTGTCCGGTTCCTCTTCGGTTCCCCTAAAATGACGGAAGGATTTGAAATATCTGTAATTGCTTCCAATTTGAATGTCACCCGGACCCAATAAATTATTCTCCAAAGTATTCCCTACACAAGAGGAAAAATGTCGTATGGCAACACACCCTTGTGCGCTAGCCTGATTGATTCCAAGAAATGAAATCAGCCCTAAAAATGCAATGATCAATGATCGTGATGTTCTCATACCTGTACTACTGATTGGTTGTTTATGTTACTTGGGTGCCAATGTAGCGGTATACACAAGGGATTACGACTAATCGTTAGTTTGTATTCTATAAAAATAAAGACAAGAAAAGAGAATGAATCGTGAAGTGTTACCTTGGCAAAAAAAGC